>JBPYFQ010000070.1:0-68548 GCA_051985625.1 Solirubrobacteraceae bacterium
GCCGAGGACGCCAAGGGCCTGCTGCACGCCGCCATCCGCGACCCCAACCCGGTCTGCTTCATGGAGCACAAGCACCTGTACCGGCGGGTCAAGGGCGAGGTGGCCGAAGGCGTGTACGAGACGCCGTTCACCGCCCGGGTGGCGCGGGCGGGGTCAGACCTGGTCGTCATCGCCTACGGCGCCATGGTCGACGTGGCGCTGGAGGCCACGGCGGATCTGGACGGCGCGTCGGTGGAGGTGCTGGACCTGCGGTCGCTGGTGCCGCTGGACGAGGCGGCGATCCTCGACTCGGTGGCGCGCTGCTCGAAGGTGGTGATCGTCGACGAGGCAAACGTGACCTGCGCCGCGGGGGCCCAGGTAGCGGCGCTCATCGCCGAGAAGGGCTTCGAGGACCTCGACGGGCCGGTCGTGCGGGTGGCGACGCCCGACGTGCCGATCCCGTTCTCGCCGCCGCTGGAGCAGGCGGTCCTGCCCGGAGTCGATCGCGTACGGGAGGCGTGCCGTGAGCTCCTCGACTACTGAGCCCACCGCGCAGACCCTCGATGTGACGATGCCCCAGATGGGGGTGTCGGTGGCCGAGGGCACGATCGTCGCCTGGCGCGTCGCCGTCGGCGAGCAGATCGAGGCCGAGCAGACGATCTGCGACATCTCCACCGACAAGATCGACACCGAGGTGCCCGCGCCGGCCTCCGGGGTAGTCACCGAGATCCTGGTCGAGGTCGGCGAGACGGTGCCGGTGGGAACCGTGCTGGCGCGGCTGAGTACCGGAGACAGCGACGTCCCCGCCGAGCCGAGCCCGCCCCCGACAGCGGCCGCCTCGCCCGCCGCGGATGCCACGCCCGCGGCGCCCCCGGCGGCAGCCCGGGACGCGGGCGCCGGCCGGCGCTACTCCCCCGTCGTGTCGCGGATCGCCGCCGAGCACGGGATCGACCTATCCCAGGTAACGGGGACGGGACGCAACGGCCGCGTCCGCAAGCAGGACGTGATGGCGGTGGTCAACGGTGACGGCGGCGGCGGCGCCGCGCCGGTCGAGGAGCCGCCCCTGCACATCGAGAGCCCGTACCGGCCGGACCCCGTCCCTCCGACCGCGCCCGCGGCGGCCCCTCCCCCACCGGCGGCGCCCCCGGCGCCGGCCGACGGCGACGGACTGTCCCGCATGCGCCGCCAGATCGGTGAACGGATGCGCCAGTCCCTGCAGACCGCCGCGACATGCACGACCTGGATAGAGGTCGATATGAGCCGGGTCGAGGCGGCGCGGGCCAAACTGGGCGTCACCGCGCTGTCCTTCGTGGCCCGGGCGACGATCGACGCCCTGCGGGAGCACCCGGCCCTGAATGCGTGGCTCAACGGCGAGGACTACGCACGCGTGAGCGACGTGAACCTCGGCATCGCGGTCTCCCTTGGCGAAGACGGGCTGATCGTGCCGGTGATCCACCGGGCGCAAGAGCTCTCCGTGGAGGGGCTGGCCGCCCGGATCAAGGACGTGGCTCGCCGAGCGCGAGCCCGGGAGCTGACCGCGGACGATGTCACGGGCGGGACGTTCACCATCACCAACCCGGGCCAGTACGGGTCGATCATGGCCACCCCCATCATCAACCAACCGCAGGTGGGGATCCTGGACCTGGAGGCCGTGGTCAAGCGCCCGGTGGTTGTGACCGACGCCGAGGGCAACGACGCCATCGCCATCCGGCCGATGACGATTCTCGGCCTGAGCTGGGATCACCGGGCGCTGGACGGGGCGCTGAGCGCCCAGTTCCTGGCCACGATCAAGCAGCGGCTCGAAGGCCTAGCCTTGTAGCGGCGATGCCGGAGCTCTGGGTCTGTCAGCTGGGGACGGTCGAGTACCGAGAGGCGCTCGCCCTCCAGGAGCGCGTGCGAGCCGCCCGCCAGGAGGAGTCGGTCCCTGACGTGATGCTCGTGCTGGAGCATCCGCCCGTCTACACCCGAGGCCGGCGGTCGGGCCCCGGCGAGCTGCCGATGACCGAGGACTGGTACCGGGACCGCGGCATCGACATCGTCGACGTCGACCGCGGCGGCAAGATCACCTACCACGGCCCCGGCCAGCTCGTCGGCTATCCGATCGTGCGGGTCGACGACGTGCTGGAGTACGTCCGGACGCTGGAGCGGGGCCTGGTGGAGGCCCTGCGCGCCGAGGGCGTGGCCGGCGTGCGGGCGCGGCCGGAGGACGGCCCGGACTACACCGGCGTCTGGGTGGAGGACCGCAAGATCGCGTCGATCGGGGTCCACCTGAGCCGGGGGGTCACGACCCACGGGTGGGCGGTCAACGTCGAGAACGACCTGGCGCCGTTCGAGTGGGTCGTCGCCTGCGGGCTGACCGGGGTCCGGATGACCTCGCTGATCGCCGAGACCGAGCGGTCGGCCGGCCAGATGCACTGCTTCCGCAAGCGGGCGGCCTTCGAGGTGGCCCGGGCGCTGGACCGCCGTCAGCGGCTGATCAGCCGGGCACGGCTGGAAGCGGCCGTGGGCGCGGTCGGCGCCCTCGCCTGACCCAGCAGGTCCCGCACCAGCCCCACCACCCACGCCGGCTCCTGCTCCAGCTGCCGGCGGGTGACACGGACGACCCGCCAGCCGGCCTTGGTCAGCCGCTGGTCGCGCAGCCGGTCGGCCTCGAACGCCCGCGCCGTCCCGTGGAAGGTCCGGCTGTCGACCTCCAGCACGAGCCGCTGCGCGCGCCACACGAAGTCGGCCCGGAACGCGTCGTGCCCATCGGCGAACGTGAACCAGACCTGGCGCTCTGGTGTCGGCAGCCCGTTGGCCCGGCACAGGGCGACGAACACCTCCTCGCTGTCGCTCTCGGTGGGCGCGGTGTCCGGCCTGTAGAGCTTGAGCGCTCTGTCCAGCTGAGGAGTCCCGGGATGGCGGGGGTTTCGATCCAGCTGGTCCCGGAGGGCGCGGAGGTCGAACACCCGCATGACCTCTGCCTGGTTGAGCCCGCGCTCGGTCTGCGGCTGGGAGACGACGGCGGCCAGGTCGAGGTGCGTGCGGGCGATGGTGGTGCAGGGGATGCCGTCCACCTCAGTGACGTCGTCGTCGGTGAGCGTCAGGGAGGTGTGGACGGTGAGGCCCGGCACGTTGGGCGCCCGCCGGCGAGGCACCAGGACGTCGATGGTGTCCCGGTTGCTCGGACGAAGGTTGTGGAGATGGGCGGCCTCCCGGTGGGAGATGGCCGCTCCGTCGCCGCAGGCCAGGACGGCGGCCATGTACTGGCTGCGCCAGGGGAGCTGGTCCTTGGGGACGGTGCTGTAGACGCCGCGGTGGATGCGATGAAGGCGGGCAGATGCGGTGCGCTTGTGGACGGCCGACGCGCTCAGTCCGATCTTGGCGAGGTCGGCCAACGAGAACACCAGGTGCTGTTCGGCCGCCAGTCCGGCCAGCTCGGCGTCTAACCGGCCATATGTTCCGGTTTCTCGCCGAGCACCCATCCCCGAAGCGTGCCGGAAATCGCGTGACAGGTGGGTCACGGACTGCGCCAGAGTAGCCTTAAACCTGTGCCAACCCGTTCACGTTCCAACCCTGGGGGCATCGCGGATGTCCTGAGCGTCCTGGGACCCGAGACGCTCCCGCACAAGACGCGCAAGCCGCCCTGGTTCAAGGTGCCGGCGCCGGGCGGCCCGCGCTACCGAGAGCTCAACGAGCTGATCGAGTCCGAGAACCTGCACACGGTCTGCCGCGAGGCGGCCTGCCCCAACATCGGCGAGTGTTGGCAGCGCGGCACGGCGACGTTCATGATCCTCGGCGATACGTGCACCCGCCGGTGCGGCTTCTGCAACGTCAAGACCGGCAAGCCCACCTGGAACGACCCGCTGGAGCCCGCCCGCGTGGCCCGCTCCGTGGCCAAGATGGGTCTCCGCCACGCGGTCATCACGAGCGTCGACCGCGATGACCTCCCGGACTACGGGGCCTCGGCGTTCGTCGGAGTCATCCGGCAGATCCGCCACCAGTCGCCGCAGACCAAGGTCGAGGTCCTCACCCCGGACTTCCGCGGCTCGGAGATGCCGCTGGCCAAGGTCATCGCCGAACGGCCCGACGTGTTCAACCACAACGTCGAGGTCGTCCCGCGTTTGTATTCGGTCGCCCGCAGGGGCTCGACCTGGGAGCGGTCCAAGCGGGTGCTCCGCAACGCCAAGGAGTACGGCGGCGACGAAGTCGTCACCAAGTCCGGGCTGATGGTGGGGCTGGGCGAGACGTTCGACGAGATGGTCGACGCGCTGGCAGAACTTAGGGAGAACTTCGTTCAGGTGCTTACCGTTGGTCAATACCTGCGTCCCACGGAGAGACACCTGCCCATCGTCCGCTACTGGCATCCGGATGAGTTCGAACGGCTCGAGAAGGCCGCGTACGAGCTGGGGTTCGAGCACGTGGCAGCCGGGCCGCTCGTCCGCTCCAGCTACCACGCGGACCAGCACGTCGCGCAGACCGAGCCCGGCATCGGGCCGTTGAGGGAGATTGCATGAACAGGAAACGGTTGGCACTGGCGGCGCTGGCGGCGCTCCTCATTGCGCTGATCGTCGCTCCGGCCGCGTTCGCGTCGGCCGGCGGCGGCTCCGCCGGGTTCTCCGGCGGCGGCGGAGGGGGCGGCGGTGGCGGCGGCGGCAGCGGCTTCGCATTGTTCATCCTGTTCCAGCTGCTGTTCCGGATTGCGCTCCTCGGCCACGGCCTCGGGCTGCTCATCCTCGTCGCCCTCGGCCTCATGTGGTGGTTCGCCACCCGCGGGATGCCCAAGCTGCAGGCCTGGCTGGCCGCCCGCGCCGGGCAGCGCGGTGGCGGCAAGCGGCGCAACTCCCAGCGGGAGCGCCGCGTCGAACTGGCCGCCGCCGAAGCAGCCGAGGACGATCCCGACTTCGCGCCGGACAAGGTCCGGGCCACCGCCAAGCAGCTGTTCATGGACATCGAGCACGCCTGGGACGCCGGCGACCGCACCACCATGAAGCGGCTGGTCTCCCCGGACCTGCTGGCCGAATGGGATCGGCGGCTGGACGACTTCGACCGCCGGGGCTGGCGCAACCGGGTGGAGCCGATCGGCGAGCCCGCCATCGAGTACGTCGGCCTCACCCACACGGGCAATCCGGACACCGACCACGTGGTCGTCCGGATCGACGCCCGCCTCAAGGACTACGTCGTCGACCAGTTCGGCCAGCACCTCAAGCGCACGGGCAGCCTGAGCGAGATCACCCGGCTCCGGGAGTTCTGGACCCTGCAGAAGAGAAACGGCCGCTGGATCCTGGCGTCCATCGAGCAGGGGGCCGAGGGCAAGCACGCGCTCGACGACCAGATCGTCGCCTCGGCGTGGTCGGATGAGACCGGCATGCGCGACGAGGCTCTGATCGAGGGCGCGGTCGCCGACCAGGTCCCGGACGGGGTCAAGGTGGCCGAGGTGGCCGACCTGCAGTACGACGGCGACGCCCACGCGGCGGCGATGGACCTCAGCCTGGCCGACGGCCGGTTCGCGCCGGATGTCCTGGAGGTGGCCGCCCGGCGGGCGGTCGGCGCCTGGGCCCAGGCCGTCGACGGCGACGACGCCATCCTCAAGGCCGTGGCCACCCCGGCGGCCACTCGCGACCTCCTGTACGCCGGCGACACCAGCGGCACTGTGCGCATGGTGGTCCGCGGGCCGACGGTCAACCGGATCCGGATCGTCAACCTGGACGCCGGCGCCGAGCCGCCGACGATGACCATCGAGGTGGACATCACCGGCAATCGCTACATCGAAAACCGGGACACGACCGCGGTCCTGGCTGGCAGCCGGACGCGCCGGACGAGCTTCACCGAGCGCTGGACGCTCGCGCTGACCGGCGACGATCGCCAGCCATGGCGGATCGTGTCGGCCAACGCTCCCGTCGGCCTGGTCTGAGCAGCGCCCGCATTCGTCCTCGCCCGGGGAGGCGCGCGGCCGTAACCTCTGCGGCGCGCGTGATCCCCATCAAGGACAACATCCCGCTCGACCGCTTCCCGGTGGCGACGGTCACGCTGATCGTCGCCAACATCGTCGTCTACATGGTGGCCGGCTCCACCGCGGCCCGGACGCTGGCCGTCGGCACGGTGTTCACGAGCATGTTCGTCCATGCGTCGGTGGTGCAGCTGATCGGCAACGTGTGGTTCCTGTGGCTGTTCGGCACCAACGTCGAGGACTCGATGGGGCCGGTCCGCTTCCTGGCGTTCTACGTCGCCGGCGGCCTGGTCGCCCTCGGCGTGGTGCTGGCCGTCGACCCCGGCGCCACCACGCCGACGATCGGCGCCGCCGGCGCGGTGGCGGCGGTGCTCGGGGGCTACCTCCTGCTGTACCGCAACGCCCGGGTGCTGGCGCTGGTGATCATCGTCTTCTTCTTCGGCGTAATCGAGATCCCGACGCTGGTCATGGTCGGCGCCTGGGTGGTCATGCAGGCGGCGTTCGCGGCGGCCGGACTGATCGGCGACGGCGGGTTTGCCTACGTGTCCTACATCGGCGGCTTCCTGTTCGGCCTGGCGGCGATCCGCGTGCTGGCGACGCGGCGCAAGCCGACGCCCCCGACCGCGGCGGCGTACCGATGAGGTTCCTGCTGCTCGCGGTGGTCCTCCTGTTCACGGCCGCGATCGGCGCCCTGACCGTGCGGGACATCGCCGACAACGGGTTGAACTGGCTCGACGTGCTGGCGCTGCTCGTGGTCCTGCTGTTCGGCACCGGGATCGTCGGCGCGCTGCTGCACCGCCCCCGGGGCTAAACCGGGCGCACCAGAAAATGCGCCGGCCGGGTCGGATCGGCGCGCATCATCCGCGTCTCGCCGGTCGGCACGAAGCCGAGGCGCTCGTAGAACGCGGTGGCGTCGCCGGGCCGGGTCGCCACCCCGAGGCGGAGGAAGCGCGCTCCGTGGACGGCCGCCCAGCCGCGGACGTCGGCCACCAGCCGCTCGCCCAGACGGAGTCCCCGGGCCGATGGGTCGACCCACATGCCCCACAGCTGGGCGATGCCGCGCTCGCGGTCATGCCAGCGCCCGGCGCCCATGCCCAGCCAGTCCGAGCCGTTGACCGCGACGTAGATGGCGAGGTGATCGGCCACCTCGCTCTGGTGGGTCAGCTCGGCCCAGTGCGAGGCGGGAAGCTGCGCCTCCTGCTCGGCGGTGGCCGCGAAGGCCTCCGGGCTGTCGGCCAGGGCGCGCAGCCGCAGCGCGCGTAGCCGGGCCTCGTCGCCCGCCCGGACCGCGCGCACCGAGACCGCGGAGGTCAATCGACCAAGGCCACTTCCATGCGCTCAAACCGAGCGAAGCGCCACAGGTCGTCGACGCGAGCGTGGACGGCTCGCGGATCTGCGTCCTGCAGGCCCTCGGTGCCGAACTGCTCGACGTTGAACGAGGCCAGCGCCGTGCCGTAGGCCATGGCGTTGCGCAGCACCTCGGGGTCGTGGACCTGATCGACGTGCTGGGCGATGAAGCCGACGAACCCGCCGGCGAACGTGTCGCCGGCGCCGGTGGGATCGACGACCTGGTGCAGCGGGTAGGCGGGCAGGGCGAAGAAGTCATCGGGGGTGATGAGCGCCGATCCGTACTCGCCCTGCTTGGCCACGATCATGGTTGGGGCGGGCGGGCCCGAATTCAGGATCTGATGGGCCGCCGAGAACAGGTTCGGCTTCCCGGTCAGCTGGCGCAGCTCCTCGTCATTCAAAACGAGGCAGTCGACCCGGCCGATGATCTCCAGCAGCTCATCGCGGGCGATGTCGATCCACAGGTTCATCGAGTCGAGCGCTACGAACTTCGCCGCCGCGCACTGCTCGCGCACCTGGAGCTGGAGACCCGGCTGGATGTTGGCCAGGAACAGCACCTCCGAGTTCTGCGACGCCTCGGAGAGCTTGGGCTGGAAGTGCTCGAACACGTTGAGCTGCGTGTCGAGCGTGTCCCGGGAGTTCAGGTCCCAGCCGTACTTGCCCTTCCAGAAGAACGTCTTGCCGCCGGACACGCGCTCCACGTCATCGATGTTCGACCCCCGCGTCTGGAGGATGGCCAGCTCCTCGTCGCCGAAGTCGTCGCCGACCGGGCCGACGATCCGGACCTGGTCCAGCAGCGACGCGGCCAGCGCGAAGTGCGTGGCCGCACCGCCGAGCATCCGGTCGCGCTCACCAAACGGGGTCTCGACCGAGTCGAACGCGATGGAACCGACGACCGTGATGCTCACGCGGCCACCTCTTCCTCGCTGGCGTCGCCCAGGCCGGCGGCGTCGCGCAGCGCGTCCGCCATGTCGGTCTCCTCCCAGGAGAACCCGTCGCGGCCGAAGTGGCCGTACGCCGCGGTCTCCCGGTAGATGGGGCGGTGCAGGTCCAGCCGCGCCCGGAACGCGGCCGGGCGCAGGTCGAAGTGGTCGGACACCAGGGTCTCGATCCCCTCGGGCGACAGTCCGGCGGCCTCGGTGCCGAACGTCTCGACCATGACCGACACCGGACGGGCGACGCCGATCGCGTAGGCGACCTGGACCTCGGCCCGCCCGGCCAGCCCGGCGGCGACGATGTTCTTGGCCACCCACCGGGCGGCGTAGGCGGCGGAGCGGTCGACCTTCGACGGGTCCTTGCCCGAGAAGGCGCCGCCGCCATGGCGGGCCATGCCGCCGTAGGTGTCGACGATGATCTTGCGCCCGGTCAGGCCGGCGTCGCCGACCGGACCGCCGATGACGAACCGGCCGGTGGGGTTGACCAAGAAGTCGGCGCGCAATCCGGCGGCGTCGTAGAGGTCGGCGGGCAGGATCGGCACGACCACGTGCTCCCACAGGTCGTCGCGGATCCGGTCCTCGACGCCCTCGGCGTGCTGGGTGGAGATGAGCAGCTTCTCGATCGCGGCGGGCCGGCCGTCGACGTAGCGCACGCTGACCTGGGTCTTGCCGTCGGGACGCAGGTAATCAAGCACGCCGTCCTTGCGCACCTGCGACAGGCGCTGAGCCAGGCGGTGGGCGAGCGCGATCGGCAGCGGCATCAGCTCCGGCGTCTCACGGGTGGCGTAGCCGAACATCATGCCCTGGTCGCCCGCACCCGCGAGGTCGAACTCGTCGCCGGTCGC
Source organism: Solirubrobacteraceae bacterium (assembly GCA_051985625.1). Lineage (GTDB taxonomy): Bacteria > Actinomycetota > Thermoleophilia > Solirubrobacterales > Solirubrobacteraceae > Palsa-465. Next base: position 9,036 of record JBPYFQ010000070.1, read on the forward strand.
GCCCGAGTCGCGCTGCTCGTAGGCCTCGTCGACCCCCTGGGCGATGTCGGGCGACTGCCGATCCAGCGCGTTGAGGACGGCGCAGGAATCGGCGCTGAAGCCCAGCGCGGCGTCGACGTAGCCGATGCGGCGGATCGCCTCGCGAGCGATGTCCTGTACATCGAAGGTGGCGGTCGTCGAGATCTCGCCCGAGACGACGACCAGACCCGTGTTGACCAGCGTCTCACACGCGACCCGTCCGTTCGGGTCCTGCGCCATGACGGCGTCCAGGACGCTGTCGGAGATCTGGTCGGCCACCTTGTCCGGGTGTCCTTCGGTGACCGATTCCGATGTGAACAGGAACTGTCTCTTGGGGGCGGCCATCGAGGGCCTCGCTTTCTGCTGTTTAGCTCGTTGCGCGGGGTCGCGCAGGTTAGCGGTCGACGGTCAACGCGGGTTGACCCTCTCCCAAACGGAGGAGTATGTTCGACCGTAAAGGGATCGCCCGGTCGAGCCGAAACCAAACAGGCCCGTCCGCCGTACCCACCCCATCTGGGAGGTCGAACGTGCCCATTCCCACCGAGTTGGTCGGGTCGTTGCCACGCCCGACGAAGCTCCCGCAGGCGTGCGACGAGGGCGAGGTCTCGCTGGGGCTGGAGGGCGCCGCCATGGCGCCGCAGGAGCTGGGGGTCTAGACACGTGGCCGCCGGGTTCGCCTGGAGCCCGGCGGCCGCCCTGCTATCAACATCTCGTGCCGCTCCGCGCCATGCCCACCCCCGGACGCCAGGTCGAGATCGACTACCTGGGCACGACGGTGCGCGGAACGGTCAGCCAGGTGGCCGAAGACGGGCGGAGGCTGGAGGTCGTCACCGACGAGGGCGCGTCGCTGACCTTCGTGCTCAATCGGGCGACCGCGACGTTCATCTCCGGCGGCGGCCAGACGGGACCCAGGCTGCGGTTCGTCCCCGAGTGACCGACGCGCTGGAGTGGGCCCGGTGGGCCGTCGCGCGGTGGGACGCCTTCCCCGTGGAGCGCGAGCCGCGCCCGCTCGTCCTCCTGGGCCCGGCGGCCCACGCCCGCAACGGGTTTCGCTCCCAGCGCGCCAAGCGGGCGTACCTGGACGGCTGGATCGAGTCCGAGGTCGACGTTCCCGATGCCGTGCTGGAGATCCTGGGACGGCGCCCGAACGGCGAGACGCCGATCGTCATCACGACGGCGCGGCGCACCGACATCGAGCAGATGACCGACCGCGGGCCGCGATGGCTGCCGGGCTGGGAGCTGACGAGCGAGCAGACGCTCGGCCCGATCGTCGTCCTGGACCCGGAGACCCTGGCCGGTGCCTGGTCCCCCCCGGATCCCGGACCCGTGCCCCCGGGCGGTCAGGAGCCCGGCCACGCCCCGGTCCGCGGAGAGGCGGACGGCGCAACGCTGACCTACCGCTTCACGGGAGGCGCGCCGAGCTTCGTGCGCTATGCCTCCGCGGAGGTCGTCGAGTCCGGGCAAGCGGTGGCCGTGGTGCCCGAGGCCGAGGACATCGGGCCGCCGGGCGCGCGGCCCGCGGTCGGCTTCGGGCGCCGGGTCACGGTCACGCTGAGCGAGCCCCTCGGGGCGCGCGTGCTCGTCGACCTACACGGGCGAGCGAGCGAGGTCACCGTCCGGTGAGATACAGGACGGCGTTGCGGTCCGAGCGGGCGCCGGCGAACCCGCCGGGGCGCCCGCCCTGAGCGTCGACATAGGAGAGCTGGCGGGCGATCGGGCCCAGCGAGCCCGGCGAGACGTGGTCGAGCATCCAGGTGTGGATGGCCACGCCGGCCCGGGTGGGGACGATCCGCAGCGCCCGGGACTGCTGGGGATAGTCGATCAACGACGCGGTGCTGATCAGCCAGTACCCCGCCCGGGGCTCGATCTGGTTGCGGTGGGTGTGGCCGGACAGCAGGGCGATGACGTGCGGCGAGCGGTCGAGTTGGGCCAGGAGGGCGTCCCCGCCCGCGGCGCCGTCGATGGGCTGATGGGTCACGACGATCACCCATCGCCCCCGCCGCCCCGCGGCATCGAGCTGGCTGGCCAGCCAGCCAGCCTGCGAGGAATCGACCAGACCGCCCGAGCCGCCGTCCCGCCGCACCAGGTCGAGCACAATCAATCGCAGCCGGGGACCGACGTCGACCGCGTAGTCGAGCCGCGGCCCGCCCGCGGCGTCGATCCGCGTCCGGGCGGCCGGCGCCGCGGCCGAGGTCAGCCGGGACAGCGCCTCCTCGAACGTCATCTCGACCCGAGCCGGATTCGGCGGGACGCGCACGGTGGGCCCGGCCAGCGCGGCCTGCAGGAACGGGTCGACGATCCCGGGGTCCGGCGGACCGTCCGGGGACCCGGCGGCGCTCGCCCGCGCGCCCGGCGGCAGCGACAGCCCGGAGGGTAGGCCCCACAGCGCCCGGTCGCCGACCGCCAGCGACTTGGTCAGCGGCGTCGGCACGAGCTCTCCGGCGACGAGGGCGTCGTGGTCGCCGAACACGGGATAAAGGGGCGCTCCGGCCCCGCCGCTCACGAAGGGGCGGGCCGCCCGGCTCAGCAGCCCCGGGTGCCGCGGCGCGTCGACGTCCGGCCGGTAGTAGAAGGGGTCCGTGTCCACGGCCAGCTGGACGCCGTAGTACCGGCCGGGATCCACGCGGCCGCCGCGCAGCGCGGCGAGTCCATGGGTCAGCTCGTTGGACTGGTCGTTGTCGATCAGATCGCCGCCCTGGAGCACGACGTCGGGGCCAAGCGCGCGGACGGCGTTCGCCGCGCCGGCCAGCACCTGCGCGGTCAGCGTCTCCTGGGGGCGAAACGTCGACTGAAACGGCGGGCCGAGCCGGTCCAGGAACGTGACGCGGGCCGGCGAGGAGGCGTCCAGGACATGGGCGTCGGTGACATGGGCGAGCGCGACCGCGGCGCCGGGCACCGCGGGTGAGGGTCGGCCGAGCTCCGTGCGGGCGACCATCGGCTCCCCCGGACCGGGACGCAACCGGCCGTCGCCGGCGGGGTCGACCCAGGTGGAGGCCAGGGTGGACCCGGATGTCGCGGCCCGCCGCCCGCCCCCGCCGCACCCAGCCAGGACGAGCGCGGCGGCCAGGGCCTCGCCCATCGCGCGGCGGCGGGTCACCCGCCTCATGCCGCCAGCCCGGCGATCACCGACTCCCGGCTCGCCTGCCGGGCCACCCACAGGGCGGCCAGCCCGGCCGCCGCCAGCAGTCCGGCGACGGTGATCAGGACCTGCGGTCCGGTGGCCGCCAGCGGGAGGGTGGCGTAGTTGATGGCCAGCCGGGACAGCGCGGGGCCAAACACGAACCGCTCCAGCGCCACGCCGACCGCCGCGGCCGGCACCACGAGCGCCAGCGCCGCCCCGGCCAGGAGCCTACGCACGGCCCCGGCCCCGCCGCCGACGGCCCGCAGGACGGCGACCGTCCGCCGCCGCTCGTGAATAGTGAGCGCGCACGCCTGGACGAGGGCGTACAGACAGACGAGCCCGTCGACGACCGCGACCGCCCGCAGGATCGTGCGCAGCACCGCCACCAGCGGGCCGCCCCGGTCGGTGGCGCCGGTGGCAGTGGCGGGCTCGGCGCCCAGCGCCGTCAGCGCCGCGTCCACCCGGGCCTGGTCGGCTCCGGGGGTGAGCGATACGGCCAGCTGCGACGGCGCCGCCGGGTCGGCGCGCAGGAGGGCCGCCGCCGGCACATACGCCACCCGGCCCTCCTGGTCCAGCGAGCTGACGACGCCGGCCACACGCAGCCGCAGCTCGTGTCCGTTCCCCAATCCGAGGGCCACCGTCTCCCCCGGGGCGAGGCCGAGCGCCTGGGCCAGGCCCTGCCCGACCTCGGCCTGGCCCGTGCCGCGCAGCCGGTGTCCGTCGATGAGCGGCGGCGCCTCGAAGCGGGTGTGGTCGCCCGGATAGGCGATGACGTCGATCGTCTCGCCCAGCGAGAACGAGTCGACCGCCTCCTCCTCGTAGCGGGGCGCCACCGCCTGCACGCCGGAGATCTGCCGGACCCGCCCGGCGGAGGCCGGCGGCAGCGTCGCGGTCAACTGATAGCGCTTGCCGAGCGCGGCCGGATCGGTCTCCAGCGCGCTGAGCGCCGAGGCCAGCGACAGCATCAACAGCACGAACGCGGTCGACAGGCCGAGCGTGATCACGGTGGCGACCAGCCGCACCCGGCGAGCGCCGACGAGCCGGACGCCGAGCACCCCCGGGCCGCCCCGGAGCACCCGGAACCGGCCCGCGGAGGGGCGAGCCACGTCGCCTCCCCGCAGCAGGTCGACCACCGGTCGGCGGGAGGCCCGCCAGGCCGGCCAGGCCACCCCGGCCACGGGCAGCCCCACCGCGGCCACCCAGCAGGCGGCCAACGGCACCGCCAGCCCCCAGCCCGGCGGGGGCTCGTTGAGCAGCGTGAGCAGGCGGCCGGCGGGCGCGTACACGGCCAGCGTTCCCGCGGCGCAGCCGATCGTGGCCGCCGGCACCGCCACGATCGCCGCCTGGAGCGCGTGGGCCAGGGTGACGTGCCCCGCCGAGGCGCCGACCGAGCGCTGCACGCCGATCGTCCGCAGCCGGCGCTGCACCTCGGCCCGGGCGGACGCGGCCAGCATCACGCCGGCGGTCACCAGCGCGATGAGCGACAGCGCCACCAGGAGGTCGATGACGATGCCGGCCGCCTGATCGAGCAGCACGCGAACTCCGGCCCGCGTGGCGAAGCGGAGATCGCGCAGCCCGAAGCTGGTGTCGCGCGCTTGGACGAGCACCTGGTTGAGGTACGCCGGGTTGCGCAGCCAGACCTCGGCGTAGTTGACACGCGTATCGCCGTCCCGGTCGACGGCGCCCCGGGAGACGTAGAAGCGGGGCTTGGCCAGTGGAAAGCCGACGTTGTCCGGCGCCTGGACGAAGCCGGCGACGCGGAGCGGTCCCAGCCCTCCGACGTCGAACCGGCTGCCCAACCTGACGCCCCAGGCCTGAGCGAACGCCTGCTCCAGCAGCACCTCCCGCCCGGAGGGCGACAGGTTGCGCCCGGCGACGACGGCATATCCGCGGCGGGCCCGCGGGTCCACCACCTCGGCGACCGCGTCGCCGCGGGCGCGGGCGCCGTATCCGATCGAGATGTCGTCCAACTCCAGGCGCGTGGCGTATCCGGCCACGTCGGGCAGCGCCCGGATCCGCTTCAGCACCGCCGCCCGGGGCTGCGGGTTGAAGCGAACGATCAGGTCCGGCAGGCCGGCAGCCGCGGCCGACCGCTGGAAACCGAGGCCGAGGCCGTCGGCCACGACGACTGCCGCCGAGAGCATCGCCGCGGCCAGCGCGATCCCGAGCGCGGTGCCGAGCACCCGGCGGCGCCGAGCGCGGAGGCCGCGGCGGGCCTCGCCGAACGCGGCGGCGATCATGCCGGCCGGGCGCGGGCGACGCCCGGCGCCGAGGGCGGCGCATGGGCGAGCTGCCCGTCGCTGAGGCGAAGGACGCGGTCGGCGATCCCGGCCGCGTCCGGCTCGTGGGTGACGATAACCACGGCCCGGCCGCGCAGACCCCGCAGCAGCCCGAGCACGCCGGCCCCGCTGGCGGCGTCGAGGCTGCCGGTCGGCTCGTCGGCCAACACCAGCTCCGGCTCGTTGACCAGGGCGCGGGCCAGCGCGAAGCGCTGCTGCTCGCCGCCTGAGAGCTCGTGGGGCAGGTGATCGGCGACGGCGGACAGCCCCAGCTCGTCGATCAGGCGCGCCGCCCGTCGGGACCCGCCCCGCGGCGCCCCCGGCAGCCGGGTGGGCAAGAGCACGTTCTCGGCCCCGGTGCACTCCTCGATGAGCTGGAACTGCTGGAAGACGAACCCGACGTGGTGCAGTCGCAGGCGGGCGAGCGCGCGGTCGCTGCGGCCGGTCAGGCGCTGGCCGGCCAGGTGGATCTCCCCGCCGTCGGGGCGGTCGAGCCCGCCCAGGAGGTGCAACAGCGTCGACTTGCCGCTGCCCGACCGGCCGAGGACGGCGACCACCTCGTCGGCCTGTACGGAGAGCGATACGCCGTCAAGGACCCGCCGCTGAGCCCGGCCGGAGCCCACCGTCTTGGTCAGACCGGAGGCGTGCAGTACGGCCACGCCCCCAACGTAGCGAGGACGCGTCCCGCGCAAAGAATTGCAACGCTTTAGGGGATGGGAGACACCGTTCAGATCTCGCGGATCGCCGTCGTGGGCGGCGGTTTCATGGGCTCCGGCATCGCCGAGTCGGCAGCCAGCCACGGCATCGACGTCACCGTGTATGAGCCGGAGCGGGCGCCGCTGACGCGCTCTCGCGAGCGGCTGGCCGGATCGGTGGGGCGGGCGCAGTCCCGCGGCAAGCTGACCGCCGAGGAGGCCGAGGCCCTCATCGCCCGAGTGGCCTACACCACCGACTTCGACGACCTCGGCGGAGTCGACGCCGTGCTGGAGGCCGTCACCGAGGACCCTCGGGTCAAGGGCAAGCTGTTCGCCCAGCTGGACCTGCAGTTGCCCGACGCCCAGTTCCTGGCCTCGAACACCTCGTCGATCCCCATCGCCGAGCTGGCGTCGTGGACCCGGCGGCCGGAGCGCGTGCTCGGGCTGCACTTCTTCTCGCCGGTGCCGGTCATGCGCCTGGTGGAGGTCGTGGTCGGCCTGGAGACCCGGCCGGCCGTGGTGGCGACCGCCGAGGAGTTCGCCAGCGGGATCGGCAAGCAGCCGATCCGCACCAAGGACCGCTCCGGCTTCATCGTCAACATGCTGCTCGTCCCGTACCTGATGGCCGCGGTGCGCATGTACGAAGACGGGTTCGCCAGCCGCGAGGACATCGACGAGGGCATGCGGCTGGGCTGCGGGCATCCCATGGGCCCGCTCACCCTGTGCGACTTCATCGGCCTCGACGTGCTCTACGCCGTGTGCGACTCGCTGTATGAGGAGTTCAAGCGCCCGGAGTACGCCCCGCCCCCGCTGCTCAAGCGCATGGTGGTCTCCGGCCACCACGGCCGCAAGGCGGGCAAGGGCTTCTACGACTACCCGTCGTAGGCCCCGAGAGACGCGCTGACAGCGACGCTAAAGAAACCGGTGGGTGCGGTCGATACTGCCCCGGGGCGTCAGCGACCGACTACCCCACTCAGAGCAGAAAAGCCGAGGATCGGCATCCGCCCTGGGTCCAGGCAGAACTTCAAAAGTGGGTGAGATGGCTACTACGGAACGGGCCGATCGGCTCTCGGCTGATCAGGCGCTGGAACTTTGGCGTGCCTACAAGCGGACCGGCGACGCCGGACTGCGCGACCGCCTCGTGCTGACCTTCGCGCCGATGGTCAAGTACATCGTCTATCGCAAGGTGCGCGAGATCCCGGCCCGCTGCGAGGTCGACGACTTCATCTCGTGCGGCCTGGAGGCGCTGATCCGCTCCATCGACCGCTATGACCCGGACAAGGGCGCCACGTTGGAGCAGTTTGCGTGGACGCGGATCCACGGGGCGGTGCTCGACGAGCTGCGCCGCAACGACTGGGCGCCGCGGTCGCTCCGCCGCTTCGACCGGGAAATGGGCAAGGCACGGGAGAACTTCTTCCGCCTCTACGGCCGCCGGCCGACCCGGGAGGAGCTGGCCGACGCGCTGGGAGTCACCCCGGCCGAGCTGGTCACCCGTCAGGACGAGATCGCCAACTCCCAGATCGGCTCGCTCAACGCGCTGATCAGCGGCGACGACGACAGCGTCACCGAGCGCATCGACACGCTGTGCAGCGACGACGCGGACACCGATCCGGAGGCGTCGGCCCTGTCGGGGGCGGCCAAGGATCGCTTCCGCGCCGCGTTCGAGTGCCTCGCTCCCCGGGAGCGCAAGATCGCCGTGCTCCTGTACGTCTACAACCTCACCCTGCGCGAGATCGGCGAGATCCTGGGCGTGACCGAGAGCCGGGTGTGCCAGCTGCACGCCCAGATCCTCAAGACGCTCCGGGCCAACCTGGCCGCCGACGAGCAGCTGTTCAGCTTTGTGGCGTAGCGGGCGGGGGCGTCCGGTTGACGGCCGTCCCCGCCGATGCGTCGGCTGACTTGAGCGGCGCCGGAAGGTCGGCCATCGCCGCGCCGGCGGCCTGGGCGGCCGCCTCGTTCTGAGCCTTGACCTCCAGCCAGATCTCCTCGCGGTAGACGCGGACCGACCGCGGCGCCTCGATCCCCAGACGCACGGTCTGGCCCGAGACCTCCAGCACCGAGACGAACACGTCGTCGCCAACCACGATCCGCTCGCCGCGGCGGCGGGTGATGTTGAGCATCAGGCGGCGGCGGGGCCGTGCCCGCCCAGGACCTCGGCGAACAGCGGCGCGCGGAGATCGCAGCCGGGCGCCTGGTTGATGACCTGGTGGCCACGGCCGTTCCAGATCAGGATCGGCGCCTTCTGGTTGGCGGTGAACTCCGAGAGCTCGGACGCGGCGACGACCGTGACGAAGACGTCGACGGACACGCTGTCGTCGAGCCCCAGGCGGTCGGCGTCCTCGTCGTTGAGCGCCACGCGGTAGTCGGAGAAGTACCGGTGGGGATCGGTCACGGGCAACGAGAGGGACGGATCATCGATGCAATGCAACCACACGATCGGGTTGCCCGGGTCGCTGGTCAGCAGCGCGTACCGGGAGCCCCCGAGGCCGATCAGGCCGTCCGGGAACTCAATCACGGTCTCAGGGTCGATCTCCACGTGCCCGAAGCGCGGGCTGTCGATAGCCAATGCCATTCGCGATCTCCTCGATCTAGTTGAGGAAGTCCATCAACGAAGACTGAACGATATTGGCCCCGGCGCGCAACGCGGCCGAGAAGGCGGCCTGCTGGTTGGAGTAGGTGGTCATCGCCTGGGCCATGTTGGCGTCTTCGGTGTTGGAGAGGGCCGCCGTGTCGCTCGTCTGGAGGTTGCTGATCCGGGTCGAGGCGAGCGTCAGGCGATCCGTGGCGGCGCCGGCGGTGGCCTGCAGCTGCTCCAGCGAGCTCAGGTTGGTCTGCAGGTTGGTCAGCTGGTGGCTCGAGAGGTCGGCGACGCCGGCGCTGGTGCCACTCGTCATGTCGGCGGCGACGGTGCGCAGCGTGTCGAGCAGCCCGCCGTCGTTGGCCCCCTGGCCGCTGCCGAGCAGCGACGAGAGGCTCACGTTGACCTGGAGCGAGCTGTTGGGTCCGATCTGCCGGGTGACGGCGCCGCTGTTGCCCTGGTAGACGTCGCTGCCGGTCGTGTACGGAGCGGTGCCGGTGGCGGTGCCGGAGAAGATGTACTGGCCGTTGTACTGGGTGTTGGCCTCCTGCTTGATCGCCTCGGTCAGCTGGTTGAGCTCGGCGGCGCTGGCCGAGAGGTCCGTGGGCGACAGCGTCCCGTTGGAGGCCTCCACGACAAGCTCCTGGGCACGCTGGACCATGCTCTGGATGTTCGTCAGCGACGTGGTCGCCGCGGAGGTCCAGGCGGTGCCGTCGGTGACCGCGTTGGAGTAGCTGGTCAGCGAGGAGAGGTCCTGGTTGAGCGAGACGGCCAGACTGGCGCCGTAGGGGTTGTCCGACGGCTGGTTGATGGAGCGGCCGGTCGAGAGCACCTGCTCGCTGGTGGCGAGCTGGTCCTGAACCTCGTTGAGGTTGCCCAGGATCGAATTGGCGGTCATCTGGGTGGTGATGCGGCCGATCATCGCCCCGGCCCTACATTCCGGTGGAGCCGACCGCGCTCATGAGCGTGCTCAGCGTGCTGTTGATGGCGTTCATGACCCGGGCCGAGGCCTGGTAGGCCTGCTGGAACTGGATCAGGTTGGTCATCTCCTCGTCCAGCGACACGCCGGAGACGCTCTGACGCTGGTTGGAGACCGCGGTGAGGATGGCCTGCGAGGTCGTCTGCGTGTTCTCGGCCGCCTGGACGCCGTCGCCGACCTGGCCGACGAACGCGGCGTACGCCTGATCGGCAGGACCCTTGGCCAGGTTGGCGATCCCCTGGGCCAGGTCGGGTCCGGAGGTGCTGGAGCTCGACGTTTGGATCGACGAGACCGTCGTCGACGGCGAGACGGCGATCGTCGACGCCGACGTGCCGCTGAAGAACGGACTGGAGGGTTGGAGCGCGTTGACCGAGCTGATCACCTGGCCGGCCACGTTGTCCAATGAATTCAGGTACTGCTGGATCGTGCCGTTGGGGCTGGTGTCCGACAGGCCGAGCAGGGCGCCGAGCTGCCCGCCGGGATTGGAGGAGAACGACGACGGCATCGTCACCGTGGTGCCGTTGACCAGCGGCGTCGAGGCACCACCGAAGGCGACCGTCACCGTGCCGTCGCTCTGGTTGGTCACCGAGACCTGGGCCAGGCCCGACAGATCGTCGAGCAGGTTGTCCCGCTGATCGAGCAGCGCGTTGGGCGTCTGGCCGGCCTGGGTGGCCTGGGCGATCTGGCCGTTGAGGGTGGCGATCCGGTTCGCATCCTGCTGCACCTGCCCGTTGGGACCCATCAACGTCTGATACTCCTGGCCCGCCTGGGACTGGACCGTGGTCATCTGCGCGGAGACCCCGTTGAACGTCTGCGCCAGCGTCTGACCGGCGTCGAGGACCGCCTGTTGGGCGGCGGCGCTGGTGGGGTCGCTGGCCAGGCTCGACCAAGCGCTCCAGAACTGGGACATCACCGACTGCAGCCCGGCGCTCGACGGCTCGTTGAGCGCCGTCTGGACCTGCTGGAGCTCGGAGGAGTTGGTGTTGGCGTTGCTGGTCAGCGTGTTCTGGGCCCGGTACTGGACGTCCAGGAACTGGTCGCGGATCCGGCTGATGCTCGAGATGCTGGCCCCGGTGCCGAGATCCGTGCCGCCGCCCTGCTCGGAGAGCGCCGGGATGGTCAGCGAGCCTCGCTCGATCGTGTTGACCACCTGGCGGGTGTAGCCGGGCGTGCTGGCGTTGGAGATGTTCTCGCCGGTGGTGTCGATCGCCGCCTGGCTGGCCTCCAGCCCGCTCAACGCCGTCTGCAAGCCGGTGAACGTGGAGATCATCGGACGTCAGACCTCGAGGTCGAGCACGCGGTGGCGGCTGCCCAGCCGCGGAGCCCGCATCCGGTTGTGGTCGCCGGCCGAGTCGTAGCCGAGGTTGCCGTCGGAGTCGGTGAGGCGCAGCAGGTGGTCGAGGAACGACAGCTCCTGGTTCATCAGGGCGCGATTGACGTGGTGCTGGCGCTGGATCTCCTCCAGCATCCCGCGCAGCTCCGCGCTGCGGGCGTGGGCGTCCTCGATGCGCTGGGGATCGAGCACGGCGTCGAGCAGGCTGATCGACACGGCGGTGGGGGCGATGCCAAGCCGGGCGCCGGCGCGCTCCAGCAACCGGGCGCGGTCGCGCTCGATCAGCGCCCGGCGCTGGAGCTCGGCCTGCAGCATCCCGGTGAGCGACACGACGTTCTCGACGTCGCGCCGCCGGATCGCCGCCCCCTGCTCCAGCACGATGGCCAGCAGGCGGCGGGCGGATGCCAGTTGAGCGTCCAGGTGGGCGATGACGTCGTTGGTGAGGACGCTGTCGGGCTGGTCGATGACGGCGAGCGCGCTCATGACCTACCTCCGTGGGCGGGCGCGTCAAGGGCGGGATCGATCGACTGGGCGATCTGGAGCGCCAGCCCGGTCCCGCCGGCCGACATGACGCTGGTGGCCAGCGTCTGGGGCAGGAGCGAGGAGTAGGCACCGAGGGCCGAGCCGGAGCCGGCCAGGCCGGTGGAGCCGCCGGAGCTGTCGCTGCTGCCGCCCAGCCCGTCGTTGCTGCCGTCGAGGCCGGCGGTGGCGGTCATCTCCTGCGCCAACTCGTTGACCAGCACGTTCTCGAACGCCATCCCCTGCTGGTAGGCGGCCTGGGCCTTCTGGCCTCCGTTGCGGACGCTGGCCGGCTCCAGCGCCGGATCGAGCGCCGGCAGCGAGGCGCTGAGCGATGTGGCGGAGAGGGCGCTCATTTCTTGAGCTGGTCGGCGATCTGGAGCATCTGATCCTGGTACTGGATCGCCTGGCTGGACATCTGATAGGTCCGCTGGGCGTCGATCATGTCGGTCATCGCCTGGGAGACATCGACGTTGGAGCCCTCCAGCGCGCCCTGCTGGAGCCCGGAGCCCCGGGCGGGACGCGCCGGGCCGCTGCCGGCGGTGACGCTGTACAGGCTGCCGCCGTCGGGCTGCAGCTGCGTGGGGGCCGGAACGTCGACGAGAGCGATCCGGCCGAGTGTCCGGCCGCCCGCGGTCACCGTGCCGTTGGCCGCGATGTGCATCTGACCGGGCTGCATCCCCTTGGGCAGCTGGATCGGCGGCACCAGCGGGTTGCCCTGCTGGTCGGTCAGCCGGCTCTGGGCGTCAAGCTGGAGCGACCCGTTGCGGGTCAGGCCGATGGTGCCATCGCTGCGGCGCACCTGGAGAAAGCCCGGGCCGGTGATGGCGACGTCGAGCGGGTTGTTGGTGGTCTGCAGCGCGCCCTCGGTCTGACTGCGGCCGACGATCGACGAGGCCGCGCCGGTCCCGGTCGCCACGGTCGAGCCGCTGGCCGATCCGCCGCCGCTGTAGAGCAGGTCGTGGAACCCGACCTCGGTCGACTGGTAGCCGGGCGTGTTGAGGTTGGCCAGGTCGTTGGAGATGGCATCGAATTCGGTCTGCTGCGCCTCCATCCCGGAGGCGGCGGCGTAGAGCCCCTGCAACATCAGGCACCTCCGAGGGACGGGACGCTGGAGGCGTCCTCCTGCATCGTCTGGTCGATGGACTGGATCGCGCTCTGGCCCGCCTGGTAGGCGCGCAGCGAGGCGATCATGTCGGTCATCGTCTGGATGGGATCGACGCCGGACTGGTTGAGCTCGCCCTGCCGGACCACCCCGGTGGCCCGGCCGGCGGCGGCCCCGCTGACCAGCGTGTTGCCCTGGGCGGCCGGGTTGGCGACGTTGAAGACGCCGAGCGCCGACGGGTTGACCGTCCCCTGGGCGCTCACCGTGACCGGCTGCCCGGTCTGGCCGAGGACGAGATTGCCGTTCTGGTCGGTGAGCTGGCTGCGGTCGTTGGACTGAAACTGACCGTCCCGCGTGTAGCGGACGCCGGAGGCGGTCCGCACCCCGAAGTAACCGGTGCCCGCGATCCCGAAGTCGAGCGGCTGGCCGGTCTGGCGCAGCGGGGTGGGGTTGGACTCGGTGACGACCTTGTCGATGGTGACGCCGGTGTTCAGCGCGCCGATCGGCTGCCCGGTCGACGTGTTGGCCAGCAGCAGCGCGCCGAAGCTCTTCTGGTCGGCCGCCTGGGGCTCGTAGCCCGGCGTGGACGCGTTCGAGAGGTTGTTGGAGAGCTGGTCCTGGCGAACCTGCTCGGCCAGCATGCCCGACGCGGCGATATAGAGGCCCGGATCCATCGAACCGTGTTTTCGACCGGGGGTGGGCTTTACTTGAGCCGATGCAGCCGCTCGCCGTCGATCCTCGTGTCCTGCGCGCGGTCCTGGGTACGGAGATCAAGGTCGTGCCCGGGCGCGCGCTGATGGCCCGCGTGGTCCTGGCCGACGCGCCGGGACGCGGCTCGCTGAGCATCGCGGGGTTCCTGGTGGAGGCCGAGCTGCCGAGGGACGTGCGCACCGGGGATGACCTCCGGCTGATCGTCCGCGAGGTGACGCCGGAGCGGGTCGTGCTCAGCCTGTCCGATGACCAGCCGGCCGCGGCGGCCCAGCGGGCTCCGGGGGCTCAGCCGCCACCCGGGGCCCAGCCGGTGCCGCCCCCGCCGGTCGCCACCATCCCGCTGCCGGGCGGCGCCATGCTGGAGGTGGCCGAGCGTGAGGCGCGCCCGGGAGGCCCGGCCGGCTCTGAGTCGCACACCTTGACGGTGCGGTTCCAGGCCCCGGCCCTGGGCGACGTCGACCTGCGCTTTGCCCTCGATGCGGGAGCGCTGGCCCTGGGGGTGACCGTGGACCCGGGCGCGTCGCTGGACGCCGCGCGCGCCGAGGCCGAGACGCTCCGGGCGGCCCTGTCCGAGACGGTGGCGCGGGCGGTCAGCGTCACCGTCGCACCCCGCCGGCAACCCCTGGATGTCTATGCCTGACGAGCGCCGGCGGGCCAGCGCGCTGCACTACCGGCCGGGCGACGCCGCGCCGCGCGTGGTGGCGACCGGCAGCGGCCAGGTGGCCGAGCGCATCATCGCGGCCGCGCGCGAGGCGGGGGTGCCGGTACGCGAGGACGCCGCGCTGGCCCGGGCCCTGGCGGCGCTCGACCTCGACGACTCGGTCCCGGAGGCGATGTGGACGGCGGTCGCCGAGGCCCTGGCCTGGGCCTACAAGCTCGACGCCGACCTGGCCCGCCGCCGCGGCCACGAGATCCCCCGCGGCTGACGCTCAACTTTTCCGCGCCGGACGCCGATGATGGCCGTGCTCCCTCGGTAAGGATCCCCTATGGCACTACGCCTGACCGGCACAACCCCGCAGTCCGACCAGCCGGCGGCCCCGGCCGCCGCCACCGGCGGCGTGCTGGCGCTCCAGGCCCGCACGGCACTGGACCGCGGCGACGTGCCCGCCTACCGCGCGCTGTTCGCCGAGGCCGACGCCCTGACCGACCCGCAGGCGCGCTACGGCGCCCAGTTGGCGCTTCTCCATGCTGGGCTCGCCGCCACCGCCGGGTCCAGCGATGGACTGGCGCTGGGGCTGTTCGTGGCCGTCGCCGATGCCACGCTGAGCATGCTCGAGCGGAACCCGGCCGAGCCGGTCCTCCTGAACCTGGCCGGCGTCAGCTGCTACGAGCTGTGGAGCCTCGACGCCGCCGAAGCGCTCTTCCGAGCGGCGCGCCGCCTCGATCCCGAGCTGGCCGAGGCGGAGCGCAACCTGAACGAGGTGGCCCGCCGGCGGCGGGCGAACGGGCGGCGGACCCGTCCGCTGCACGCGGCCGTGCTGGGGCTGGCCCGCCGCGCGCAATCGGTCGCCCAGCAGGCCAAGCCGGCCACCGGATTGAAGCTCAGCCTGTGCATGATCGTCCGCGACGAGGAGCAGATGCTGCCCCGCTGCCTGGCCGCGGTCGCGCCCGCCGTCGACGAGATCATCGTCGTCGACACCGGTTCTGAGGACGCCACCGTCGAGATCGCGCGGTCGTTTGGCGCCCGGGTCATCGAGCACCCGTGGACCGGCTCCTTCGCCGAGGCGCGCAACGTCTCCTTCGAGGCCGCGACCGGCGACTGGGTGATGTACCTGGACGCCGACGAGATCCTCGTCGACGAGGACGTCGAGCAACTGCGGGCGCTCACCGGGCAGACGTGGCGCGAGGCGTTCTTCATCGTCGAGACCAGTTATCTCGGGGAGCTCGGCTCCGGAGCGGCGATGGTGAGCGTGGCTCCGCGGATCTTCCGCAACCGGCCGAGCTATCGCTTTGAGGGCCGCCTGCACGAGCAGATCTACCGGACCCTGCCCGCCCATCTGCCCGGCCGGGTCGGTCACACGGCGGTCCGTGTCGAGCACTACGGCTACCTCGGCTCGGTCCGCGAGGCCAAGGAGAAGAGCCGCCGGAACATCGACCTGCTCAAGGTGCAGGCCGAGACCTCGGACCCCACGCCGTTCCTGCACTTCAACCTGGGCTCCGAGTACTACGCGGCGGGCGATCCCGAGGCCGGGGTGGTGGAGCTGAGGCGTTCCCGGGAGATGCTGGAGGAGGATGGGAGCCTCACCGGCTGCACCTACGCGCCGCTCCTGTTCTCCCGCCTGGTGATGGCGCTGCGCGTGTGCGGCCGCCTGGAGGAGGCCGCCTCGGTCGTGGCCGACGGCCTGGACCTACTGCCCGATTTCACCGATCTCGTGCTGGAGCAGGCGATCATCACGCGTGCGCTGGGCGACGAGGACAAGGCCGAGGCGCTCTTCCGGCGCTGCCTGGAGCTCGGCGATGCGCCCCCCAGCTACGGATCGATGCGGGGGTGCGGAACGTTCCTGCCTCACATGCACCTGGCGGACCTCCACCTCTGTCGCGGGGAAACCGGCGCGGCCCGGGCCCGTCTGTCTCAGTGCGCCGCCGAAAACCCGGACTTCCTGGCCGTCGCCGTGGCGTACGCCCAGGTGATGCTCCGCGACGGCGCCTCGGCGGCTGAGGTGATGGCCGAGATCGAACGCCTTGGAGAGCTGCCGGCCCGCGTCCGCCAGGCGGTGGCGACCTCGCTTCGCGACGCCGGCGAGCTCACCGCGGCCGAGGCCCAGTACCGCCTGGTCCTCGACGCGACCCCGGCCAACGCCTCGGTGCGGACTACGCTTGGCCAGCTGCTGCTGGCGCGCGGGTCCTGGGATGATGCCGCCGAGGTCGTCAGCGCCGTCGACGAGGGCGACCCCCATGCCGCCCTCGCGTGCCGGATCGAGCTCATGGCCCTGATCGGCCGGGCCGACCCCGAGCCCGTCGAGGCGGCGCTGGCCCGGGCCGAGCGCTCTCGCCTGCCGCGGGCCGAGCAGGCAGTCTTCCGGGCGTGGGCCAGGATGGCCGAGGGCGGCGACGCGCCCGAGGGGCTCCCGGTCGCCGGAGTGCCGATCCTGGCCGTCGCCCTCGAGGCGCTGCTGGCCGCGGGCGATGTTCCCCGTTTCAACGCCCTGCTTCCTGCGCTGGCCGCCTCGCGACTGGAGCGGCGAGAGCAGCGTGAGCTGCTCGGCGAGCTGTTTCTCTCCCACGGCCTGCTGGCCCAGGCCGCCCAGGAGTGGATGGCGGTCTGCGCTGAGGAGCCGGACGCTCGGGCGCTCATCGGTCTCGCCCGGGTCGCCGAGCGCAGCGACATGCCGGAGGACGCGGCGACGTTCGCGACCGGGGCGCTGGAGCTGGAACCGCACTCGCCGGCGGCCCAGGAGCTCCTGGCCCGGCTTCCCGACCCGGCCGGCGCGGCGGCCGGCCGCCCGGAGGGCGCCTTGGACGCATAGACGAGCCCGCTCAAGTTGCGCAGGTGGGTGATCGATTACCGATCGCATGCCCCCTCACGCCGCCCCCAGCCCATCGACGCCCCCACGGAGCCCGTCCGGCCACTCGGCCGCGGCGGCGTACGCCTCCGCCGCCATCCCGGCCAGCCCTCCGCCCGAGGTCCTGGACGCGATGGGCGCAGCCGCCGACGCCTATGACCGGCTGAAGACGGCGGGACGCCGGCTGCACTTCGAGACCGACGCGGTCACCGGGCGGGTCACCGCGCAGTTGCTCGATCCGGACGGCAACGTCATCACCACCCTGCCCCCGAGCAAGGTGCTCGATCTCGCCTCCGGCGGAACCCTCGACTGACCACTGCAGAGGAACGCCATGTCGACAAGCTCAACCTCCTCCTCCGGCTCAAGCTCCAGTTCGAGCACCGGCTACCTGCTGTCCTCCCTGGGATCGGGGTCGACGATGCAGATCACCGGCCTCGCCTCCGGGCTGAACACCAACCAGATCATCCAGGAGGAGATGTCGCTCTACAGCCAGCCGGTCACCAACCTGCAGAATCAGCAGCACGGCCTGACCGCACAGAACACCGCGCTGTCGAGCATCCAGTCCGAGTTACAGACGCTGGTCAACGATTCGATGTCGCTGAGCGATCCCAGTCTGTTCCAGCCATCCCAGACCGTCACCAGCAGCGATCCCACCAAGGTGACCGCGACGACGAGCACCGGCGCCGCCATCGGCGGTTATCAGGTGTCCGTCACCGCGCTGGCCAACTCCGCCCAGCGCACGTTCACCTACGCCAGCCCGACCACTGCCTCCGCCATCACCATCGACGGGACGTCGGTGACGATTCCCGCCGGCCAGTCGATCAGCGACTTCGTCAACTCCATCAACAACAATTCCGGCCTCGACGTGTACGCGGCGGCGACCAACTCCAACACGGTCGTCTTCTCCGATCGCCAGACGGGTTACCAGAGCGGCACGTCCTACATCCAGGTCACTCCCCAGGGCACTGGCAGCCCGTTGAACGAGCAGCCGCTACTCGCATACGCGGGGCAGGACGCCAGCTACAGCATCGGCACCGGGACGAGCCAGAACTCGCACAGCAACACGGTCACCGGGGCGATCGCCGGGGTGACCCTGAACCTCACCGGCGTCACCACCACATCCGGCCCGGTAACGGTCAACGTGGCCCCGCCCGCGCCCTCCAGCTCGAACATCCAGTCGGCGGTCAACGCGTTCGTCACCCAGTACAACAAGGTGATCGGCGACATTCAGACACAGCTGTCGACGACGCCCTCCAGGTCCGACCCCACCGTGGGAACGCTGTACAACGACCCTGAGCTTCAGGGCCTGCTCAGCTCGATGCGGTCGGCCATGTTCACGACCCAGGATCCCTCCTCGTCATCGTCGATCAAGAGCATGCTGGACATTGGAGTGAGCACGGGGGCCACCACGGGCAGCGGCGCCGTGTCCCAATCGGCGCTCTCCGGCACCCTGAAACTGGACGGCACGACGCTGACGAACGCGCTGACGTCCGATCCCCTCGGCCTGCAGCAGATGATGGTGGCGTTTGGCGCCACGTTCAGCACCATGGTGGGCTCGGTGGCGGACCCGGGCGGGACGATCGACAGCCGCATCCAGGGCGACAACGCCCAGATCAGCCAACTCGGCAACCAGATAGCGTCGATGCAGGCCGCGCTGGCCGACAAGCAGAACGCCCTGGTGCAGCAGTTCGCCCAGCTCGAGGCAGCGCTCTCCTCCAACCAGTCGCAGTCGTCCTGGCTGACGAACCAGATCGCCGCGCTGCCGGGGGTCTAGCCCGCTCGGCCGCGTCGGGCCGCGCCTACGCCACCCGTCGAGTCGCTCTCAAAAACCGTCGCCTGCCGCCGATGACCCGGGCATGAGCTCAGCGACCAGTTCACCTGAGGCCGTGCCCGCGGCGATGTCCGGCCCGACCGGCGCCACGCGCCCGGCCGCCACCCTGCACCGTCTCCGGCACATCGGCCTGCGGGGCCGGATCCTGGCGCTGGCCATCGGGCTGATGGCCCTCGGCGCGATGTGCGGCGCTGTCGCGCTCAGCGGCCTGCTGAACGAGAAGGGCAAGGTGAACGACGCGTCGAGGGCGTTCAAGGACTTTCAGGCCGAACGGAACGCCTACGAGGGCTGGCTGACCGCCGACGATCAGACGAACATGTACGCAGCGCTCGGCGTGCTGGCGGATAGCTTGCAGCAGAACCTGGCCGTCGCGACGTGGAGCCAGGTGGTGCAGGGCCACGCCCAGGCGGTGACCCAGCTGCGCTGGCTGCAGGCGCATGCCGCCGACGCCGCCGTCCGCCGGGCAGCCGCGGCGACGCTGGCCGACGTCAACGCGTACTACGCGTACACGATGCAGATGCACGCCGCACTGGCCGCCGGCCACCCGCGCCGCGCGGTGCAGATGGTGACCATTTCCAACGCCGTGGCGTCACACGTGACCCAGACCGCGTTTGACGCGATGGGCCAGACGATCAGCGCGGACGCGGCCAAGATCGACGGGCAGGCATCCGACCAGGTGGCAAGCTCCGTGCGGCTCCAGATCATCGCCGCCGTGGTGGCGCTGGTGGTAGGCATCCTGCTGGCCCTGTGGTTGATGCGGTCGATCATCCGACCGCTGGCCCGGCTGACCCGGTCGGCCGAGCGCCTCGCCCAGGGCGACGTCAAGGTCCGCGCCGAGGCCAAGACGCGGGACGAGAT
The DNA here is from genome assembly GCA_051985625.1 of Solirubrobacteraceae bacterium. GTDB lineage: Bacteria > Actinomycetota > Thermoleophilia > Solirubrobacterales > Solirubrobacteraceae > Palsa-465. The sequence continues at coordinate 28,566 of JBPYFQ010000070.1, forward strand.
CGGCCGGCTGGCGGCCGCGTTCCAGGCGTCGATCACATATCTACGCGAGATGGCCGGGGTCGCCGAGGAGGTCGCTGACGGCAACCTGGCGGTCAGCGTGCGCCCGCGCTCGGAGCGCGATGTCCTCGGACAGGCCTTCCATCGCATGCAGACCAAGCTGGCCGGCACCATCGAGGCGATCGCCCGCAGCTCAGACACCGTCGGCGCCGCCTCGTCCGAGATGGCCCAGTCCAGCCAGCAGGCGGGCGTGGCGGTCGGCGAGATCGCCAGCGCCGTCGGCTCGGTCGCCGAGGGCGCGGCCAGCCAGGTCCGCTCGCTGGAGCAGGCCCGTCAGTTCACCGCCGCCGTGACCGCCGCCTCCCAGGCGTCGGCCGCCAACGCGGATGAGACCGCGGCTGCCGCCCGGCAGGCCCGCTCCGTGGCCGAGGAGGGCGCCGCGGCCGTCCGCCGCGCGTCGGACGCGATGCGCACGGTGCAGGAGACCAGCGGCGAGATCACCGACACCATGCATCAGCTGGGCGCGATGAGCGAGCGCATCGGCGGGATCGTCGGCACCATCACCGGCATCGCCGAGCAGACGAACCTCCTGGCGCTCAACGCCGCCATCGAGGCGGCCCGCGCCGGGGAGCAGGGCCGGGGCTTTGCCGTCGTCGCCGACGAGGTCCGCAAGCTGGCCGAGGAATCGCAGACCGCCGCCGGGTCGATCGCCCAACTGGTCGCGCAGATCCAGAGCGGGACGGCCCGCGCCGTCGACGTCGTCTCGGCCGGCGCCCGCCGGACCGAGGAGGGCGTGGAGATCGTGGAGCAGGCGCGCGAGTCGTTTGAGCGCATCGACGCCAGCGTCCAGGACATGGATGACCGCGTGCAGCGCATCACCGCCGCGGTCGCCGACATCGTCGCCTCCGGGACCGAGATGCAGCACAGCATCGAACAGGTACTGAGCGTCGCCGAGGCGTCATCCGCCTCGGCCGAGCAGGTCTCGGCCACCACCGAGCAGACCAGCGCCTCGGCGCAGCAGATCGCCGCATCCGCCGGCGAGCTGGCGCACACCGCCGAGTCGCTGCAAGGAGTTGTCCGTCAATTCAAGCTCTCCTAGCCGGAGGCGATCACCTACAACGAACATGAGCCCGCAAGCTGCCTACACCCCCAACGCCTACCGCGCCAACGCCATCCTGACCGCCTCCCACGGGCAGCAGATCGTCATGCTCTACGACGGAGCCCGCCGCTTCCTGTTCCAGGCGGCCGCGGCCATGTCCGAGGGCCAGGGCGTGGTGGCCCATAACAAGCTGACCCGGGCGGAGGACATCATCCGCCACCTGCGCAGCACCCTGGACATGAGCCAGGGCGTGCTGCCGGAACGCCTGAACGCCATCTACAGCTTCTCCCTGTCCCATCTGCGCCAGGCGCGCCTGGAGCAGGAGCCGGCCAAGCTGGACGAGGTCTCGGACCTGCTCGGCCGGCTGCGCGAGTCCTGGGCGGCGATCAGCGATGACGAGTGACCGGACCGACGATCCGTATCACCAGCTGGCCGCGCTGATCGAGTCCGAGCTCCAGCTCGTCGCCGAGCGCCGGTTCGACGAGTTGCTGGCGCTCAAGCGCCGGCGGGCCGAACTGCAGGCCTCGCTGCCCGCCACCCCCCCGGCCGCCGCCGGTCCGGAGCTGGAGCGGGCCGCGCTGTTGCACAAGCGGGTCGAGATCGAGCTGATCCGCGTCCGCGAGTCGGTCCTGGAGGAGCTGGCCGGCGTGCGGCGCGCCCAGCGGGCGGCCGACGGCTACGCCCCCATGCGCGCCAGCGGGCGCCGGGTGTTCGCCCAGGCCTGAATCTGGCCCGCCCGCCCGCCTCGCACCGGCCTGAACTGGCCGACCCGGCCGCTAAAGAGTTCGCCCATCGGGCCGACAACTAGAGGGACCGCACGGAGCGGTCGGAGAATTGCCCAAGGAGGGCCAGTGCTACGCGACTCCAAGCCATGTCCCTCCTTGACACGACCCAACTTTCCCTGGATGCCGCGATGCGCGGCTCGATGCTCCGCCAGACGCTCCTGACGAACAACCTGGCCAACGCCGACACCCCCGGCTACCAGAACGAGGACGTCAACTTCCAGAGCACGCTGGCCAACGCGCTGGCGTCCGGCCAGTCGCCGAACTCGGTCACCTTCACCCCGGTCAGCCAGCCCGGCTCCTCCAGCGCGGACGGCAACGGCGTCAACGCCGAGCAGGACTCGGCCAACCTGTCCGAGAACGGCCTGCTCTACGAGGACCTGACCGCCGTGGCCGCCCAACGCGAGCAGATCCTGATCACCGCGATGGGCTCGTCCGGGGCCGCGTGATGAGCTTCTTCAGCGCGATCGACCTCGCCGCCAGCGGGCTGACCGCCGAGCGGGTGCGGATGGACGTGACCTCCGAGAACCTGGCCAACGCCCAGACGACGAACGGCCCGGGCGGCCAGCCCTACCGCCGCCAGGAGGTCGACCTCCAGCAGGTCGGGGGCAACAGCTTCGGCTCCACCCTGGCTGGAGTCATGGGCGGCGGGGGCGGCGGCCCGACTCCGGGCGGCGTCGAGGTGGCCGGGATCGTCTCCGACCCCACGCCGGACCAGCTCGTCTACGACCCGGGGCACCCCGGTGCCAACGCCCAGGGCTATGTGGCCATGCCCAACGTCAACCCCGTCACTGAGATGACCGACCTGATCGACGAATCCAACTCCTACCAGGCCGACGTGACCGCGATGAACACGGCCAAGACGATGTTCACCAAGACCCTGGACCTGCTCAAATGATCCCGGCGATCTCAGGTGCCATCGGCCCGCTCGGCCCGGGCGAGTGGGGCGTCGGCTCGGTCGGCTCGGCCGGCTCGGCCGGCTCGGCGGGCGGCACGGGCGCCGCGGGCGCGAGCGGCGGGGCGGCCGGAGCAGCCTCCGGCAGCTTCGGCGGCGCGCTGTCCAGCGCGATGAACTCGCTGGAGGCCACGCAGGCCAACGCCACCACCGCCTCCCAGCAGCTCGCCACCGGCCAGCTCTCCGATCCGACCCAGGCCGTGACCGCGGTCGAGAACGCGTCGCTGGCGATGGACCTGGCCTCCCAGATCCAGAACAAGCTGGTCACCGGCGTCAACACCCTCTTCCAGACCCAGGTCTAGCCGATGCCCGCGTTTATGGACTCCCTGAAGAAGCTGTCGCCCAAGGGCTGGGCGATGATCGGCGGCTCGGCCGCGGTGGGGATCGCCTTCCTGGTGATCATGATGCAGATGGTCTCCGCGCCCAGCTACAGCACGCTGATGGCCGGGATCGACCCCTCGCAGACGGGCAAGATCGAGAGCACGTTGTCCGGCCAGGGCATCTCGTATGAGCTGCAGAACAACGGCACCGCGATCGCCGTGCAGTCCGGCCAGACGGCTCAGGCGCGGGTGGCGCTGGCCACCGCGGGGCTGCTCACCAACCAGCAGCCGGGCTTCGCGCTGCTCAACAACTCCTCGCTGGGCCAGAGCAACTTCCAGCAGCAGGTCACCTACGAGCGCGCGCTCGAGGGCCAGCTGGCGTCCACCATTCAGACGATCAACGGCGTCTCCTCGGCCACGGTCAACCTGGTGCTGCCCAACAGCCAGGATCAGCTGTTCGCCAACAACACCCAGCCGGCCACTGCGTCGGTGCTGCTCGGCTCGAGCGGCCTGACCGCCAGCCAGGTGCGCGGCATCGCCCAGCTGGTGTCATCCAGCGTCCCCAGCCTGTCGATCAACAAGGTGACCATCACCGGCCCGGACGGGTCGCTGCTGTGGCCGAACGGGAACTCCGACGGCAGCACGGGCGGCCTGCTCGCCGCCCAGACGGCCTCGCAGAAGTACGACTCCACGATGGCCGGCGTCGTCGATGCGATGCTGGCGCAGACCCTCGGAGCCGGCAAGGCCCAGGTGATGATCAACGCCAACGTCAACGCCAACCAGGCGACGACGGACGCGCTGACCTACGCCAAGAAGGGCGTTCCGCTCACCCAGCAGTCGACGACCGAGACCCTCAAAGGCGGCGGTGGCGGGGCCGGGGGCGCCGCGGGCACCGCGTCCAACATCCCGGCCTACACGACGACCGGCGGCGGCGGCGCGAACTCCAACTACTCCAACAAGTCGAAGAGCACCACCTACGGGGTCGACAAGACCGTCACCCACACGATCGTGGCGCCCGGCGCGGTCAACCAGCAGAGCGTGTCGGTGCTCGTCGACAAGTCGGTCCCGGCCGCCGAGCTGCCGGCGATCAAGTCGGCGGTGGCCAACGCCGTCGGGCTGCAGGCCAAGCGCGGCGACACCCTGTCGCTCGGCCAGCTGGCGTTCGCCAAGCAGCCGGCCTCGACGACGCCGACGGCGACCGCCACCAGCTCGTACATGAAGTACGCCAAGTACGGCCTGGGCGGACTCGGCTCGCTGGTGTTCCTCATCTTCGCCGGCCGGCTCCTGCGCCGCCGCGAGCGCGAGAACTTCGCCGGTCAGCCCACCTGGCTGCGCGAGCTCGAGTCGCCGCGGACGCTCGCCTCCCTGGAGCAGCGCCAGGCCACCGCCCAGATGTCGGCCGTCCAGCCCACCGAGGTGATGGCGCTGCGGCCCCCCGTCAACGTCGCCCGCCGCCAGGTCGAGGACCTGGTGGAGCGCGACCCGGAGCGGGTGGCCCAGCAGGTCCGGGCCTGGATGTCAGAGGAGTAGGCGACCGTGGCGGTCGAGCTCTACCAGCCGAACGGCCAGGCGGCGCCCCTCCCAGCCGTCTCGAAGACGGCCGCGGCAGCGCTGGCCCAGATCAAGGGGCGTCAGAAGGCGGCCGTCCTGCTCGTCTCGATCGGGACGGAGCGAGCAGCGGAGGTCTTCTCCCGGTTGCGCGAGGAGGAGATCGAGGCGCTGTCGCTGGAGATGGCGAAGCTGCAGTTCCTGGAGCCGGGCGTGGCCGACGGGGTGCTGGAGGAGATGGCCGCCACCGTCGAGGCCTACGACATGATCAACCACGGCGGCGTCGACTACGCCCGCGAGGTGCTGGAGCGTGCGCTGGGTCCCGACCGGGCCGCCGAGATCATCGGCCGGCTGTCCAGCGTCATCGAGAAGCGCCCGTTCGAGTTCCTGCGGCGCACGCCGCCCGAGCAGGTGGTCACCTTCCTGCGCAACGAGTCGCCGCAGACGACGGCGCTTGTCATTGCCAACCTGCACACCACGCTCGCTGCCCAGGTCCTGTCGAACCTGCCGGACAACGAGCAGCCAGACATAGCGCTGCGGATCGCGCGGATGTCGGAGACGAGCCCGGACGTGGTCAAGCAGGTGGAGTCGGTGATGAAGCAGAAGCTGGCCAACGTCGTCCAGCACGAGTACTCCGCCGCGGGGGGCGTCAAGTCGCTGGCCGACATCCTCAACCACGCCGGCCGCTCGACCGAGCGCAACGTGCTCGACGCAATCACCGAGACCGACGAGAGCCTCGGGGCCGAGGTCCGGCGCCTGCTGTTCGTCTTCGAGGACATCACCAAGCTCGACGACCGCTCCATCCAGCTCATCCTGCGCGAGGCCGACCAAAAGGACCTGGCCCTGGCCCTGCGCGGCGTGGCCGAGGAGGTCAAGGAGCGGATCCTGGCCAACATGTCCGAGCGCGGCGCCCAGATGCTGGTGGAGGAGATGGAGTTCCAGCCGCCGCAGCGCAAGCGCGACATCGAGGACGCGCAGGGACGCGTCGTCGCGATCGTGCGCAAGCTCGAGGAGGCCGGTGCCGTGGTCCTGTCGCGATCGGACGAAGACATTGTCTTCTGAGACGGCGGCCGCCACGATCGAGGCGTACACGTTCCGCCAGCTGGACGCTCCGGTCGGCGGCACGGTCCACGACGCCGCCGACGTGCTGTCGGCCGCCCACTCGGAGGCCGAGCGGATCCGCGAGCAGGCTCGCCTGGCCGGCGAGGCGGAAGGCCGCGCCACGGCGATGGCGGCTGCGCGCGCCGAGCTGGAGCCGGCGCTGGCGGCGCTGTCAGCCGCGGCGGCTGAGCTGTCCGCGCTGCGGGCCCAGGTGGTGGGCGAGCTGGAGTCCGATGCCGTGACGCTGGCGCTGCGGCTGGCCGAGCACGTGGTGGCCGGCGCGATCGTCGCCGAGCCGGAGCGGGTCGTCGACGTCGCCGGCCTGGCGCTGCGGCGGATCACCGAGCGCCGGCACGTGACGCTGGTCGTCAACCCGGCCGATCTGGAGCTGCTGGCCGAGGCGGTGCCCGGCCTGCAATCCGAGCTGGGCGGGATCGAGCACTGCAACGTCCAGTCCGACCGCCGGGTGGGCCGCGGGGGCGTCCTGGCCCGGACCGACGAGGGCGAGATCGACGCGTCGATCGAGACGCAGCTGGCCCGCGTCCGGGAGATCGTGGCCGGCGAGCTCGGCGGCCTCGGCGAGCACGGCGACGATGACGACTGAGGCGTTTGCCCGGCCGGTGATGGGCCGGATCGCGCGGCGGGTCGTCGACGAGGACCTGGCCCTGCGGCGCGGGCGCGTGCGGGATCTGATCGGCCTGATCATCGAGGCGACCGGGCTGGAGGTGGAGATGGGCGAGGTGTGCCTGGTCGGCGACGGGCGCGACCGCGGCGGGGCCCCCGGGGCGGGTCTGGTCCCCACGGAGGTCGTCGGATTCCGCGGCGGCCGTACGCTGTTGATGCCGCTCGGGGAGCTGAGCGGGATCGGCCCGGGCACGGCCGTGCACCCCACTGGCTCGCCGTTCCGGGTCGCCGTCGGCGACCAGTTGCTGGGGCGGGTGCTCGACGGGCTGGGCCGGCCGCTTGACGAGTCCGGCGAGCTGAGGGGCGTCGCCTGGCGCCGCGCCTCCGGCGCTCCGCCGGATGCGCTGAGCCGTCCGCGGATCACCGAGCGGGTAGGGCTCGGCGTGCGTGCGCTGGACACGCTGGTGCCGTGCGGGCGGGGGCAGCGGCTGGGCATCTTCGCCGGCTCCGGCGTGGGCAAGTCGTCGCTGCTGGGGATGATCGCGCGGTCGACGACCGCCGATGTCAACGTGATCGCCCTGGTCGGCGAGCGAGGCCGGGAGGTCCGGGAGTTCATTGAGCGGGATCTGGGCGACGCGCTGGAGCATTCGGTCGTCGTCGTGGCCACGTCTGATCAGCCGGCGCTGGTTCGCATCCAAGCGGCGTTCACCGCCACCGCCATCGCCGAGCACTTCCGGGACCAGGGGCGCAACGTCATGCTGATGATGGACTCGGTCACCCGGTTTGCCATGGCGCAGCGCGAGGTGGGCCTGGCCATCGGCGAGCCGCCGGCCACGCGGGGGTACACGCCGAGCGTGTTCGCGCTGTTGCCGCGCCTGCTGGAGCGGGCCGGCACGTCGCCCCGGGGGTCGATCACCGGCTTGTACACGGTCCTGGTCGACGGCGACGACATGAACGAGCCGATCGCCGACGCCGTGCGCTCGATTCTCGACGGCCACGTCGTGCTCACGCGCTCGCTGGCCCACGCTGGACACTACCCGGCGATCGACGTGCTTCAGTCTGTCAGCCGCCTGATCGGCGAGATCACCACGCCGGAGGTGCGCGACGCCGGGCAGCGACTCCGGGCCGCGCTCGCCGCCTATCGGGAGAAGGAGGACCTGATCTCGATCGGCGCCTATCAGCAGGGGACCGATCCGCTGCTGGACGCCGCCATCGCGCTGCGGCCGCGGATCAACGCCTTCCTGCGCCAGCGGGTGGAGGACTTCACGTCGGTCGACGACGCCGACGCCGCGCTGCTGGCGCTGGCCGCGTCGCTGGGCCTGCCGTCCGAGCTGCCGTTCGAGGTGCCGGTGGCGCCGTCGGCGGCGGTCGTCTCGCCGCAGGTCGCCGTGGGCGCGCCGGGGGGCGCGGCCTCGGCCATTCCGTCGCTGGCGCTCTGACGCGGCCCCATCCTGTCCCCGGCGCCCTGACGCGCCACTTGTCTTAACTCGCGGCCGCTGAGCGGTCCTGCGTTAAGTCAAGTGGGCGCCAATGCGTCGAATAAGCGTCCAGTGCGTTGAAAACGGCGGCCGGGCGGTCGATGACCCGGGCATGGCTGGTCCCTCGTTCCGATTTCGCCTCGAGCGCGTGCGCGCACTGCGTGAGCGCCACGAGGATGCTGCCAAACAGGCATTCGCCGGCGCGATGATGGATTGCGCGCGCAGCGAGCGCGAGATGCAGGAGGCCGCCCAGCGGGTGGCCGCCGCGCGCGACGCTCAGCTGACCGCGGCGAGCACGCCGACCAGCGCGCTTGACCTCATGGCCCGCCAGGCGTACCTGGAGCGGTCCGAGCGGGCCCACCGGGCCACGCAGGAGGACCTGTACCGGCGCGAGCAGGCTCTGGTCCAGCGGCGGCGCGAGCTGGCTGACGCGGCCCGCGACCGCCAGGCGCTGGAGCGGCTCAAGGAGCAGCGGCGCGGCGATCACGAGCGCGAGCAGGCCCGGATCGAGGCGATGAACCTCGACGAGATCGCGCTCAACGGCTTTCGGCGGCGAGCGGCATGAACGCGGCGCCGGCCAGCACGTCCCTTCTTCCGGTGGCCACCGGCAACACGCCGGCGCCATCCGGACCTGGTCAAACTCCGTCCCCCGCCCCCGGCGCCCCGGTGGCCCCCGCCGCGACGGCCGCGCCGGCCGCCGTGCTCGGCGGCGCCCCGGGCTCCCAACCGGCGACGGGCCCGCCGGCGGACGGCCCGCCGGACGCCTTCGCGAGCGTCCTGTCAGGCGAGGTGGCCCGGACCGCACTTGCGGAAGGCCAGGCAAAGAAGGCTCCGAAGCCCAGTGCCGGACAGAGCGGCGATGCGCCCGCGCCGAAGGGCGCGCGGAGCACGGACGGGGATACCGTGCCCACCCAGCCGGCCCGGTCGGCCCAGGTCGGCCAGCCCGCCCAGCCGGCGGCGCTTCCCGTCCCGGCCGCAACTCCGATTCAGGTTGATCCCGCCGTTGCCGTGCAGTCGGCACTGACCAGCGCGGCCGCGACGGCTCCGGCGTCCGCCTCGGCGGTGACCCCGGCTCCGACGGCCCCTGGCATGACGTCGCCGGCCGCCGGCGCGCTCGGGACCGCGGTGCCGGCCGGCCAGGCGCCCGGCGCGCAGCTGCGCGGTGCGCAGCAGCCCGTCACCGGCACACCCGACGCCGGGCAGACCGCGGATCCGCGGATCGCCGCCGCCGACACGACCAACAGCGTGCCAGCCGTGGCCGCCGCCGCGATCTCGCTCCCACGGAACGCGAGCGCGCCCGCGCCGACCCCCTCGGCCACGCCGACGGCCACTCCGGCAGCGCCCGCCTCCCCGCGCGCCCACATTTCCAACACTGCCGTGCCCCCCACCACCGCCGGTCCCGCGTCGACGACGGGCGCTCCGGTCTCCACCCCCGGTCCTGGGGAGACCGTTGCCGCCCCGACCGCGGGACCGGCGGCCAAATACGCGTCGCACGGGGCCGCACCGGGCAGCCCGCCGGCGTCCCAGCCGGCCGCCGCCAGCGCGCCGACCGGAGCCGCCGCCCCCGCGGCCCCCGCGGCCCCCACCGCCGCAGCCGCCGCGACGGGGCCGGCTCAGGCTCCGGCCACCGTAGCCAGCGCGTCCGCGCCGACCCCCGCCCCGGCCCAAACGGCGCCGCCCGCGCCGTACGGGGTGCGCCTGGCCGAGGCCGCCGCCAAGGTCAGCGACACGATTGCGCTCGGCGTCCGCGACGGCACCTCGGTGGCCCGCATCCAGTTGACACCGGCCTCGCTCGGCACCATCCAGATCCATCTGCAGCGGACCGAGGATGGCGTCGTGGCGCGCGTGGTGACCGAACACGCCGAGGCGGCCCAGACGATGGCCGACCACAGCGACGACCTGCGTCAGTCGCTGGAGCAGAGCGGCACCACCCTGCTGCGGCTCGACATCGAGACCTCCGATCAGCGCCGCTCGGCCGCCCAGGAGCAGACCGACGGCAGCGCCGGCGGGGGCTCATCACGCGGCGACGCCGCCGACGCCGACGGCGATGACCTGACGGTCAGCGCCCCGGCGGCCGTCGCCGGCGGCGGCCTGACCACCTCCACCCTCGTCAACGTCCTCGCCTGAGGCAAGGAGACCCTGACATGAGCACCACTCCCGTCACCGGCTCGACCCCCCTGAGCACCTCCGGCACCACGCTGGCGCCGACCACCACGTCCGGCACCCCGGCGAGCGGGCTGGGCGAGAACGACTTCCTGCACCTGATGATGGCCCAGCTCCAGAACCAGGACCCGCTGTCGCCGAGCGATCCGAGCCAGTACATGAGCGAGCTCGCCCAGTTCACGTCGCTGGAGCAGGAGATGAGCATCTCCTCCACCACGGCGCAGAGCGCCACTCAGCAGTCGAACGCCTCGGCCCTGGCGCTGCTCGGCCACACCGTGAGCTACACCGACTCCAACGGCCAGGCCCTGTCCGGCTCGGTGTCGAAGGTCGACTTCAGCACCTCCGGGCCCACCCTGACCATCGGCGGGGTCAGCGGGATCTCGCTCGGCAGCGTCACGGAGGCCCAGTGACCGCAGTCGTTCCCAACGCGGCGCTGGTCCCGCCGGGCCTGACGGGCGCGACGGCGGTCGGCCGGCCCCAGACGGCGGGCGCCGCTGCGCCACCCTCGGGGCCGTCGTTCGCCGACGTGCTGGCCCAGAGCACGACGACGGCGCAGGCGCCGAAGTTCTCCCGCCACGCGCTGGAGCGCGTGCAGCGCCGGGGAATCAATCTTGACCAGCCGACGTTGCAACGGCTGACGACCGGCATGTCCCGCGCCGCCGGAAAGGGCTCGCGTGACGCCGTGGTCTTTGTGGACAACACCGCGTTTGTGGTGTCGGTCCCCAACAACACCGTCGTCACGGCGGTGGGTTCCGAGCACATGCGCGAGCACGTGTTCACAAACATCGACAGTGCCGTGATCGCGTGAGCGCTCGCGGTGTGACAACCGGCCGGACCTCGACGAGGGGGCCGAGAAAGGAAGTGATGCCCAAATGATGCGAGGCATGTACTCCGCCATCAGCGGACTCGAAGCATCCCAGACGATGCTGGATGTGACGGCCAACAACCTGGCCAACTCCGACACCATCGGCTACAAGTCCCAGTCGACCTCGTTCGTCGACGAACTGTCGCAGACGATCGCCGGCGCGACCGGCCCCAACACCTACAACGGGGGCGCCAACCCCGAGCAGGTGGGTCTCGGAGTCCAGGTCGGCTCGATCCAGAACGAGATGGGCACCGGTTCCCAGCAGACCACCGGCAATCCGCTGGACATCTACATCCAGGGCAACGGGTTCTTCCAGGTCGCGACCGGGAGCCCGCCGTCGACGGCGAACCCCGGTCCGGGCGCCCAGCCGGCCTACCCGCCGGCCGGCACCGCGGCCAACATCCAGTACAGCCGGGCGGGCAACCTGACGTTCAACTCGCAGGGCTACCTGACCAATCAGAGCGGCCAGTACGTGCTGGGAACGCAGGCCACCAAGAACGCCAACGGCACCTACTCCCCCGGCTCCAGCGCAACGCCCGTGTACATCAACGTCCCGTCGAACGCCGCCAACGTGGCGGTGGGTCAGGACGGCTCGGTCACCTACACCGACGAGACGCCGACCAGCGGCACGTTCGGGCAGACGGTGACCGCCGGTTACCTCCAGCTGGCCACGTTCGCCAACAGCGCCGGTCTCCAGCGCAACGGCGGCTCCCTGTGGGGCGCCACTCCCGCCTCGGGTCCGGCTCAGACCATCGGTACCCCTGGCACTAACGGCCTGGGGAACACCATCTCCGGCTCGCTGGAGATGTCCAACGTCGACATGGCCACCGAGTTCACCAACATGATCACCGCCGAGCGGACGTATCAGGCGAACTCCAAGGTCATCACGACCGCCGACAACATGCTCAGCACGCTGGTGAACATGCCGCAGGGCTGATAACCGCGTGAGTCAGTGGTCTCGCCTGCGAGCGTATTTGCGGGGGCGGCCACGAGGGACTCGCCCGGCGGCATTGAGGGATGCCGCCGGGCGGTCCGTCTTTTACCCATACACCGTCTCTGAGAGAGAGCAACTGCATGATCACCCTGCACCGCCTGGGACACGCGGTGGACACGTTCCAGATCAATCCTGACGTCATCATGACCGTGGAGGCAACGCCGGACACGGTCATCACTGTCTTGAACGGCCAGAAGATCGTCGTGGCCGAACCGCCGGAGCGCGTCGCCTCGGAGATCCAGAGCTACCGGGCCACCGTGCTCGCCCAGGCCCTCATCCGCCGCCACGAGCTGCGGAACGAAGGAGCCACCCTGCGCCGGGTCACCCCGCTGCGCCGGCCGTCGTCGATGCACGCCGTTCACGGCGTCGCCGACGACCACCAGACCGCTTGAAGTTTTTCTTCCACCTGTCGATCTAAGAAAGAGTCATGAAGCCGGCCACCGCAATTGGTATCGCCGTCGCCGCCGGCGGCATTCTCATGAGCGCCCTGATGGGCGGCACCAGTCCGGCTGCCTTCATGGACATCCCGGCGCTGCTGATCATCATCGGCGGCACCGGCGGAGTCACCCTGGCCAGCTGCGGTATGCCCGCCATGAAGCGCATCCCCGCGCTGTACAAGCTGGTGTTCGGGCCGCCGGAGTTCGACCTCAACGGCCGGGTCCAGCAGCTCGTCGGCTTCGCCGAGCAGGCGCGGCGCGAGGGCCTGCTGGCCCTCGACGGGCAGACCTCCGAGATCGAGGACGACTTCACCCGCAAGGGGCTGCAGCTCGTCGTGGACGGCTCCGATCCGGAACTGGTCCGCGAGGTGCTGGAGGCCGAGATCGACGGCATGGTGGCCCGCCATCACGAGGGCGCCGCGCCGTTCGAGAAGGCCGGTGGCTTCGCCCCGACCATGGGCATCATCGGCACCGTCATGGGGCTGGTGCACGTGCTCCAGAACCTTTCCGCTCCGGCCACGCTCGGCCCGTCCATCTCCAGCGCCTTCATCGCGACGCTCATGGGCGTCGGCTCGGCGAACGTCATCTACCTGCCGATCGCCAACCGCCTCAAGCAGCTGTCCGCCCAGGAGGTGGAGCTGCGCACCCTGACGCTGGAGGGCATCCTCGCCGTCCAGGCTGGCGACAACCCGCGGGTCGTCGCCGAGAAGCTGGGGTCGTTCGTGCCGCCGGCGGAGCGCGACGGCGATGAGCAGGGCGGCAACGTCGCCCCGATGCCCCAGAAGGAAGCCGCCTAGCCATGGCCTCCCGTCGCAACCGCCGGGGCCGTGGCGCAGCCGCCCCTGAGAACGAAGAGCGGTGGCTGCTCACCTACGCCGACATGATCACGCTGCTGATGGCGCTGTTCATGGTGCTGTTCTCGATCTCCTCGGTCAACATCTCCAAGTACCAGACCCTGCAGCAGTCGCTGAAGGCCGCGTTCTCGGGCTCCATCCTCTCCGGTGGCCACGCCATCCTCCAGTCTGGGTCGGAGTCGACGAGCGCCCACACGCCGGCCACCGCCGAGGTGCCGTCGATCGTGCCGCTCACGCCGAGCATCCCCAAGCCGGCCGAGACGTCGGGTCAGGTGGCGGCCCAGATCTCCAAGGCGCTGCAGACCGTGACTGCGGCCAATGCCGAGCAGGCCTCGTTCGTCAAGCTCCAGCACGAGCTCAACGCCTACGCCAAGGCGCACGGGTTCTCCAGCGAGGTTCAGGCCGTGATCGACCAGCGCGGACTGGTCGTCCGCGTCCTCACCGACAAGCTCCTGTTCGACTCCGGCTCGGCGCAGCTGCAAACCGCCGGCCTGCCGCTGCTGCGCGAGATCGCCACGCTGCTCGATGTCGACCGAGCCCACCCCATCACGGTGGAGGGCAACACCGACAATCAGCCGATCCGCAGTGCGCAGTTCCCGTCCAACTGGGAGCTGTCCACCGACCGGGCGACGACGGTCCTGCGCTTCCTGATCTCGCACGGCGTCGCCACACGGCGGCTGGCGGCCACGGGCTACGCCGATCTGCACCCGCTGGCCAGCAATGCCACGGCGGCGGGCCGGGCCAAGAACCGCCGGGTGGACATCGTGCTCAACCGCATCTATCCGGACCCGAACTCCTAGGTAACTCAAGAACATGGACAAGAAGAAGCTGATCATCCTGCTGCTGGTCGTCATCGCCGGCGGCGGTTACGCCGCCAAGACGATGCTGCTGCCCAAGAAGGCGGCGGCCAAGCCCAAGATCGCCGGCGAGATCTACGTCCTGCCCAAGGGCTTCACTTTCAACCTGATCGGCGGGCGCTACGCGACGATGACCGTCGGCCTGGTGCTGGCGCCGGGCCAGAGCGATGGGGCCAGCGCGCAGGGCGGCGTCACCACCACGCCGGCCGGGATCGGGACCCTGCCGGAGGAGCCCGCCGTCCGCGCCATCATCACCAACGCCATCACGGACCAGGCCTCCCAGGCCCTCCTGTCTCCGTCCGGCCGGGACCACCTGCAGCAGGAGATCCTCAACCAGATCAAAACCACCACCGACGTGAAGGTGACCGGCATCCTGTTCACCGACGTCGCGGTGCAGTAGAGGGGGAGTCATGAGTGAATCCGTGGACTTCGAACCGCTCGTCGAGGCCGGCGCCGCGCCCGCCGAGTCCTTCGCCGACCTCCGGCGGCTCAGCGCCGTCCCGGTCGACCTGAGCGTCGAGATCGGCCGCGCCCGCATGTCGGTCGGCGAGACGCTCGAGTTGCGCGAGGGATCGGTCGTGACGCTCGACCGCATGGCGGGCGAGCCGGTCGACCTGCTGGTCAACGGCAAGCCGATCGCCCGCGGCGAGGTGGTCGTCATCGACGAGCAGTTCGGCCTGCGGCTCACGCAGGTGCTCGCCAATCCGGCGATCGGCGAGACCGTCGACGCGGACCCGGCGACGGTGGCCGCCGACGGCGCGGCCGCCTAGACCGCCGCCCGCGATCTCAAGCTGGCGCGGCTGGAGCCGAATATCTCCTCAGAAGGCCCGGCCGCAGGATGCGCCCCCGGCTCGCTACCCCAGACAAGGAGTCACATACCGATGTCACAACAGGCCAATCACCGGCAACTGGTGGTGTTCACCCTCGGCGCCGAGCACTACGCGCTGCCGATCCACGCGGTGAACGAGATCATCCGCTACTCCGAGCCGCGCTCGGTGGCGTCGCGCACCGAATGGGTGCGGGGCGTCATCAGCCTGCGCGGCCGGATCGTTCCGGTCTATGACGTGGCGGCTCGGCTCGGCCTGGCCTCAGAGCTCAGCGAGCACTCGAAGATCGTCATCGTCGAGGCCGCCGACGAGGTTGCCGGCGTGATCGTCGACACCGTGGAGGAGGTGCTGACGGTCTCCGACGATCAGATCGAGGAGGCGCCCGGCGCCGACCCGTCCACGATCGAGGCGATCGTCCGCATCGACGATCGGCTGATCGTGCTGCTGACCCTCGGCACCATCTTCGCCGCCAACCCGGATCTGACGGTGACCGCCTGAGTCACCACCGGGTGACCACTGGCCCGCGCTCGATGAGCATCACGACCGACAAGCCCCGCGTCGTCGTCGCCGACGACAGCGCGCTCATGCGCCGGATCGTGTCCAACCTCCTCGCCCGCGGGGGCATGGAGGTGGTGGGCGCGGCTCGGGACGGCGACGAGGCGCTGGCCATGTGCGAGCGCGAGCAGCCGGACGCGATGACGCTGGACCTGGCCATGCCCGGGCTGGGCGGAATCGATGTGCTGCGTCAGCTGCGCCAGCGCGGCGGCCGGCAGATCCCGGTCGTCGTGGTCTCCGCGTTCTCCCCCGCGCACGGCGCCCGCGCGGTCGACGCCCTCGCCGAGGGCGCATTCGAGCTGGTCCCCAAGCCGAGCGGCACCGGGGACGTCGACGCCTTCGAGCGGAACCTGCTGGGCAAGCTCAAGCTGGCCACCCGCCCCCGCCGCCTCCGGGCGCCGTGGCGCCGCGAGGCGGAGAGCGCGACGGACGGGCGCCCCGCGACGCGCACCGGCGTCACCCGGGCGCTACTGATCGCCACGTCTACCGGCGGCCCCCGCGCGCTGGCGACCCTGGTGCCCGAGCTCCCCTCCCCGCTGGGTCTGGGCACGCTGATCGTCCAGCATATGCCGGCCGGCTTCACCGGCTCCCTGGCGGCTCGCCTGGATCGCTCCAGCGCGCTGTCGGTGCGCGAGGCCCAGGGCGGCGAGCCGGTGGAGCCGGGCGTCGCACTCGTCGCCCCCGGCGGCCGCCACCTGCGCCTCACCCCCGACGGTCGCACGAGCGTGAGCGACGAAGCGCCGCTCGGCGGGCTGCGGCCGCGGGCCGACCTGCTCATCGAGGATGCCGCCGAGCGCTGGGGCGATTGCCTGACCCTCGTCGTTCTGACCGGAATGGGCAACGACGGGCTCCGCGGGGCCGAGGCGGTCCGCCGCCGGGGCGGGCGGATCCTGGTCGAGGCCGAAAGCACGTGCACCGTCTACGGCATGCCCCGCGCCGTCGCCGAGGCCCGTCTGGCCGACGCCGTGCTACCGCTTGATCGGATGGCCGCCGCGATCGCCGCGGAGGTGAGCTGATGAGCGTCGTCGCCGACGATTACGTGCTGTTCTGCGAGGGCCTGCGCCAGATCTGCGGGGTCGACCTGAGCCAGTACAAGCGCCCGCAGATGGAGCGCCGGCTGCGGTCGTTCATCGCCCGCAAGGGAATCTTCCGCCTCACCGACTGCCTGGACTCGCTGCGCCAGGACGGCGGCGAGCTCGACGCGCTGCTCGACCGCGTGACGATCAACGTGTCCCAGCTGTGGCGACACCCCGACCAGTGGGTCCGTCTGGCACACGACGTGCTACCGGCGCTGGCCCGCGACGGCGCGCGGATCCGTGCCTGGAGCGCGGGCTGCTCGTACGGCGCCGAGGTCTACACGCTGGCCGCCGTTTGCCGCACGGCCGTGCCCACAGCGCACGTAGCGATCCTGGGCACCGACATCGACAAGCGGATGATCGAGCGCGCCCACGCCGCGGTGTTCTCCGACGACGACGCCCGGGGCGTCGACACGACGGTGATGGAACGCGGCTTCGAGCGCATCCCCGGCGGCTGGCGGGCCCGGGCGGCGCTGCGGCGGATGGTCACGTTCGAGCTCGGCGACCTGCTGCGGCTCCGGCCGCCGCCGGACAGCCGCGACCTCATCCTGTGCCGGAACACGGTCATCTACTTCGCCGAGCCGATCCGTGACGAGCTGCACGCTCGGCTGGCGTCCGCCCTGCGTCCGGGGGGCTACCTCGTCATCGGCGCCACCGAGCGCGTGTCGGCGCCGCACGACCTGGGTCTGGAGATGGCCCACCCCTTCATCTACCGGAAGGCCTGATGGACACGTCCGAATACATGCCGATGTTCCTGGCCGAGGCCCGCGAGCACCTCCAGGAGCTGAACCTGGCCGTGGTGCGCCTGGAGGAGAAACCGAGTGACCGGGGCACGGTCGATGAGATCTTCCGCATCGCCCACTCGCTCAAGGGGATGAGCGCCACGATGGGCTTCGCGCAGGTCGCCGCCCTCACGCATGAGATGGAGGACGTCTTCGAGCTGTTGCGCCAGCGCAACGATGCGCTCCCGGCCGAGGCGGTCGACACCGTGCTGGCCTGTCTCGACGGGCTGTCGTCGGCGTTTGACGCCATCGATTCCACCGGCCAGGAGACGCTCGACCCGGCGGCGCTGATCGAGCGCCTGCACGGCCTGGTCCGAGCCCGCACGGCCGACCAGGAGCTGGCCCGCGCCGGCGGCGCTGCGCTGCCTGACCTGGTGACGGCCACCGCGGCCGGCCAGCGCGTGCTCCATGTGGTCGCCGTCCTGTCCGAAGAGGTCCTGATGCCGGCCGTCCGCGCGCACATGGTGTTCGCCGCGCTTGGCGAGCACGGCGAGATCATCGGCGGGATCCCCGACGACGCGGAGCTGTTCTCCGGCCGGCGAGTCGAGGTCTGGCTCACGTCCGAGCACGAGGAGGAGGCGGTCGCCGCGAGCGTCGGCTTCATCACCGACGTGGTCGGCGTCGAGATCGGCGAGGTGGCGGCGCCGCGGTCGGTGCCGGAGCCGCACCCCGCCCCTGACGTCGATCCGGCGCCCGAGCCGGTGGCCGAGCCGGTCGCCGAGCCGGTCACCGAGCGACCCACCGCGGCCGTGCCGCCGGCCGGGGCCACGGCCGCAGCGCGCAAGCCCGCCCAGGGCAACCGCACGGTCCGCGTCGACGCCGAGCGCCTCGACGCGCTCATGCACTCGATGGGCGAGCTGGTCATCCACCGCACCGCGGTCGAGTCGCTGACCGCGGGCGTCGATGTCCCGGGCCTGCAACATGCCATGCAGGAGCTCACGCGCAGCTCGCAGGCGCTGCAGTCGATGGTCATGCAGGTCCGGATGATCCCGGTCGACGTCGTGTTCCTCCGCTTCCCGCGGCTGGTGCGCGACCTGTCCTCCAAGCTGGGCAAGGAGGTCAAGCTAGAGCTGGTCGGGTCCGAGACCGAGCTGGACCGCACCGTCGTCGATGCGCTCGGCGATCCGCTCGTCCACCTCGTCCGCAACTCGCTCGACCATGGCCTGGAGCCGGTCGCCGAGCGGCTGGCCGCGGGCAAGCCCGAGGTCGGGACGCTGGAGATCTCCGCCCGCCACGCCGGTAGCAGCGTCGTGATCGAGGTCCGCGATGACGGCCACGGCGTCGATCCGGCGGCGATCGCCCGCAAGGCGCTGTCCTCCGGCCTGATCGACGCGCAGGGCGCCGCCGACATCACGATGAAGACCGCCGTCGAGCTCCTGTTCACTCCCGGCTTCACGACCGCCGCGGCGACGAGCGACATCTCCGGGCGCGGCGTCGGCATGGACGCGGTCCGGGCCAAGATCCGCGAGCTGGGCGGCGAGGTCCTGCTGGAGTCCGTCCCGGGCGAAGGCACGACGGCCCAGATCCGGCTACCGCTCACCCTGGCGATCGTGTCCGCGCTGCAGGTTGACATCGCCGGCGCGCCGTACGCCATCCCGCTGGACCGCGTCGAGCGCACGCTGCGGCTGGCCGAGCAATCGGTCCGCTCCGTGGCCGGGCGCCGCATGCTGATGCTGGAGGACGGCGTCCTCCCGCTGCTGGACGGCGCCGAGGCGTTCGGACGCGGCGATCAGACTGACCTCGCCGAGCCCGGGTTCGTCGTCATCGTCCGGACCCACGAGCAGCGCCTGGCCGTCTCGGTCGACGACCTGATCGGACAGCGCGAGCTGGTCACCCGCCCGCTGCCACCGGTCGTCTCCAGCGGGGAGCCGGTCTCGGGGGGCGCCGCGCTGGCCGACGGCCGCATCGCGCTGATCGTCGACTGCGATGCCCTGAGCGCGCTGGCTCGCGGCACCCGTGCACCCGCCCGTGCGTCGCGCTCCGCCCCGGAGCCGGCGTCCGCCTCCCAAAGTTGGCGGGGAGCGGCATGACCCACCCTCAATCGTCAGGAGACGCCGTGAACCCGCCCCTGTCCGACATCCAACTGGACGCGCTGCGCGAGCTGGCGAACATCGCCTCCGGCACCGCGGCCACGGCGCTGTCGCAGATGCTGGCGCGGGAGGTGGGGATCGACGTGCCCCGGGCGCTGGCCCTGCCCCCGGCGGAGGCCGTCGAGGCCTGCGGCGATCCGGAGGCCTACGTAGCCGGCGTGGTCGTCCCGCTGCACGGCGATATCGACGGCCTGGTCCTGCTTCTCATCCCGTTCGACCAGGCCGAGGGCCTGTGCACGCTGCTCGGCGTGGAGCCCCACACCGAGGTGGGCGACTCGGCGCTGCGCGAGATCGGCAACATCCTCGCCACCTCGTACCTGAACGGACTCGGGGCCATGACCGGCCTGAAGATGGAGCCGTCTCCGCCGCAGCTGCACTCGGACATGCTGGGCGCGATCGTCTCGACGCTGCTCGTCGGCGTCGCCGGCGCCGGCAAGCTGGCGCTGGTGCTCGACTCGGAACTGGACGTGTCCGGCGAGCCCTGCTCCATCTCGTTCCTGCTGCTTCCGACCACGGGGCAGATCAACCACCTACTCGCGCCGCTGGGGCTGGCGGAATCGCCGGCCTGACGATGGCCGGCGTTCGCATGGGAGAAATGGTCGTGTCCGTAAACCCCACCGACGAGCTACTGGCCCTGGGCCTGGGCTCCTGCATCGGCCTGGCCATCGTCGACCGCATGGCCGGCGTCGCCGGACTGGCTCACATCGTGCTGCCGGAGTGCCACCCCGGTGGCGAGCGCGGCAAGTTCGCCGACACCGCCGTCCCCGCGCTGGTGGAGCGCATGCGCCGGGCCGGGGCGGTGGTGCGCCGGATGGAGGCGGCGATCGCCGGCGGGGCGCGCATGTTCGAGATGAGCGGGGGCCTGGACATCGGCGCCCGCAACGATCAGGCCGTCCGGGCCGCGCTGGCCAAGGCGCGGGTCGTCCTGCGCGCCTCCGAGACCGGCGGCAGCCAGGGGCGGACGGTGCGGATCAGCGTCGGCGACGGGATCGTGACCGTCCGGGCGGTGGGACAGGCGGCGGTGACGCTGCTGCAGGCCAAAGGAGGCAGGTCATGAGCGAAATGCTGTCAGCGGACAAGATCGCGGCGCTGGTCGACGCGGCCAAGCAGGGACAGCTGCCCGACCCCGCGGTAGCGGTCAAGAGCCAGCGGCGCGGCCATCGCCTGCGCACGGTCGACTTCAGCCGACCCACCAAGTTCTCCGCCGACCATCAGCGACGGATCACCCGTGCCACCGAGACGTTCTGCCAGACGGTCAACACCAGGCTCTCGACCGAGCTGCGCTTCCCGGTGGAACTGGAGGTGCTCAACACGTCGCAGCTGACCTGGTCGGCGGCGCAGACCCAGCTGCCGCCCGGCTCGCTCTCGGTGCTGCTGGAGGTGGAGTCGATCGGCACCCGGATGGTGCTGGCGGCCGAGCAGTCGTTTGTGCTCACCGCGCTGGAATGCCTGCTGGGAGGCTCCGCCGAGCGCCCCCCGCGTGAGCGGCGCCTGAGCGAGATCGACTGGAGCCTCACCCGGCGGCTGTTCGACTCGATGGTCCACCCCCTCTCACTCGTCTGGCACGAGCTGGCCGGGGTGACGCTCCAGACCGGGGACATCGACCCGCACGACGCCAGCCAGGTGGCGTCGGTCTCCGAACCGACGTTCACGATCCTGATTGAGTGCCGCATCGCCAAGCAGTCGTATGCCCTGGGCCTGCTGATCCCGTGGATCGCGATCGAGCCGGTCATCCAGACCATCTCGGGTCGCGACGACGGCCGCCCGGCCCATGACACCACGAAGGCCACGCCGATGCAGCGGGCGATGTCGGACGTGCCGGTCAAACTCCGGGCCGAGGTCGCGTCGATCGATCTGCCGGTGCGCGACATCCTGGGGCTGGCGCCCGGCAGCGTCGTCAAGTTCGGCGTCCCGGCCGAGAACGGGGTGATGCTGTTCGCCGAGAACGTCAAGTTGGCGCGGGCACAGCCGGGCTCCCACGGGCCCCGCCGCGCTGTTCAGATCTGCGGACCGGAGGCACGAGCCCGATGAGTACCACCGACATCACGCAACGCGAGGCGCTGCTGCGGCTCGGCGCCTCGACCGCCGAGGCCATTGCCCAGGTCCTGGAGATGTTCGCCCCCGGGACCGTGGAGCGCGGCGAGGTCACGGTCATGCCGGACGGCGCCTCGCCGTTTGCGGACGTGACGACCGGCTCGGTGGCGGCCAGCGTGTCGTACGTCGACGGCGTCACCGGCGCCAACATCTTCGTGCTGACCGCGGCCGGGGTCCGCAAGCTGGCCCAGGCGATGGGCATGCCCGCCCCCGACGAGGGCGAGGACGGCGCTGAGCCGTCCGAGCTGGAGCTGTCGGCGGTCGGCGAGGCCTCGAATCAGATGATGGCGGCCGCCGCCGGCGCGATCGGCGTCGTGCTGGGCCACGAGATCGAGATCTCGCCGCCGGACATCCAGGTCCTGAGCAGCCCGGCGGCCGCGGCCGACAGCTACGGGACCTCGCCGCACGCCACCTCAACGACGTTCACGATCGGCGGCGAGGCCTGCCGGCTCATCCAGCTTGTCCCGGCCGCGTTCGTGGTGCGGATGGCCCGCGCCCTGGACGAGCTCGAGCCGCCGGCCACCGCGGCCGACGGCGGCCCCGGCTCCGCCCGGCAGCCGGGGGGCGAGGATCAGGGCACCGCGCTCGAGGACGCGCTCGGCGACGTCAACCTCCGGGTGTGGGCCGAGCTGGGCCGCACCCACATGCCCCTCGGCCGTGCGCTCGGCCTCCCCCTGGGCTCGGTGGTGGAGCTCAACCAGGAGGCCGAGGCGCCGATCGACCTGTACGTCAACGGCGTCCGCTTCGCCCAGGGTCGCCTGATCGTCACCGACGACGGCGAATGGGCGTTTCGCTGCGACGCCGTCGGGAGCCGGCCGGGAGGCGTGTCCCACGCGCCCGAAGCACCCGATCCCCTCTACCCCTCCACCTCGGAACAGCAAGGAGCAGTTGCCTGATGGCCCGTGTACTCGTAGTCGACGACGCCGCTTTCATGCGCAAGGTTGTGAGCGACGCGCTCGCCTCCGGAGGCCATGACGTGATCGGCGAAGCAGGGAACGGAGTCGAGGCGATCGACCGGTTCCGTGAGCTCAAGCCCGAGCTCACGATGCTGGACATCACGATGCCGGAGAAGACCGGCCTGGAGGCGCTGGCCGAGATCATGGCGATCGACCCCGGCGCCCGGGTGCTGATGTGCTCGGCGCTCGGCCAGGAGTCCAAGGTGATCGAGTCGATCAAGCTGGGCGCCAAGGACTTCGTGGTCAAGCCGTTCCAGCCCGAGCGCCTGCTGGAGGCGGTCGGCAAGGCGCTGGCCTAGCCCTTGGGGGCTGGGTGAGTGATAGCGATACGGAGCGCCCAACGCCCGGCTCGGCCGGGCCCTGACTCCGATTAAAGGCGGGGCGGGGATCGGCCGATCACAGGGGTGACTTTTCCCTCGAAGTCACCCCTCGATGCGGTCCCTCACGTTGACACGTGGCGTTGCCCTGGGCGGCGCCCTCACGCTTCTGTGCGCTCAGGCAGCCAACGCCGCCGGCACCCCCACCGGCGAGCACACGCCGGTCCACCTGACGGCCGGCGGTACGGCGCATGTTGCCGCCGGCGGCGGCGGCTCCAGCATTGTGCGCACGATCATCGCGCTGGTCGTGGTGATCGTCCTCATCTATGCGGTCGCCCGCATCCTCCGGGCGCTCAAGGGACGGGACGAGGTGCGTGCCAGCGGAAGCGGGCTGTCGCAGATCGCCACGCTCCCGCTGGGACCGAACCGGTCGGTGTCGCTGGTGCGGGCCGGGCGCGACATCGTCCTGGTCGGCGTCGCCGAGCAGGGCATCACGGCGCTCAAGACATATACCGAGGCCGAGGCGATCGCCCACGGGATCGAGATCCCGCAGGACGCTGACGACTCAGATCCGGCCGAGCGTCCCATGGACCGCGTGATCGACGGGCTCCGCCGGCTCACGGTGCGGTCGTGAAGATCGACTCGTCCAACGCGCTTCAGATCCTCGTCCTGATGGGCGGGCTGTCGCTGATCCCGGCGATCCTGTTCACGGTCACCGGGTTCACGCGGATCCTCATCGTCCTGGGCTTCATCCGCTCCGCGCTGGGCACCAACTCCACCCCGCCCAACCAGGTGCTCGTCGGCATCGCCTTGTTCCTGACGCTGTTCGTCATGTCGCCAACGATCGGCGCCATCAAGAAGGACGCCTGGGAGCCGCTGCAGCACCACCAGATCCAGATGTCGACCGCCATCACGCGGGCCGAGGAGCCGCTGCGCGAGTTCATGTTCCGCCAGGTGGGCGAGAACGACCTGTCCCTGTTCGTCAGCCTGTCGCACATCAAGACGCCGCAGACGCGGGCTCAGGTTCCCACCTACGTGCTCATCCCCGCCTTCATCATGAGCGAGCTCAAGACGGCGTTCCAGATCGGGTTCCTCATATTCCTGCCGTTCCTGATCATCGACCTGATCGTGGCGTCGACGCTGACCAGTGTCGGAATGGTGATGCTGCCGCCGACATTCATATCCATGCCGTTCAAGGTCCTGCTGTTCGTCCTGGTGGACGGGTGGGACCTGATCACTCACTCGCTGGTCGCCAGCTTTCACTGACCTCTCACCTCCCCCCTCTTGCTGCCATGAATCAGGACACCGTTGTCAGTCTGGCCACGCAGGCCATGACGCTGGCGGTCGAGATCGCCGGGCCGATGATGCTCCTCGGCCTCGTCATCGGCCTCGTCGTGAGCATCTTCCAGGCCGTCACCTCCATCCAGGAGCAGAGCCTGTCGTTCATCCCCAAGATCATCGGGCTGGCGGCGCTCATCGTGATCCTGGGACCGTGGATGCTCGACCAACTCGTCAGTTACGCCCAGAACCTCTATCTGTCGATTCCGCAGCTGATCGGCGGATGAGCCACCTGTCGCTCACCATCCTGCTGCACCAGATCGGCCCGGACAACGTGACCGGGTTCTTCCTGGTGCTGGCGCGGGTCACGCCGCTGTTCATCCTGGCGCCGCTGTTCTCGTCCTCGATGATGCCGCCCCGCGTCCGGAGCATCGTCGCGGTGGGCCTGGCCATCGGCCTGACACCGATCGCCGTGCACGGCCAGCACATGCCGACCGATCCACTGTCGGTCGTCGGCCTGGTCGTCGTGCAACTGCTCGTCGGCGGCGCGTTCGCGTTCGCTATCGGCGCGGTGTTCACCGCGGTCGAGGCGGCGGGCTCGCTCACCGACCTGGCCGCCGGCTTCTCGTTCGGCTCGGTCATCGACCCCGTCGACAACAGCCAGGGCGGGGTGATGAGCACCCTGTACGCCCTGGTCGGGCTGGCCATGTTCATCGCCATTGGCGGCGACGCCTGGACTCTGCGCGGCCTGGCCCGGACCTTCGACCTCGTACCGCTGACCAAGTCCCCGCCGATCGCCGGCCTCACCTCCGGCGTCGAGCAGGCCGCGGCGTCCATCTTCGTCTCGGCCCTGGAGGTGGCGGCGCCGGTGCTGCTGGCGCTGCTGATCACCGACGTCGCATTCGGGATGGTCTCCCGGATCGTGCCGCAGGTGAACATCTTCGGCGTCGGCTTTCCGCTCAAGGTGGGCGTCGCCATGTTGGTCGTCGCGGCCGCGCTGCCGTTCATCGGCACCTTCATGAGCGATCAGATCTCCACCGCCGTCCTCACTGCGCTGCGCACCATCTGACATGGCCGACGACCGCACAGAGAAAGCCACACCCAAGCGCCTGCGCGAGGCCCGCAAGAAGGGTCAGATCGCCCGCAGCCCCGAGGTCAGCGGCGCGGCCGTGCTCATGGCCGGGCTGGCCGGGATCATGCTGCTCGGCCCCAAGATCGTGTCCGGGACCGCGGGGGCGATGCGGTCGGCGTTCGCCCTCATCGCCACGCCGCACGAGGTGTCCTCGGCCGCCGGCCTGCACGGCCTGCTGGAGATCGGCCTCAAGACCCTGGAGTCGACGGTGGCGCCCATCCTGGGCATCTGCGTCGCCTGCGCGGTCGTCGCCAACGTCGCCCAGACCCGGGGGCGGGTGACCGTCGTCGCGCTCAAGCCGGACTTCCGCCGCCTCAACCCGGCCAGCGGCTTCAAGCGGGTGTTCGGCAAGCGGATCGGCTTCGAGTTGCTCAAGGTGCTGGCCAAGGTGGCGGTCGTCGGCGGGGCGGCGGCGATCAGCCTGGTGCCCCAGATCACCTCGCTGGGCGCCAACGTCGGCACCTCGCCGATGGCGCTCGGCAGCCTGCTCAGCTCCGGCGCCAAGTCGGTCATCGAGCGGGTCCTGATCGTCTACTTCCTGATTGCCGTCATCGACCTCATCCACCAGCAGCGCACGTACGCCAAGCAGCTGAGGATGACCAAGCAGGAGGTCAAGGACGAGTTCAAGGAGACCGACCTGCCGGCCGAGGTCAAGTCGGCGCTGCGCCGCCGCCAGATGCAGGCGGCCCGGGCGCGCATGATGGCCGCCGTGCCGACCGCCGACGTCGTAGTGACCAACCCGACGCACTACGCCGTCGCCCTGCGCTACGACGGGACGCTGCCGGCGCCGGTCGTCGTAGCCAAGGGCAAGAACCTGGTGGCGGCCCAGATTCGCCGGATCGCCACGGAGAACAACGTGCCGATCGTCCCTGACCCGCCGCTCGCCCGTGCGCTGCACGCCTCGGTGGAGATCGACCGGATGATCCCGGCCGAGCTCTACGCGGCCGTCGCGCAGGTCCTGGCATTCGTCTACAAGATGGCCGGTCGAAGGAGGATCGCCGCCTAATGGAACGCACGGTTCGCACCCTGCTCAAGCACACCGACCTGCTCGCAGCGGTTGGCGTGGTCATGGTGGTGACGATGCTGGTCATCCCGCTGCCCTCGGCGCTGCTGGACCTGATGATCACGCTGAACATCTCCGGCGCGCTGGCGGTCGTGGTGGCGACGATGTACATCAACAAGGCGCTGGAGTTCTCGGCGTTCCCCACGCTGCTGCTGCTGACCACGATGTTCCGGCTGGCCATCAACGTGTCGGTCACGCGGCTGGTGCTGACCACCGGCGACGCCGGCAGCGTCGTCCGCGACTTCGGGCAGTTCGTCGTGGGCGGCAACGTGGTGATCGGCCTGGTCATCTTCCTCATCCTGGTCGTCATCCAGTTCGTGGTCGTGACCAACGGCGCCGGGCGGGTCGCCGAGGTGTCGGCCCGCTTCACCCTGGACGCCATGCCGGGCAAGCAGATGGCGATCGACGCCGACCTGAACGCCGGGCTCATCACCGACGAGCAGGCTCGCGAGCGCCGCCGGGAGATCGCCCGCGAGGCCGATTTCTACGGAGCCATGGACGGCGCCTCGAAGTTCGTGAAGGGCGACGCGATGGCCGCGGTCGTGATCACGGTGATCAACCTGCTGGGCGGCATCGTCATCGGCATGCTGCAGCACCACATGGCCTTCGGCAACGCCACCCACCACTATTCGCTGCTCACCGTCGGCGACGGCCTGGCCGCCCAGATCCCGGCGCTGCTCATCTCGGTGGCGACCGGCATCATCGTCACCCGCTCGGGCTCCAAGAGCGACCTCGGCACCGAACTGGCCACCCAGATCCTGGGGCAGAAGAAGGCGCCGCTCGTGGCCGGCGCGGCGATCATCGCCTTCGCCATGGTGCCGGGGCTGCCCAAGCTCCCGTTCCTGCTGATCGGCGGGGCGATGTTCGCGATCGGCTGGGCGCTGCGCAAGAACGGGATTGAGGGGCTGACTGCCGCGCCGGCCGCGGCGGCGCTACCGGCCGTCGCCGAGGGGGACCCGAAGGTGGCCCCGCGCGACGAGGTGATGAAGGAGCTGCCGATCGACCCCCTGGAGCTTGGCATCGGGTTTGGCCTGGTACCGCTCGTCGACCGTGGCTCGGGCGGGTCGCTGGTCCGCCGGATCTCGCTCATCCGCCGCCAGATCGCGGGGGATCTCGGCATGGTCATCCCGCCCGTGCGCATCCACGACGAGGTCGACCTCGACTCCCACGAGTACGTGTGCAAGGTGCGCGGCACCGAGGTGGCCCGGGGCCGGGTCATGGCCGGGCACAAGCTGGCGATGGATCCCGGCGACGCGGTGGGCAACCTGTCCGGCATCCCGACCACCGAGCCCGCGTTCGGGCTGCCGGCGGTGTGGATCGCCGACGCCCAGCACTCGGAGGCCGAGGCGCTCGGCTACACGGTGGTCGACGCCGAATCGGTGATCGTGACCCACCTGACCGAGACGATCCGCTCCCACGCGGCCGGGCTGCTCAACCGCCAGGACGTGCGGCAGCTGCTCGATCAGCTCAAAGAGTCCAACGAGGCGGTCGTCAACGAGGTCGTGCCGGAGATCTTGTCTCTGGGCGAGATCCAACGCGTCTTGCAAAGCTTGTTGTCAGAGGGCGTTTCGATCAGGGATCTGGGCGCTATCGTCGAAGCAGTGGGAGACAAGGCGCGGATTACCCGCGATACCGGACTCCTGGCCGAGTACGCACGGCAGGCACTGGGTCGCGCCATCACCGCCCCCCACCTCGATGCCGACCAGACGCTGCGCGCTATAACCCTCGATCCGGCGATTGAGCAAGAAGTGGCCACCTCGATCACTCAGACGACGGACGGCGAATACCTGGCGCTGGAGCCGGCCCGGGCTCAGGCGCTCCTGGGCGCGGTGCGCACCCAGTCCGAGCATGCCTCGGCGCTGGGCGGCCTGCGCCCGGTGCTCCTGTGCTCCGCCCGCGTGCGCCGCCACATCCGGCGCCTGGTGGAGGCCGCGGTGCCCCATCTGGCCGTCTGCTCCTACAACGAGATCGCCGCCGGCGTCAGCGTCGAGACGGTCGGAGTGATCACCGCGTGAGCGACCCGTCGTTCGGCACGCCGGGTGATGGCGAGCAGAATGACGCCGGGCAGGTGCGGACGTACCGCGGGCGGACGATCGAGGAGCTGATCCCGCGCATCCGCGACGAACTGGGGCCCGACGCCATCATCCTGCGCGAGCGCGAGGGGCTGATGGGCGGCATCGGCGGGTTCTTCGCCCAGCGCTGCGTCGAGGTCGACGCCCAGGCCGCCCCGCGGCTGAGCATCTACGACGACGACTTCGACGAGGAGGACGACGCGTACGAGGACGCCGTGACCGACGTGGGGCCCGCGCCCGCGCCGGTGACGGAGGAGCCGTCGCCGCCGGTTTCCCCGGAGCCGCCTGCTGCCCCGGAGCCGCCTGCTGCCCCGGAGCCACCGGTTGCCCCCGAGCCGCCCGCCACCCCCGAGCCGCCCCGCCGTCCCCGCTCGTTCTTCGACGAGGCGTCGTTTGCCGCGCGCCTGGAGGAGGCGACGCTGGCCGCCGACCAGGCCCCACCCGCAGAGCCGGAGCCAGAGCCAGAGCCTGCGCCGGAGGCGCCGCGGCGGCCGACGCCCGCCTTCATCGCCTTCGACGAGTTGGGGGATGAGGAGCCCGAGGAGGAGGAGCCGCCGCTCGAGGAGGAGCAGCCATCGGCCCCGGAGCCGCCGGCCCCGGACGAGGCCTCGCCCCCGACCCTCTCCCACCGTCTGCTTGACCTGGCCGAGATCAACTACTCCGACCCGGCACCGGCGGCTCCTCCGATCCGGCGCGCTCCGGTGGCGTGGCGGCCCGAGCCGGAACCGGAACCCGGGCCCGAGCCGAAACCCGAGCCGAAACCCGAGCCCGAGCCCCAACCCGAGCCGGTCGACCTGGCGCCGGACCCCGCCGCCCCCTGGATGACATTCGCCGCCCAGCCGGTCCGCGCCGAGCCGCTCCCCGCCCCCCGCACCTCTCGGCCGTCGGCGACCGCCGCATCGGCGGCCCCTCCCCCGGTCGCCCCGGCGACGAAGGCGCGGACCCCTCCTGCCCCGGCGTCGACCACCTCTGAACCGGTGTCGACCGCCTCTGAACCGGTGTCGGCCGGCCCCGAGGCGCCGCTGGCCAGCCCCGAGGCACCGCCGGCCACCCCGGAGGCTGCACCGACCCCTCCCGCCTCGAACGGCCCCGCGCCGCAGGCCACCCCGTACGGCCCCCAGCCGCCCGCCCCGGGCCACCCGGGCTGGCCGCCCGGCGCGTACGGCCCCCGCCGCCGGGGCGGGATCCTGCCCGCCGCCGAGCGCATGCTCCGGGCCGCGCTGGAGGCGACCCATGCCGCCAACGAGCGGCGCAACCTGGAGATGCAGGCGCGCTACATGGCGCCGCCGCAGCTTCCGCCGACGCCAAGCCCGCCCGCGCCAGCATCGCCCGCCCCGCAGGCGTCTCCGTCGCCGGCCCCGCAGCCGACACCCTCACCCAGCCCGGAGGCCTCCCCGCCACCGCCGCCCGTTCTCGACGCCGCGGCGGACCGGCGCCAGGAGGAGCACCAGCGCGAGGCCCGGCTGGAGGACCGCCTGGTGCAGTCCGGGATCAGCCCGCAGCGCGCCGCGACGCTGGTCGCCGCCGCCGTGGCCCGGCGCGGTCCGTTCAGCGCGGATGGCGAGTTGGCCGAGGAGGTCCGCTCGGCGATCAGGTCGGCCCTCTCCGCGCCCCGACCGGTGCCGCGGCGCGGCGCCATCGCTGTCGTCGGCGCCGGGGGCTCGGGCAAGACGCGGTCGGTGGCCGCGCTGGCCACGGCGTACGCCGATGCCGGCATCCCGGTCAGCGTCGCCAGCTTCGGCGGGTCGTCCCGCGAGGACGAGCTCGCCGAGCTGCTCCACGGCGAGGACGTCCACATCATGCCCGCCATGCGCACGCGGGCGACCGCGCGCGCCGTGACATCCGCCCGCGAGGAGTCGCTGGTCATCATCGACACCGCGTCGGCCACCCCGGGCACCGGGTCGAGCCTGGAGGTCATGGCCGAGGCCCTGCGCGGCTTCGAGCTGGACGCCGTCTACCTGGCGGTGCCCGCCACGCTCAGTCTGTCCGCCGGGGCGCGACTGATCTCCGGCTATTCGACCTTCAAGTTGGCGGGGATCATCGCTACCCACGTCGATGAGACCGACCACTTGGGTGTGATCGCCGAGCTGGGGATGCGCTCGTCGGTTCCGATCGCCTACACGCACACCGGCCTGGACCTTCAGAACGCGATCGCTTCTGCCGATGCAGGGGATATCGCAGCCTCACTGGTCTAGATGAGCACGCCCACCGACACCGCCGACAGCAACCTGCGCTACCTCCCCGGTGAGGGGCAGGGCAAGCTGACCACCGCCGACGGCGAGGAACTGCCCGTCCGCGCGTTCAAGCGCGGCGAAGATGTGGTGCTGGTGGCGCTCGTCGAGAGCGACGTGCACGACGAGGACGACCGGGTGCCGTCGTCCGAGCTTCAGTACACCTCGATTCGCGGCGTCGTCCGTCTATACGGCGAGGCGGTGTTCGAGGATCGCTCGCTGATCCGGTTCGAGGCGAACGGCCCGGCCGACGTCAGCCAGCGACGCTCGTTCGTGCGGGTGACCGCGCCACAGCCGGTCACCCTGGAAGCCGAGGACGTGCGGCGCCTCGCCTACACCGTGGACCTGAGCGGCGGCGGGATGCTCCTCGTCGGCGCCGACGAGCTCCAGCCGGACCAGCACATTCCCTTCGCCATGTCCCTCGGCGACCGGCAGGTGCCGGTCCAGGGCACCGCCCGGGTCGTTCGCATCCGGGAGGACGGGAAGCGGGCGCTGGTGTTTGAGGAGATCGGCGATGAGGACCGGCAGCGGCTCATCCGCTTCGTCTTCGAATGCATGCGGACGGCCCGCGCCCGGACGCGCGGGGACCGGCCGTAGGAACGAGAGTCATGGCCAAGAACGACAAGAAGGCCGCGCCGAAGGGCAAGGCCAACAAGAAGGCCAAGAAGGGCAGGGCGCCCGCGGCCGACGGCATCAGCGTCGCCGGCCACCCGCGGGCCGCCGCCCAGGTCCGGCGCGCCAAGGGCTTCGGCGGGATCGGCTTCTTCGCCATCGCCGCCTATCTGTCTTACAAGGCGGGGGTGCCGGCCGACCAGGTCGCCCTGCGGGCCATCGTCGTCGGCATCGCCGGCTACATGCTCGCCTGGGCCTGCTCGGTCACCGTGTGGCGCCACCTCGTCCTCGCCGAGCTGCACGCCGCGGTCGAGAGCCGGCAGGCTGCGTTCCAGCAGCCGCCGGCGGCCGGTGGCTCGCATCCGCCGGCAGGAAGCGGCGGCGCCGACGGCGAATGAGTGAGGGCCGGCCATGGATCCGATTCACCCGATCGTTCCCCAGGTCCCGCCCATCTCACCGGTGACTGCATCGCCCGCCGTCACGCGGGCCCAGGAGGAACGCGACCAGCGTCGGCAACAAGCGGCCGACGAGCGGCGCCGGCGGGCCCGTCAACGCGCCCAGGGGCGCGACGGCCACGAGGATGCCGTCGACGGCGACGACGACGGCCGTCCCCACATCGACATCACGGCCTGATCAGCAGTTCGGTCGAAATCCGGCCGAAAAACGGCCGCATCTCCCCCAGGGTCAGCGTGACCGTCCAGACGCGTCTGGACGAATCGGAGTCCTTCTCAAGTCACCGCACCAGAGGTCGATAACGGGTGTGACCGGCCGCAAGGAGCAGCCGGGGGACAACCAAACGACCACACCACGGAGGTGTACTCCATGTCCCTTTCGATTCTCACCAACATCTCGGCGATGAACACTCAGCAGAACCTGCTGAAGTCGTCCAACGCCGTGTCCCAGTCGATGGCGCGCCTGTCGTCTGGCCTTCGCATCAACTCGGCTGCCGACGACGCCGCCGGATACGCGATCTCTGAGGGTCTGACCTCTCAGGTCAACGGTCTGGACCAGGCCGGCAGCAACGTGAACGACGCCGTGTCGATGGTGCAGACGGCTTCGAGCTCGCTGAACAACATCCAGAACATGCTGCAGCGGGTCTACGAGCTGGGCGTGCAGTATCACAACGGCTCCAACTCCTCCACCGACAAGGCCGACATCCAGGCCGAGGTCAACCAGCTCACCGACGAGATCGACCGTCAGCAGAAGTCATCCGACTTCAACAACATCAACCTGCTGGACGGCTCGGCCGGCGGCAGCGGCACCGTCACCTTCCAGGTCGGCGCCAACGCCAACGACACCCTGACGGCCACGTTCTCCAGCGTCGAGGGCACGCTGTCCACGGCCGCGGGCCTGACGAGCTGGGGTGCCGGCAGCACGGTCATCGATCTGTCGAGCATCTCGCTGACCAGCCTCACCTGCGCGATCGACGCGATCTCCACGCAGGCGGCGACACTGGGTGCGGTCCAGAACCGTCTCCAGTACACCTCCGACGCGATCTCCTCGACCGAGCAGAACCTGTCGGCGTCCAACAGCCAGATCAAGGACGTCAACATGGCGCAGGAGATGACGAAGATGACCCAGGAGCAGATCCTGGAGCAGGCGGGCACGTCGATGCTGGCCCAGGCCAACTCGCAGCCGCAGCTGATCCTGAAGCTCCTCGGCTGATCCATCCTCCGTCTGACCGGGCGGCGCCTCAGGGCGTCGCCCGGCCGGGCGAACCATCAAGACTTCTGCTCACGAGCACGGCGCCGCCTCGGCAGCCGGCGAGTGAGCACACCAAGCTCGACCGCGGCAGCTCGGCTGTCCGCCGCGAGAACAACCGCCTCGCTCTCACCCAGGTCGCAAACCAATCAGGCGAGGCCATATCCAGATCCGATCCATCGAGGGAACGGTTCGAGAACAGGCGGGCGTCAGCCCGCCTGTTCTCACTTAACTCGGCCATCGGCCAACCAACCTTAAGTCTCCGGACGCATGGCCGATTACCCACAGGATGTCTGCCGACAGACCCAGGGTCTCAGTGATCGTCCCGCTGCGCTGCGGCCTGAGCCAGGCCCAAGCCTGCCTGCAGGGGATTGCCGCCCAGCCGGACCAGCCGACATTCGAGGTGATCGTCGTCGACGATGCGTCAGCGGAACTGGAGCCGTTGCTGGGGCAGCTGGCCGGCGACGTGGAGGTCAGACGCAGCGACCGGCGATTGGGCTTCTCCCGCGCTGTCACGCTCGGCCTCGGCGCGGCCCGAGGCGACATCATCATCCTTCTGCGCGGCGGTGCCGCCCCGGACCAGGGTTGGCTGCCTGCGCTGGTGCGGGCCGCTGAGCGCCCGGAGGTGGGGGTCGCCTTCAGCATCACCGACAATGACGCCAACACGCCCGCGCTCCTGGCCTGGTCCGCGGCTCTGAGACGCGAGCATCTGGATGGGTCTCCGATGCCCGACGTCGATGACGACCTGGTCCTGGGGACTCTGGGGCTGTCGGCCGGACACGGGCTGCGGGCCGAGGTCGTCGCCGACGCATCGGTGAGGGCTCCGGCGCACGCATCTGCCTCGGCCGGGGTGCAGCCGGGCGACGAGCCGGAGCTGACGATCGTGATTCCCACCCTCGATGTCTCGGCGCGGCGGGTCCGCCACTCGCTGCAGGCAATCGCAGCCGCCACCGATGCTCCCCACCAGGTGGTGGTGGTTGACAACGGGTCCGCGCCCCAGGGCTTCGCCGGCCCGGTCAACGCGGGCCTGCGTGCCGCCCGGACGCCGTATCTCGTCGTCGTGAACGACGACGTGGAGCCTGAGCCGGGGTGGTGGCCGCCGCTGCGAGCCGCGCTTGACGGCGGCGCCGCCGTCGCCTTTCCGCTCACGGTCGACGGCGCCATGCGCACGGACTTCGCCGCGTGGTGTTTCGCAACCACGCGCACGGCAATGGAGGAATTCGGCCATGGCCCGGACGAGTTCTTCGATCCCTCGTTGGTGATCTGGTTCCAAGACACCGACCTGCTTGTCAAGCTGCGGCGGGCGGGCCGGCCGCCGGTGCTGGTCACCGGCTCCACCATCCGGCACGGGCTGTCGGTGACGGTCGGCACCCGCGATCCTCGTCTCAGCGCGTGGGTGCGGGGACAGATCGAATCTGACCAACGCCGCTTTGCCACCAAGCACCCCACGCTCACCGTCGTACCCCAACCGGCCGCGGCCCGGTAAAGCCGACGATGAGCTACACCGACGCGGTCTCGCGCGTTTCGCAGATCTCCACCGAGATGGCAGGCCTCCGGACCGCGTTCGCTCCCCCAGCCGCCACGCCCCCGGGCTCGTCGGCCCCACCCAGCCCGACGACACCGGGAGCGTCGATGACGTTCTCCTCGGCCCTGTCCAGCGCGATGGGCAGCACCGCCACAGGATCCGCCCCCCTCCCGGCCAGCGCCGGCACGATGCTGACCTCCGCGCAGCAGCAGTTCGCGTCGCGTCTGGCGTCGGACACCGGACTTGACCCCGGGGTCGTCTCGGCGTGGGTGCTGGCCGAGGAATCCGGCAGCGCGGCCGTCGGAAGGCAGAGCGCGGGCAATAACGACTGGCTCAACATCGGCTACACCGATGGCGGCACGTACGGCTCGACCGACACCGTCTGGAGCGATCCGGTCACTGCCGCCGACGCGACGGCCGGATGGCTCAAGGGCCAGAACACGATCCCCGGGTACGGGACCGCCAGCTCCGGCATCCAGGCGATCCTGTCAACGGCGGGGCAGGCGCCGGCGACGCAGATCGCGGCGCTCCAGACCTCCGGATGGGCGTCCAGCGGCTATCCGAGCCTGCCGTCGCTGTACCAGCAGGTCGCGGGCTAGAGACCGTTCGGCTCAGTCGCGCTGGCGTCGGACGGAGGCGGCTCGTCGCTGACACGGCACCAGCGGGCCAGCGCGTGGCGCCCCACCAAGGTGAGCGCTCCCTCGGCGGTGATCCAGTCCCGGGCGCGCAGCTCGCCGACCAGATCGGACACGGCCGGCGGGGGCGGCCCCTCGTCGGTGCCGGCCAGCTGATTGCTGCCGGGGCGCACCGTCCAGCGGCCAGAGTCCAACGCGCTGAGCGCCAGGCCCTGGGCGCCGGTGGGAAGGTCGAGTGGGTGCGGGCCGGGACCGGGCGGCGCTTTCTCCAGCCCGGGACTCGGCGGGTCAGGGTCGGCGGCCGGACCGGGGGAGGCGCCGGAGCCGGGACGGGGCTCGCTGAAGAACGGCTCGCCACCAGCCAGGCGGTCGTTCAGCCAGCGGCCGGCCGCATCGGCGAAGGTGCGCGCCCGGTCGGCATCGATCCCGTACCGGTCGGCGAGGTCCTCCAGGTCGACCTCGGACATGCGCTGCAGCGAGCGGCTGATCTCGTCGGCCATCGCGCGCAGGCGGTCCTCGAAGCTGTCGTGTTCATCGTCCATGCCCCTAATGCTGGCAGGTCGCGCCAGTGGGGTGGCGATCTACAGGCCGGCGGGGTGCAGGACGGCGTTGAACGTGGCCAGATAGGAGGCGCTCGGCGTGCCGATTTTCTCGACGCCGCCGCCCCCGCCCCAGGCGCCGCTCTCGCCGCCGGACTCGTAGAACTGGCCGTTGATGTCGATGATCACGTGCCCGTTCTCGCCGGCGCCCGTGCGGTCGTAGATCGTCACGTACTGACCGGGTCCCTGCTCGATGCCGGGCTGACTGGGCATCGTCACGGTGTCGGCGGGCGAACTGAGGTATCCGCCGGCATGCAGGACGGCGGAGACGAAGCCGGAGCAGTCATAGCCCGCCTGCGGCCCCCAGCCCGAGTGGCCGCCGCCCCAGACGTACGGCTTGCCCACCAACGAGTCGGCCGCGTTGGTCATCGCCTGCACCTGCGAGGGTGCGCCGGCCGACACACCGCCGGTGGCGACGCCGGAGGTGGTGCCGGGGAGCGCGGTGGAGCCCACCAGTCCGGTGGAGCCCGACAGTCCGGTGGAGCCCGACAGTCCGGTGGAGCCCGTCAGCCCGGTCGACCCCGTCAGGCCGGTCGCGCCGGGCAGGCCGGCGGAGCCAAGCGGCAAGGCCGTCGACCCGGCCGGAAGGGTTCCCTGAGCACTGGCCAGCGCCGAGGCGAAGTCGGTGGAGGCGCCCGCGCCGGTGCCCGCGGTCAGAGAGGCGCCTCCGGACGCGGCGGAGCCGGCCGACGCCAGGGACGCCGGATCGCGGATCTGCTGCTGGAGTGTGAGGATCTGGTCGATGCGACCGATCGCCGCCTCAATGCTCATCTGCTTATGTCAATCGGCCGGGGTCCTGGGACCTTGAGGCTCGGGTAGAGTCGCCCGCTTGCCGCTGACCAAGGACGACATCGCCGCTCGGGGCCGGGCCCTGCAGGCCGATGGCTACGTCCTGTACCTGTGCTCCAACCAGGATGTCCTGGCGCGGTTGCACACCAGTCCGTTCGATCTGCCGGTGATGGGGTTGGACCTGCTCGGCCCGCCCCAGAACCCGTGGACCGAGGCCGACATGATGCGCGTCTACAACGTGCTCAATGCCACCGCGTTCGGCGACAAGGGCATCCCGCTGCAGAATTGGGTGATGATCGACCTCGGTCTCCTGCCGTCGGCGTTCCTGCTCATCACCCTGCCCCCGCGGGCCGCAGAGGCCGCGCTGGCCGAGGCCGGCCGCGATCCGCGACGGGAGCACAGCGAACGGGTGCTGGCCGCCGTGCTCGCCGAGGCCCAGCGACTGGGCTATGAGGGGCCGATCCCGGTGGCCGGCTATTGCGCGGCGCCCACACCGGTTGCCGACGAGTGGGTGGGCTGGTCGCTGTGCTCGGCGATCCCGGGATTGGGGACGACCGTCAAGGGCGTGGCCCTGGAGATCTACGGCGCCCGGACTCTGACCGGGGTCGCCCAGTTCACCGATCAGGCGCTCCGGGTGCACCGCCGGTTTGGCCCGATGGAGATCATGGCGCCGACGCTCGACCTCCACCCCGTGCCGCACACGATGATCTACCGCACCTCGGTTCACGGGCCTGAGCGGGAGCAGCCCCCCACCATGTGGATGGACGCGCGCGACCTCGACACCCAGCGTCAGATGCAGGCCAAGGTCGACGCCGGCGCCAGCCGCTTCCACATCCTGTCCCCCGGCCTGGCCGACGGCCGGGTCCCGATCCTGGAGCTGACCACGTAATGCCGGGACGCCACTTCGTGCTCGCCTTCTCCGGCGGCCTCGACACCTCCTATGGGCTCGCCGTCCTCGTCGACCGGGGCGAGCGGGTCACGACCGTCACGGTCAACACCGGCGGCTTCGACGCCACCGAACTGCGTGACATCGCCACCCGGGCCGAGGCGCTCGGCGCCGCCGAGCATGTCGTCGTCGACGGGCGGGCCCGGTTGTACGAGCAGTTCGTCTCCTACATCCTGAAGGCCAACTACCTGCGCAACGGCGTGTACCCCTCGTGCGTCGGCGTCGAGCGCATGCTCCAGGCCGAGGAGGTCACGCGTGTGGCCCTGGAGCGCGGCGCGGACGCGATCGCCCACGGCTCCACCGGAGCGGGCAACGACCACGTCCGCTTCGATGCGGTGACCAAGGCGCTGGCCCCCAACCTGGAGATCGTGGGGCTCATCCGCGACGAGGAGCACACGCGGGAGGAGGAGCGCGACTTCCTGCGCGACCGCGGCCATCCAGTCAGCGAGATCACCGCGATGTACTCGTTCAACTTCGGGATCCTCGGCACCACGATCGGCGGCGAGGAGACGTACGGCTCCTGGGAGTACCTGCCCGAGGAGGCCTGGCCGACGACGCGGTCGATCGCCCGCGCGCCGGACGAGCCCGCCGAGGTCACGGTGACGTTCGAGCGCGGGCTACCGGCCGGCTACACGGTGACCGGCGGCCCGGATGTCGACGTGAGCGGCACCGAGATCGGCGTGGCCGGTTACGACGCGCTCGCGGCACTCAACCGGATCGGCGGAGTCCACGGCGCCGGCCGCGGGATCCACACCGGCCAGACGATCATGGGCATCGTCGGGCGCCTGGGGTTCGAGGCGCCGGGAATGCTGATCCTGATCGCCGCCCACCGCGAGCTGGAGCGGCTGGTGCTGACCAACGCCCAGCAGACGGTCAAGGCCACGCTGGGGACGACGTTCGGCGACATGCTCCACGAGGGCCGCTACTACGACCCGCTGCTCGACGACATCCGCGCGTTCCTGGACAGCTCCCAAGCTCACGTGACCGGCGCGGTACGCGTCCGCCTGCACAAGGGCAACATCATTCCGCTGGGCTCGCGCAGCCCGTACAGCCTGCTCGATGCCGGGCGCCGGCTCGGCTCCACCTACGGCCATGGGTCGACGCTGTGGACCGGCGAGCAGGCGCGCGCCTTCGCGCACATCTATGCAACGGCGGGCGTGCTCGCCAAGTCGACGGAGGACGGCGGGCGCAACGGCGGCTGACGGCTCGACGCGCCGGCGTCAGGCCGCCGAGGCCACGACGAGATACTGATACGCGTTCAGCCGCGCCGCGGTCTCCGCCCGCTCCGCGCCCAACGCGACCGCCGCGGTGAGCAGCGTCTCGATCTCCGGCGGCATCTCCAGCACGACGGACGTGACCGACTGCACCGCCAGAGCGCAGTCGGAGAACATCGTGTCGATCTCCCCCAAGGTGAAGAAATGAACATGGGTCCGATCGAGCAGGCCGGCGTCCTGGTAGGTGAACCTGTCCTGGACGAGCAGTGGGTAGACGACCGACCAGTGCTTGACGTTGGGGATCGACGCGACGATGACCCCACCGGGCGCCAGCGCGCCGCGCAGCAGGCGCAGGATGCGCGCCGGATCTCGCAGGTGCTCCAGCACGTCGCCGCAGACCACCGCGTCGAACGAGGCCCCCCAGTGCGCGGGCAGCGCCTCGAGGGCATCGAGGTCAGCGACAACCACGTCGTCGAGTCGCTCGGCGGCGACCTCGGCGGCCTCCGCGACGTACTCGAGGCCGTAGACGCGCGCCTCCGGGCGGTCGCTCTTGAGGGCCGCCCCCAGCGCACCTCGCCCGCAGCCCACGTCGAGTACGATCCGCGCGCCTGCCGGGATCCGGTCTCGCAGTTCCGGACGTGACTCCTCGTAATAGGCTTCCGCCTTGAGCTCCACTCCCGCAGGCACGGTCATGTAATCGGCCGCCTGAGCGCCGGCTTGAACCGGTCGGCTCGGCGCCCGCAGCACGAGGTGACGATCGACGTGGGCCAGACGATGGAGACGACCTCGATGGCCGGCCGGTCGGTGTTCGTCACCGGCGGCTACGGACTGCTGGGCAGCTGGCTGGTCAAGGACCTGAAGGCCCAGGGGACTAAGGTCACCGTGCTCAAGCGCGATGACACGGTGACCTCGGCGCTGACGCTGGACGGAACCGAGCAGCGAGTCAACGTGGTGCGCGGCGACGTGGCCGATCTCGCCCTGGTCGAACGGGCGCTGACCGAGTACGAGGTCGACACCGTGTTCCACCTCGCCGCCCAGTCGATCGTCGGGATCGCCAACCGCTCGCCGCTGTCGACGTTCGAGACGAACATCCGCGGCACCTACACGCTGCTGGAAGCCTGCCGCGCGACCGGGGTCGTCGGAAACGCCCTCGAGCGGATCGTGGTCGCGTCGTCCGACAAGGCATACGGCCACCACGACGAGCTCCCGTATCGCGAGGACTTCGCGCTTCAGGGGTTGTCGCCGTACGAGGTGTCGAAGGCCTCGGCGGACATGATCGCCCGCAGCTACGCCGCCACCTTCGCGATGCCGATCGCGGTGACGCGCCTGGCGAACATCTACGGAGGCGGCGACCCGAACCCGAGCCGGATCGTTCCGGAGACGATCAACGCCTTGCTGGGGAGTCGGCGCCCCGA
>JBPYFQ010000071.1:0-23862 GCA_051985625.1 Solirubrobacteraceae bacterium
CGGCTACGAGGGGCTGGCCGGCACCGGTTCCTCGTCCAGGGCGAGGGTCGAGCCGAACGACACCCGGATGAGCGCGCCGCCTCCCGGGGCGTTCTGGGCCTCGACGGAGCCGCCGTGGGCCTCGGCCGCCTGACGGACGATCGCCAGCCCCAGTCCGGACCCCGGCTGCGACCGGGCACCGCGGGCGCGGTGGAAGCGGTCAAACACGAACGGGAGATCGTCCTCGTCGAATCCCGGCCCATGGTCGCGCACCGTGAGGGTGCCGTCGTGCAGGGTGACCTCGACGTGGCCTTCGGCCCCGCCGTACTTGGCGGCGTTATCGAGCAGATTCGCCACCGCCCGGGCGATCCGGTCGCCCTCGCCGTGGACGAGCGTCGGCTCCAGGGCGGCGTCGATCGTCAGCTCCGGTGAGCGGCGGCGGACGCGCTCGACGGCGGCCGACACGATCTCGTCGACGCGCACGTCGCCTGGCGCGGCACTCAGCTTGGACCCCCGGGCTAGCTCGACAACGTCGCCGACCAGCGCGGTCAGCTCGTCGAGCTCGTCGATGATGTCGGCTCGCAGCGCCTCGCGGTCCTCCGGCGAGAGCAGCGCCTCGTCGCGCATCAGCTGGAGGTTGGCGCGGATGGTGGCGATCGGCGTGCGCAGCTCATGGGAGGCGTCGGCCACCAGATTGCGCTGGGCCTGCACCGACGCGTCCAGCGCGTCAAGGGTGCGGTTGAACGTCTGGGCCAATCGCGCCAGCTCGTCGCCGCCGTGGACGTCGACGCGTTCCCGATCCAGGCGCTCCGGATTGGCGGCGATTCGCTCGGTTTGCCGGGTGAACCGCCCGATCGGCGCCAGCGCGGTCCGCGCCACCAGCACGCCGAGCAGCGCGGCCAGCGCGATCCCGGCGGCGGCGATGATCGCCAGCAGCACCAGCTGCCGGGCGAGCGCGTGCGAGACGTCCTTGAGCGGCAGCGCGACGAGCAGCGCCCCCCGGTGGCCGATCCCGCTGGCCAGCACGCGGAGCTCGGTGCCCCGGACGTGCATGTCGGTGAAGACATGGCCGGTCCCGCTCGCGGCGATCGCCTTGAACTGCGACGTGACCGGGATGTGGTACGTCTGCCCGGACGGGTAGCAGATCGTCCCGTTTTGCTGGACGAGCGTCAGGATGCCCGCCGCCGACCCGAACGGGCTGCCGCGGTTCTGGAAACCGAGCCCCTCGTCGCAGTCGCCGGCATGCGGTCTGGGGCCGAAGACCCCGGGGGCGCCCGCCCCCGGCCCACTCCCGTTCTCCAGCTCGTTGTCGGAGTTCTCGGAGGGGTTGTTGGGGTTCTCGCCGCCGGGCGGGGCGCCGTTTGAGAGCACCTGCCGGGTCAGCGTGTGCAGCGACTGGTCAAGCTGGCCGCGCAGCTCGGAGCTGGTCCCGGCATACGCCGACACCGCCACCGCGATGACGGCCACCGCCACCGCCAGGCCGGCGGCCAGGCCCATGCGCGCGCGCAAGCTCATTCGGCCGGCTCCCGCAGCGCGTATCCCACCCCCCGCACCGTGTGGATGAGCGGGCGGGCCCCGGCGTCCTCCAGCTTGCGGCGCAGGTAGCCGACGTAGACGCGCAGCGCGTTGGACGTGGGGCCGAAGTCATACCCCCACACGCGGTCGTAGATCAGGCTGTGCGGCAGCACCCGGCGCGGGTTGAGCATGAGCAGCTCCAGCAGCTGGTACTCGGTCCGCGTGAGTTCGACGAACCGGCCGGAGACATCGACCCCGTGGCGGGCCGGGTCGAGTCTGAGCTCGTCGAAGGACAGGCCGCCGTCGACGTCGCCCTCGCCGCCGGCCCGGCGCAGCAGAGCCCGGATCCGGGCCCGCAGCTCGTCGATGTCGAACGGCTTGACCAGGTAGTCGTCGGCGCCGGCG
Source organism: Solirubrobacteraceae bacterium (assembly GCA_051985625.1). GTDB lineage: Bacteria > Actinomycetota > Thermoleophilia > Solirubrobacterales > Solirubrobacteraceae > Palsa-465. The sequence goes on from JBPYFQ010000071.1 coordinate 1,900, forward strand.
TCGAGCCCATCGATGCGGTCCGACACCGCGTCGCGCGCGGTGAGCATGAGCACCGGAACCCGATTGCCCTCCCGGCGAAGCAGCCGGCAGACCTCCAGGCCGTCGATGTCCGGCAGGCCGACGTCGAGCACGACCGCGTCGGGGACCGCGCTGGACACCTCGAACAGCGCGTCGGAGCCGGTCTCGGCCAGCAGCACCTCGTAGCCGGACAGGCTCAGCGCCCGGCGCAGGACATCCCGCAGCCCTCGGTCATCGTCGACGACGAGCAATCGCATGGGCTGATTGTGGCCGCTCGCCCGGCCGCGCGCCGAAACTCCTACCTTCCGCTTAGGTCCCGTTCGCGCATCACGGCGCCCAGAATGCCGTTGACGAAGGCCGGCGCTCCGGACCCGCAGAAGCGCTTGGCGGTCTCGATCGCCTCGTCGATGGCCCCCTCGGGCGGGATCGGCTGCTCGCCGGGGACGACATCCGGATACAGCAGCTCGAGCAGGGCCACGCGGAGGATGGAGCGCTCGAGCGGGGCGATCCGCTCCAGCGGCCAGTCGTTGGAGTGGCGGCGGATGAGCTCGTCGAGCTCGTCCTGATGCTCGCGGACCTGCTCGGCGAGCGCCAGGGTGAACATGTGGACGTCGCGGGGCAGGGTCTCGCCGAGTGGCCGCCCCAACAAGTCGCTCTGATAGAGCGCCCACACCGCCGCGCGGCGCTGCTCGGTTCGTCGCGCCACGACCGCGGTCAGCCGACGGTGATCAGCTCTTTGGGGAGCGAGCTCAGGATCTCGGAGCCGCCATTGGTCACGACCGCCAGATCCTCGATCCGCACCCCGAACTCCCCCGGCAGGTACACGCCCGGCTCCACGGTGACGACGTTGCCGTGCTGGAGCACCGCGTCCGAGCGCTGCGACAGGCGCGGCCCTTCGTGGATCTCCAGGCCGACGCCGTGGCCGAGGCCATGGCCGAAATGGTCAGCGTGACCGGCCTGCGTGATGACCTCCCGCGCCGCCGAGTCCGCCTCGCGCCCGCCGACGCCCGCCCGCAGGGCCTCCACCCCGGCCAGCTGGGCCCGCTGGACGAGCTCGTAGACCTCTCGGGCCGCGTCGCTCAGCTCGCCGGTGGCCACCGTCCGCGTGCAGTCCGAGCAGTAGCCGTCCAACTCGGCCCCCCAGTCGATGACGACCAGCTCTCCGGCGCCGATCTCGACGTCGCGCGGCTGCGCGTGGGGCAGCGCTCCATGGGGCCCGGCGGCGACGATCGAGTCGAACGCGGGGCGGCGGGCGCCGAGGTCGCGCATCGCGCGCTCCAGCGCCGTCGCGACCTCGATCTCGGTCCGGCCGACGAGCCCCTGCTCCATCAGCTGGCGGAGGGCGTCGTCGGCCACCGCCGCCGCGGCCGCGATCAGCTTGATCTCGCCGGGCTCCTTGATCGCCCGCAGCTCCTCCACCGGGTCGCCGGCCGCGACCAGGTCGACCCGGTCGGGCATGAGCTCGCGCAGCCGGGCGTGGGAGCGGACGGTGAGATGAGCGTCCTCGAAGCCGAGCCTCAGCTCGCCGCCCGGCAGGGCGTCGGCGATCCCCTCCATGAGATCGAGCGTGGCGATCCGGCGATCGAACGAGTCCCCGACCTCGGCCGCCGACTGCTCGGTGTAGCGGAAGTCGGTCAAGAACAGGCGGGTGCTGGGGCCCACCACGGCGATGCCGTTGGACCCGGTGTATCCGGTCAGGTACCGGACATTGACCAGCGAGGTCACCACGATCAGGTCGGCCCCGATCTCCGGCAGGCGCTCGATCAGGCGGTCGGCACGGTCACTCATGGCTTGCCAGCTCCTCTCGCAGCCGCATCAGCGCCTCGCGGTATCCGTCGCGCCCCATGCCCGCCACCCGGGCGAAGCACAGATCCCGGATGACCGACTGGCGGCGGAACGGCTCTCGTGAATCGATATCGGACAGGTGAACCTCCACGGCCGGCAGGCCGGCCAGCTCCAGCGCATCGCGGATGGCGTACGAGTAGTGCGTCCAAGCGCCCGGATTGAGCAGGATCGCGTCGGCCAGCCCGTCCAGCCCGTGCAGGTGCTCGACGAACTCGCCCTCATGATTGGTCTGGAAGAAGCGCGTCGCCAGGCCCAGCTCGCCGGCGGCCTGGCTGATGTCCATCTCCAGCTCGGTCAGGCTCAGCCGGTCGTAGTGCTCCGGGTCGCGCCGCCCCAGCTGATCCAGGTTGACCCCGTGCATGACCTCCACGCGGTTGCGCACTTCCATTCCCACCAACCTAGCTTGCCAGTTCGCGCACGGCGGCGATCAGCTCACGGGCGGGCACGGTGCTGCCCGGACGGGCGTCGCCGGGCTCTGGCAGCAGGACGAACGGCACCGGCCCCTCGCCGAGGCGCTTCTTGTCCCGAGCGGTGGCCATCACCACGGCGTCCGGGTCGACGTCGGTCAGCTCGATCGGCAGCCCCCGCGCTCGCAGCAGGTCGGCCACCTCGGCGCGCAGCTCGCCGCTTCCGGACAGGCGCAGCGCGGCCAGCAGGCCGAGGGCCACCGCCTCGCCGTGGCGATAGGTGGCGTAGCCGGTCACGGTCTCGATGGCGTGAGCGACGGTGTGGCCCAGGTTCAGGCTCTGCCGGACCCCGTCGTCGCGCTCGTCGCGGGCGACGATCCGCAGCTTGGTGCGAGCGCACTCGGCGACGACCTCCGGCGAGGCGGGCTCGGCGCCCGCGCGGACGAGCTCCCACAGCCGCCCGCCGGCGATCAGCGCGGTCTTGACGACCTCGGCGTATCCGGCGGCCAGTTCGGCCTCGGGCAGGGTGGCCAGCGCGTCGGTGTCGGCGATGACCGCCTGCGGCTGGTGGTAGGCGCCGACATAGTTCTTGGCCTCGGCCAGGTCGACGCCGGTCTTGCCTCCGTAGGCGGAGTCGACCTGGGCGACGAGCGTGGTCGGCACCTGGACCAGGCGGACGCCCCGCTGGTAGGTGGCGGCGCAGAACCCGGCCAAGTCGCCCACCACCCCACCGCCGAGCGCCACCACGACGTCGGCACGGGTCATGCCGCCGCGGGCCAGCTCCGACCAGACGATCTCGGCGTGGGCGATCGTCTTGGACTGCTCGCCGGGCATGATCGTGACCCGGCCGTCGAGCGGCTCCAGGGTGTCGGCGTACAGCCGGCCGGAGGTGTAGTCGGTCACCAGGAAGCGCCGTCCGGCCACGGTCGCCGGCCAGAACCGGTGCCTGGTCAGCACGCCGGGGCCGATGTAGGCGGGGTAGTCGCCCGAGGCGCTCGTCGCCCACAGCAGCCGGGCGCCCGGCGGCATGTCCTGCAGCGCGCCGACGATCTCACCCATGGCCTCCGAGCGCTCGTGGGGAACGACGACGTCCGCGGCCGCGGCGTAGACCGGCTCCCGCTCGACGTACAGCTGCTCGAACCGGTCCCGGTCGGCGGCCAGGGGCCGTCCCGTCCCCTGGCAGCGTCGCCAGGCAGTCTCGGCGTCGACGTCAACCCAGGCGACGATGTGGTCGGCGAGCGCGGCCCGGACCCGTTCCGAGCCCAGCGCCCCGCCGCCGAGCGCCACCACCCGGTCCTCCCGTCCGTCGAGGAGCTCGAGGACGACGCGTTCCTCGGTCTGGCGAAACGCGGCCTCGCCGTCCTGGGCGAAGATCTGCTCAATCGATCTGCCCGCGCGCTGCTCGATGACCTGGTCGGAGTCGACGGCGGTCAGCCCCAGGGCGGCCGCCGCGCTGCGCGCCGCCGTCGACTTGCCGGCCCCCATGAAGCCCACCAGCGCGATCGTGCGCGACGCCGCCGTCACGGCGTCCGCGCCTGCCACCCAAGCCGCTCCCGGTAGGCGTCGACGGCGCCGATGACATCGGCGATGTGGTCGCCGCCGAACTTGCGCCGGTAGGCGTCGGCCAGCACGAAGGCCACCATCGCCTCCCCCACCACGCCGGCGGCGGGCACGGTGCAGGAGTCGGTGCGCTCGCGCAGCGCCTCGGCCGGCTCGTGGGTGGCGATGTCGACCGACCGCAGGGGCTTGGTCAGCGTGGGCAGCGGCTTCATCGCGCCGCGGACGACGAGCGGGTCGCCGGTGGTCATGCCCCCCTCCACACCGCCGGACCGGTTGGTCTCCCGATAGAACCCGCGCTCGTCGTCGTAGAAGATCTCGTCGTGGGCCTGCGATCCGGGCAGGCCGGCGACCTCCAGGCCGTCCCCGATCGAGACCGCCTTGACCGCTTGGATCGACAGGATGGCCTGGCCGAGGATCCCGTCGAGGCGCTCCCGCCAGGACACGTGGGAGCCGAGGCCGGGCACCAGCCCGAACGCCCGGACCTCGAACACACCGCCCAGCGACTCGTTGGCCTTGCGCAGCCGGTTGATCTCCTCCACCATGGCGCGCCCGGCATCGGCGTCCAGACAGCGGACCGGCGAGGCGTCCACCTCGGCGAAGTCCCCGGGATCAAGATCGTGGTGTCGTGGGGCGTGCACAGATGCGATCTGGATGACGTGGGAGAACACGGTGACGCCCACCGTCCGCAGAAACGCCTTGGCCACGGCTCCGCCGGCCACGCGCGCGGCGGTCTCCCGGGCGCTGGCGCGCTCGAGGACGTCGCGCACGTCGGTCAGCCCGTACTTCTGGGTGCCGACCAGATCGGCGTGGCCGGGACGCGGCAGATGGACCTCGGCGGTCTCGCCGTCGACCGGCCATGGGTTCATCCGCTCCTCCCAGTTGGCGAAATCCCGGTTGGCCACCTGGAGGGCGATCGGCCCGCCGAGCGTGCGGCCGTGGCGAACCCCGGCGGTGACGTCGACGCGGTCACGCTCGATTTTCATCCGGCCCCCCCGTCCATGGCCGAGCTGGCGGCGGGCCAGGTCCCGGTCGAGCTCGGCCCGGTCCAGCGGCAACCCGGCGGGCATGCCCTCGACGATGCAGGTCAGCCCGGGACCGTGGGACTCGCCCGCCGTGGTCAGGGTCAGCGCCATCTCATTCCTCGGGCGAGCCGCTCTCGGCCGGCGACTCCTGGGCGTCGATGCCGGGGATCCGGACGCCGCTGCCCCGGCACCACGGACAGGTCACCTGGTGCTGGGTCCCGCCCAGCCCGGAGATCAGCCGCCCGGTCCCGCGACAGGGGGTGCATGTCTGGGCGCCCGCCCCGGCGCTCTGCTCGTCATCCGCCATGGCCGGGCAGGTTAGCTGTCGCCCGCGGCTGAGCGCCCGGCGGCTCGCATCGCCTCCAGCGAGGCCGGCCGCCCGGTGAACCGCTCAAAGCTCAACGCCCCCTGGCCGATGAGCAGCTCCAGCCCGTCCACGGCCGGAATCCCGCGGGTCCGGGCCTCGGCGACGAGCGTCGTCGGCTCCCCCCCGTGGTAGACGAGGTCGACGACGGCGCCGTAGTCGGCGAGATCGTCCGGCTTCAGTGGCAGCTGATCGAACGAGGAGCCGCCGTCCAGGCCGGCCGTGGTGCAGTTGACCAGCACATCCGCGGCGTGGGGCGCGTCCGCCGGGGTTGCGCCGAACTGGGCGCACAGCCGCCGGGCCCGCTCCGGGGTCCGGTTCCACACGCCGACCTCGGCCGCCCCGGCGTCGAGCAGCGCCCAGACCGCGGCGCGGGCGCTGCCGCCGGCGCCCAGCACGAGCGCGGTGTGTCCGGCGGCCGGAAGCGGCAGTGCGGCGATGAGCGCCGGGGCATCGGTGTTATCGGCGCTGATCCGGTCGCCGGGGCGGTCGGGGGGCGGGTGGATGGGCTCGTGTGCAAAGGTCAGCGTGTTGGCCGCGCCGATCGCCCGGGCGCGCGCGGTGGCCTCGCCGGCCAGCTCCAGGGCCGCCTGCTTGTGGGGGATCGTCACGTTGGCGCCGGCGAAGCCGGCGGCGGGCAGCGCCGTCACCACCTCGGCGAACAGCTCCGGGGGCACCGGGAGCAGTTGGTAGCGCCAGTCGCGCAGCCCGGCCGCGGCGAGAGCGGCGTTCTGGATGGCCGGCGAGCGGCTGTGGCGGACCGGCCAGCCGAGCACGCCGAGGCGGCTGGGACGCGCGGGCCGGGTGGGCCGGGTCACGTCAGCAGTGGGCCCGGTTGTCGGCGGCCTCGAGGTTGAGGAACCTCGTGTAGCTGGACGAGAATACGTCCTGGTTGGTGCACGGCTTGGTGAAGAAGTACAGGTAGGGGCTCCGGGCCGGGTGCGCCGCGGCCTGGATGGCGGCCATCCCGGGGCTGTCGATCGGCGTCGGCGGCAGGCCGGTGTGCACCCGGGTGTTGTAGGGCGAGCGGTTATGGAGCTGGGACTCGGTCAGCGGGCCGGTGAGGTTGCCGGTGGCATAGCGCGTCGTGGAATCGAGCTGGAGCGCCATGTGGTCCCTCAGCCGGTTGTAGATGACCGAGGCGACGAGCGGCAGGTCGTGCGGCTTCGCCGCCTCGCCCTCGATCAGCGACGCGATCGTCAGCACGTCATACGGCGTCAGGTTCTTGGAGCGGGCGTACCCGAGGTGGACGGCGGCGAACCGCTGCTTGAAGTCCCGCAGCTGGTCGGCGACGAGCGCCGACACCTTGATCGGCTCGACCAGCCGGAACGTGTCCGGGAACAGGAACCCCTCCAGCGACGAGACGTGGCGGGGCGCCCCGTAGGCGTGGGGGTTGAGCAGCGGCGAGCTGCGGCTGGCGGCCAGGTAGCTGCCCTTGATCCCCTGCCGATGCAGCAGCTGGGCCACGTACTGGCGGCTGTGGCCCTCGGTGATCGTCAGCTGGCTGGTGGGGACCGCCGGCGGCGGGGTGGTCAGCTTGGTCAGCACCGCGCCGTAGGACATGTCCCGCTGGAGCCGGTAGGTCCCGGAGCGCAGCTTGCCGCGGTCGCCGGCCAGCGCGGCCCGGACCTCGAATATGAATCCGGAGGGGATCACCCCCTCCCGGGCCAGCAGGTCGCCGATCTGCTGCGTGCCCGAGTGGGCCGGGATCGTGACCGTCACCTGCCCGTGCGGGGAGGTGCCGAACGGCTGGAACAGCTGCACCGCGAACCAGACCAGGGCCGCCGCCAGCACCACCATGAGGACGGCGACCATGCGCCCCAGCCACGAGTGCTTGTGGGGGCGCTGGGCCGGCGACGCGCGCCGGGCGGGCCGGCCGGGCCGGCGCGTCTGGCGGCTCTGGCGAGGACTCCCGCCTCGGTCGCCCCGCCCCTTGCGTCCGTCGCCCTGCAGCCGGCTGACCCGGCGGGTGCCCGACGGGCGCTCGTCCGGGTGGTCGAACCACTCGTCGTCGTCCTCGTACCACTCGTCGGCGTCGGGCTCGTGCCCCGGCTCGTCGGCCGCCGCGCCGGCCCGATCGTCCGGCGCCGCATCGGCGGGCGCGTCGTCCTCGGCCGCCGGCGGTGGCTCGGTGCGACGTCCGACCGCCGGCAGGTGCTCATCCGGGTCGTTGAAGAGGCCGGACCGGCGGCGCTCGCGCTCACGGCGGGCGGCCTCGCGCTCCTCGGCGGTGCGTTCCTGGCCGTCAGGCATGGGGGGCGGGGTCGGGTTGCTGGTGGCGCGCCAGCCAGCCCTCCAGGAGGTGGGCGGCGGCGCGGGAGTCCTCGCTGGCCCGGCCGCCCGACCGCTCGGCCAGGCGGGTGGTGAAGCGCTCGTCGTAGAGCTCCACCGGGACCGGAAGGTTGCGCGTGAGCGTGGCGGCGAACGTGCGCGCCTCGGCCGTCTGGGCCGAATCGGCGCCGGACAGCGACAGGGGCAGGCCCACCACGACGCGCTCGGCGCCGAGGTCGGCGACGAGGCTACGCAGGCGGGCCAGTCCGCGCCGGGAGACGGGCTGGGTCACGGGCTCAATCGGCGTGGCCAACGTGCCGGTCGGGTCGCTGACGGCGCATCCACAGCGGGCCTTACCGTAGTCCAGAGCGAGGACGCGCATCCGCCTCAGGCGCCGAGGGCGGCCTCGATGGCCGCCCGGGCGGCCTCGATCGCGGCCGGTAGCTGCTCGGGATCGCGCCCACCGGCGCGGGCGAGCGTATCCCGTCCGCCGCCGCCGCCGCCCACCTTCGCCGCCGCCACCTTGACGATCTCGCCCGCCTTCACGCCGCGGTCCACGAGCGCGGGGGCGACGCTGGCCACCAGGTCGACCCGCCCGTCGCCGGCCCGGCCGAGCACGATGGCGGCGTCCTTGAGCTTGCCCTTGAGACGATCGGTGAGCTCGAGCAGGGCGTCGCCGTCCGGGACCTCGACCGCCGCGGTCAGGATGTGCGCCCCGGCGGTCTCGGTGGCGTCGGCGATCAGCCGGTTGACATCGACCGCCCCGTTGGCGCTGCGCGCGGTGCGCACGGCCTGCTCCAGCTCGCGCACGCGCTCGGCGAGCTTGTCGACCGCCTCGGGCGCGCGGTCGGCCGGGACCCGCAGCCGCTCGCCGATGTGCGTCAGCTCACGATCGCGCTGGCGGGCGAACCGCACCCCCTCGGGGCCGGTGATGGCCTCGACCCGCCGTACGTTGGCGGCGCTGGAGGTCTCGCTCAGGATCCGGAACAGGCCGATCTCGGAGGTGGCGCGCACATGGGTGCCGCCGCACAGCTCACGGGAGAAGGAACCGTCGCCGACCTCCACCATCCGCACCACGTCCCCGTACTTCTCGCCGAACAGCGCCATCGCGCCCAGCTGCCGGGCCTCGTCGAGCGTGGTGGTGAGCGCCCGGACCGGATAGCTCTCCAGGATCCAGCGGTTGACGTCGTCCTCGACCTCGCGCAGCTCCTCGGCGGTCAGCGCGCTGGAGTGGGTGAAGTCGAAGCGGAGCTTGTCCGGGCCGACGTAGGAGCCGGCCTGATGGACGTGGTCGCCGAGCCGGCGGCGGAGCGCGGCGTGCAGCAGATGGGTGGCGGTGTGGTTGCACGCGGTGGCATGGCGAGCCGCCCGGTCGACGTGGGCGACCACCCTCTCGCCGGGCTCGAACGCGCCGTGCTCGGGCGCCAGCCGGACGATCTGGTCGGTCCCCAGCCGGATGACGTCGGTGACGCGCGCCCGGCAACCGCCGGTGGCGCACTCCACCACGCCCGTGTCGGCGACCTGGCCGCCGCCGGTGGCATAGAACGGGGACTCCAGCAGCTTGACGAGCACGTCGCCGTTGTCGCGGCCGACCGCGCCGATCGTCGTCTCGGCATCGGTCGTCTCGTAGCCGACGAACTCGGTGGCGAACCCCGCCCGCCCCGAGAGCGCGGCGGCGCGCTCGCGGACCGCGTCCGGGGCCTGTCCGCGCTGCGAGCCCGCTCGGGCCCGAGCCCGCTGGTCCTCCATAAGCGCCTCAAAACCCTCCTCGTCGACGCCGAGCCCATGCTCGGCCACGATCTCCAGCGTCAGGTCGATGGGGAACCCGTACGTGTCGTGCAGGAGGAAGGCATCGGACCCGGAGATGCCCTCGGCGTCGTCCTCGCGGGCGCGGGCGATCAGCTCGTCCAGGCGCTTGAGACCCTGCTCCAGCGTCCGGCCGAAGCCCTCCTCCTCGGCCGCCATCCAGCGGCGGATGACGTCGTGCTGCTCGCTCAGCTCCGGGTACTCGTGGGCCATCAGCTCGGTGACGACGTCGGCGTACCGGTGCAGGAACCCCGGCTCCAGGCCGAGGGACCGGCCGTGCTGGATGGCGCGGCGCATGATGCGGCGCAGGACGTAGCCGCGGTCCTCGTTGGACGGAACGACGCCGTCAGCGAGCAGGAAGGTCATGGCGCGCGAGTGGTCGGCCAGCACCCGCAGCGAGCGATCGGTGGGGTAGTCGGCGCCGTAGCGCCGGCCGGACAGCTCCTCGCCGAGGGCGATGAGCGGCGCGAACTGGTCGGTCTCGAACACCGTCTCCTTGTCCTGGAGGATCGCCGCCAGGCGGTTCAGCCCCAGCCCGGTGTCGATGTTCTTGGCCGGCAGCGGCGTCAGGACGTTGACCGGGTTCTGATCCAGCTCCATGAAGACCAGGTTCCAGTACTCCAGGAACCGCTCGTTGTCGCCGCCCGGCAGGTCGTCGGCCGCGCCGAAGTCCAGCCCGCGGTCGAGGTACAGCTCCGAGCACGGGCCGCACGGACCGGTCGGCCCGGCCTGCCAGAAGTTCTCCGAGCGCGGGCACTCGACGATCCGCTCCCGGGGGACGCCGATGTCCAGCCAGGCCTGGATCGCCTCCTCGTCCGGCCCCAGGCCGAGCTCCTCGTCGCCGGCGAACACGGTGATCCAGATGTCCTCAGGGTTGAAGCCGAAGCCCTCAGTCGACAGCTCCCAGGCGAATCGGGCCGCCTCGCGCTTGAAGTAGTCGCCGAAGCTGAAGTTGCCGAGCATCTCGAAGAACGTGAGGTGCCGGGTGGTGGTGCCGATGATCTCGATGTCCGGGGTGCGGAACACCTTCTGGCACGTGGTGACGCGGTTGCGGGGCGGCGCTTCCACGCCGGCGAAGTACGGCTTGAGCGGGTGCATACCGGCGACGGTGAATAGCGCCGACGGGTCATGCTCGGCCGGGACGAGCGAACCCGAGGGCAGCCTCAGGTGGCCGTTGCGCTCGAAGTACTCCAGGAACGTGCGGCGGATCTCGTCAGACGTCATCAGGTTTTGCAGTGTAGGCGGGGCGTCAGGCGCGCGTGATGGTCCCCCAGCCGACCACCAGGTCGCCGTCCATCAGGCAGGCCAGCTGTCCCGGAGCGGGCCCGTCGGCGGGGTCGCTGAGGGCGAGCGCCAGGCTGCGATGCCGTCCCGGCGGCGGGTCGTCCAGCACGTGCGCGCGCAGCGGGCGCGAGCGATAGCGCAGCTTGACCCGGTCGACCCGGGCCCCGTCCCGGTGCAGCCGGGCGGCGCGGATGGCGACCCGATCGGTTGTGAGCTCCGACTTGGCGCCCACGACGACGGTGCCGGTGTCGGCCCGCTTGTCCAGGACGTAGAGGGGCTGGTCGTGTTGGATGTTCAGGCCGCGGCGCTGGCCGACGGTGAACAGGTGCTGTCCCTGATGGCTGCCGAGCCTGGTGCCGTCGGTGGTGACGATTTCCCCCGGGTCGTTGGGGATGTCGCCGTGGCGCGCCAGGAACCGCTGCCGGGTAGTGCCGGCCAGGAAGCACAAGTCCTGGGAGTCGGCCTTGGACGCCACCGGCAGGCCCGCGCTGCGTGCGATCTCGCGGACCTCCGGCTTGCGCAGGTCACCCAGCGGGAACCGGAGCTTGGCCAGTGAGGCCGGTGCGAGCGCGGCGAGCATGTACGTCTGGTCCTTGGCCGGGTCGGCGGCGGCGCGCAGGAGCGGGCCATTGGCGTCGTCCGGTTCGGCGGTGCGGGCGTAGTGGCCGGTGGCGAGCGCGGCGCAGCCGAGGCGGTCGGCGAGCGCCAGCATCGCGTCGAGGCGGACGTGCCCGTTGCAGCCGACGCACGGGTTGGGGGTCTCGCCCTGGGCGTAGCCGGCGATGAACGGCTCGACGACGCCCTGGCGGAACTCTTGTTTGAGATCGATGGTGAAGTGAGGGAGGCCCATCTGGTGGGCCAGGCCGCGGGCCTGGGCGACGGCCGATGCCGAGCAGCAGCTGCGCTCGGCATCGTTCTCGTGGTCGGCCCACAGCTCGAGCGTGACCGCCACGGTGGGACCTGTTTGCGCGGTCAGGTGGGCGGCGACGGCGCTGTCGACGCCGCCGCTCATGGCCACCAATGTGGCTGCGGCGTTCGGCGTGAGCTGCGCGTCGGCCCGGACGGCGACGCCCAGCGCGCGGGCCAGGCCCTCGGCCGCGACGTCGGCGGCGTGGCGCTTGGCCGTGCTCAGGCCGCCGAGCTCGTCGGCGATCTGCTGCGGGCCGATGGTCGCCGCGTGGAGGATCGGCGCGTCGCGGACGAGGGTGACGGCGGCGCTGGCCGCGGCGGTGGTGGCGCCACAGCCGCGGGCGGTGAAGCCGGCGTCGGTCACGCGGTCGTTTTGTACGCCGATTGAGAACGTGACCTCGTCGCAGCACGCCCCGCCCCCGGTGGTGACGGTGTGGGCGTGCGGAGGGTGGTGGCCCGCGCCCTGCGGGGACGTCAGGTGATGCTCAAACGCGAGCGGGTCCATGCGCGCGAGGATAGAGGGCGGCGCCCGGCGCCTACCAATCACCGAAACGCAAGATAAGCCGGATATACCCGCTTATTTTGCGTCTCGTGCCCGGACGCCGGCCGGCCGGCGCAGCTCCAGGCCCAGCTCACGCAGCTGGATGTCGTCGACCGGGGCGGGAGCGCCGGTCAGCGGGTCGGCGCCGCTCGTCGACTTGGGGAAGGCGATGACCTCGCGGATGTTGTCGCGCCCGGCCAGCCGGGCCACGATCCGGTCGATGCCCATCGCGATGCCGCCGTGGGGCGGCGCGCCGTAGCGCAGGGCGTCGAGCAGGAACCCGAACCGCTGCCGGGCATCCTCGGCGTCGATGCCGATCAGATCGAACACCTTGGACTGGATGTCGGCGCGGTGGATACGGATCGAGCCGCCGCCGATCTCGTTGCCGTCGAGCACAAGGTCGTAGGAGCGTGAGAGCAGTTGCGCCGGGTCGTCCATGTCGGCGACCGTGGCGGGCTGTCCGCCCGGCGTGGCCGGCGCGGTGAACGGATGATGCTCGGCATCCCACCGCCCCTCCTCCGGCCGGTACACGAACATCGGGAACTCCACCACCCAGCGGATGTCGTGAGAGCCCTCGGGCACGAGGTCGAAGCGACGGGCCAGCTCCAGCCGGAGCGCACCCAGCACCTGAGCGGCGACCGGACCCTGGTCGGCGACGATGAACAGCACGTCGCCGGGCCGGCCGTCCAGCGCGTCGGTCACGGCGGCGATCTCGGCCGCCGTCAGGAACTTGGCGATCGGCGAGCGCCACCCCTGGTCCTCCCCCGGCTCCTGGACGAACGCCCACACCAGGCCCTTGGCGCCGTACTGTTTGGCCAGCTCCGTCAGCGCATCCAGGTCGGAGCGGGGCAGCTCCCGCCGGCCCGCGTTGATCCCCCGGACGACGCCGCCGCTCTGAAGGGCGCCGGAGAAGACCTTGAACTCGGTGTGGGCGACCGCCGCCCCCAGGTCGACCAGCTCCAGGCCGAAGCGCGTGTCCGGCCGGTCGGAGCCGAACCGGCCCATCGCTTCGGCGTGGGTCATGCGCGGCCAGGGCGGAGCGGGAACGTCAAAGCCCGCCTCGCGGAACACGGCCCCCATCACCGCCTCGGTGGTCTCCAGCACGTCCTCCTCCTCGACGAACGACATCTCCATGTCCAGCTGCGTGAACTCGGGCAGCCGGTCGGCCCGGGCGTCCTCGTCGCGGAAGCAGCGGACGATCTGGTAGTAGCGCTCGAGGCCGCCGACCATGAGCAGCTGCTTGAACAGCTGGGGCGACTGGGGCAGCGCGTAGAACGACCCGGCCGCGATCCGCGCCGGCACCAGGAAGTCCCGCGCGCCCTCCGGCGTGGACCGGGTCAGGAACGGCGTCTCGATCTCCAGGAAGTCCCGCTCGTCGAGCACGCCCCGGACGGTGCGGATCACCTCGTGGCGCAGGGCGAGCGCGTCCTGCATCGGGGCCCGCCGCAGGTCCAGCGCGCGGTGGCGCAGCCGGAGGTTCTCGTCGACGGCGATGTCCTCGTCGACGGGGAACGGCGGCGTCTCGGCATCGGACAGGATCTCCAGGTCCTCTACCACCAGCTCGATCTCGCCGGTCGAGAGGTTGGGGTTGACGTTCTGCGGGTCGCGCCGGGCGATGTTCCCCGACGCGGTGATGACGTCCTCGGAACGAAGCTTGTGGGCCTCGGCGTGGGCCTGCGGCGCCGTGTCCGGGTGGAACACGAGCTGGAGGATCCCCGACCGGTCGCGCACGTCGATGAAGATCAGCCCGCCGTGGTCGCGGCGGCGGTGGACCCAGCCGGACACGCGGGCGAAGCTGTCGGCACGCCGCGCGTCGAGGTCCCCCACCCAGCTGTCTCGATAGTTGTTCGCCCGCGGAGCCTGCTTCACGCCAGCCGGCTCCCGCGCAGAATCGCCGGGATGACGGCTGCCGGCTGCAGCGAGATCTGCTCGCCGGATTCCAAGTTCTTCAGGCTGGCCTGGGTCATGTCCTCGATGATCGCAACGTAGCGTGCCCCGATGCGGTCTGCGTGCCTGAGCTGCCCCTTGAGCGAGCGGCCGGCCAGCTCCATCTGAGCGCGCAGGCCGGCCCGGCGGGCCTCGCGGGCCAGCTCGAACGCCGTCCGGGCGACCGCGCCGTCCTCGGAGGGCGCCAGCGCGACGAACAGGTCGACCAGGGCCGGGGCCACCGGGACCTCGCCGGCCGCCAGCAGCATCCGCTCCACCCCGGCCGCCCAGCCCGAGGCCGGAGTGGGCGCCCCGCCGAGCTGCTCGATCAGGCCGTCGTAGCGCCCGCCGCCGCCGACGCCGGACTGCGCGCCGAGCGCGTCCGACGTGAACTCGAACACCGTGCGCGTGTAGTAGTCCAGGCCGCGGACCAGCGTCGGGTCCAGCTCGTAGGGCTGGTCGGCGTCGTCGAGCAGCTGGCGCACCTGCGCGAAGTGCTCGGCATCGGCGGGCGCCAGGCGATCCAGGAGCCGCGGCGCGTTGCGCATCGTCTCCTGGGTGCGGCGGTCGCCGGCGTCGAAGGCGCGCATCGGGTTGAGGTCGATGCGGGCGACCACCTCGTCGGACAGGCCCTCCTGGTGGGCGCGCAGGAACGCGGTCAGCTCCTCGCGGTACTCGGCACGGGTCTCCGGGGTGCCGAGACTGGACAGCCGCAACCGCACCCCCTTGACGCCGATCGCCCGGAACAGCTCGGCCAGGAGCAGGATGAGCTCGGCGTCGGTCTCCGCCGTGGCCGAGCCGATCGCCTCGGCCCCCACCTGCCAGAACTGGCGGTAGCGGCCCCGCTGCGGCGCCTCCGCGCGGAAGAAGCTCGACAGGTACCAGAGCTTGACCGGCTGGGCCAGCTTGTGCATCCCGTGCTCCAGATAGGCGCGGCAGACCGGCGCCGTCCCCTCCGGCCGCAGGGTCAGCGACCGGCCGCCGCCGTCATCGAACGTGTACATCTCCTTCTGGACGATGTCGGTGGCCTCCCCCACCCCGCGTGAGAACAGCTCGGTGGCCTCGAACGTGGGCGTCTCGATCCGGCCGTAGCCGGCGGCGCCCAGGATCTGCTGCGCGTGGTCCTCCAGCACGGCGCGCCGTTCCGCGTCGGCGGGGAGCACATCGAAGGTGCCCCGGGGGGCCTGGATCGAGCTCACGGATCAGCTCCGCGGGCTAGGAATGGTGCGCGAGCTCGCGCAGGAACGGATTCGTCTGGCGCTCGGCGCCGAGCGTCGTCAGGCCCATGTGGCCCGGGTACACCGTCATCTGGTCCGGATAGGCCTGGAGCAGCGAGTCGATCGACTGCAGCAGAGTCGGCCAATCGCCGCCGGGGAGGTCGACGCGGCCGACCGACCCCTGGAACAGGACGTCGCCGGAGAAGATCGCGTCGTGATCGCGAAGCGCATAGGCGACGTGGCCGGGGCTGTGGCCGGGGACGAAGCTGACCTCGAACTGCAGGCCGGCCAGGTCAAGCGTCTCGCCGCCGCCAACGGTCTCGTCGGCGTCGTAGCTCTCGAACGGACCGAACCCGGGCCAGCGGACGTAGGAGTTGATGTCGGCCAGCACCTCGGTCTCCAGCTCCGGGCAGTACACCGGCGCGCCCGTCGCCCGCGCCACCGCCGCTACGGCGCCGACGTGGTCGAAGTGCGTGTGGGTCAGGAGGATCGCCTCGACCGTCTTGATCCCCAGCGCGTCCAGCGCCTCCAGCAGCCGCTCGGCCTCGTCGCCCGGGTCGACGACCACCGCGCGGTCGGCGTTGGGCAGGCGCACGATGTAGCAGTTCTCCTGCACCGGGCCCACCGTGAACATGCGGGCGTCGATCATTGCCTGGCTTGGGACCCCTTCTTCGCCATACGCCGGCGGTAGAGGAAGTTCTCCAGCCAGTAGCCGGCCGGGATGTAGATGGCCAGGGCGACGATGGCGAACAGCACCGACGCCACCACGTTGAACTTAGAGGTGACCAACAGCAGCACGAACATGAATCCGGAGGCCATCAGGGCGCGGTTCCGCGATGACTTCCAGGTCGGCGGCTGGTTGAGCCGCGCCTCGCGGGCCTGCGCCCGCTCCTGCTTCTTGCGCTGCTCCGGGCTCGGCGGGCGGCCGGTGCGCCCGCGCACCTCGATGCCACCGGCGGCGTTTCCGCGGTGCTTGGTGCGTCGCTTGCGCTTCGTCTGGGCCATCGCTCGCCTACAGAGCTTACGCGGTGTGCGCCCGGCTTTGCAGCGCGTCCTCGATCGTCTGATAGCCGCGCAGGGGCACGTCGTCCGGAAAGCCCTCGAATGCGGCGCACGGAGCGAGTCCGACGAGCTCGGCGCCGGCCACCGGCGCGTGGCGGGCGACGGCGGCGACGACCTCGGCCAGCGGCGTGGCGACATGGTCCTCAACGTTGGTCGAGACCTGGGCCAGGCCGGACTCGTCGAGCCACAGGCCGATGGCGCGGAGTCCCGGGAGCCCCTCGGCACCGCTCTCTCGGATGAGGGCCGCGATGGCCTTGGCATCCTCCACGGTCGCCGGGGGCGCCAGCTCGACATTGAAGGCGACGAGCGGCGGGCGGGCGGCCACCAGCACCGCCCCGGCGGTGGGATGCAGCCGCCTCGGGCCGAAGTCCGGCTCCAGCTCCCCGGCCGCGATGCGCCGGGCCAGCTCGGCTGGGCCGCCCCGGCGCAGCTCGGCCCGCGTCCGGCCACCGGCGAGGGTCCCGTACAGGAAGACCGGCAGCTCCAGGTCGGTCCCGAGCAGGTCGGCGAGCACCAGGGCCTCGGCACAGGCCGCGCCCCGGTCCTCCTCTGTCAGAAAGATGGTCGGCGCCACGTCGACGGCGCCGACCCGCGGGTGCACGCCCTGGTGCGTGTCGACCCGGATCAGCTCCACCGCGGTCGCCGCGCCGTCGCGCACCGCCTGGGCCAGCGCCCCCGGCTCGCCCGCCAGCGTGTACGCGCTGCGGTGATGATCGACGTCGGAGTGGACGTCGAGCAGCCCCGGACCGAACGCCCTGCCGATCCGAGCGATCGCCTGCGCGTCCCGCCCCTCGGAGACGTTGGGATATGCCAGCAGCATGGTCATGGGCGACACCGCCGATACACTCCGCTCCTCCTCGCCGGAGTAGCTCAGTCGGTTAGAGCAGCGGAATCATAATCCGCGTGTCGGGGGTTCGAGTCCCTCCTCCGGCATCACAGAAACGCCCTGGAGACGGGCGTCGTTAGGGGGTCCCACGTCCGCGCCCCCCGGTAGGCGCGGACGGCCGCTTGTGCCTAGTGGCTCCGCGAGTGCGGAGTCAGCGAGGCAAACTGTGGGGTGAGCGGCCCGAACACCGACGACGCGGGTTGCGGCCGATAGCTGAACATCTTGGTCACCTTCAGCGGTCCCGACGACTGCGACTGCCCGAGCAGCTGCTCAATCGGGTTGACGAACGCCGCCGTAGCCGTGGTCCGCGCCGTGCGGAAGTTGGCCGTGCTGTTGGAGTTGCAGCCGTCGGTCATGAGCCATGAGTTGACCTGGTCGCCGGACGAGGTGCCGTCCAGTGCCGTCGTGTCCTGCTGCGTGCCATCGGGGTTGAGGAAGGCGTACCCGTCCGTGCCGTTGCCGTTGACGTTGCCGTACTCAGTGACCGGGACCTCGGTCATGCACTTCGTGAATGCCACCAGGTACTTCGTGTCGAGGACGACGACCTTCGTCAACAGGGTGACCTGCTTCTGAAGGCACTTGACCGACTTGCAGGTACGCGCCTGCGCAGGGATGGCGGTCACGCCGCCGAGGGCGGCCACGGCCGCGAGGGTGAGAACTGCTCGTTTCATATGCGCCCCTTTTCAACGAGCGTTGTGTTGACACGTCTCGCGCCCTGTCCAGCCCCGACAGTCACGCGCAGGCCCTGACCAAGGTCAGGGGTCCGATTTATCAGAAATTGGCGCTTATCGCGCTCCAGATCAACGGATCACGCAGACGTGGTCTTCCGCCTCAGCGAGACCGCAGACCTTCTGAGGTCACGCCGTCACGAAGCGACCATTCGGGTAGAAGTTAGGCGCTGGGGGTTTCGTGCTCCGCGGCGAGTTGGACGGTGAACCCGTCTGGGGTGTGGAGCAAGTCGACGGTGACGCCGAGCTGGTGGATCATCCAGAGCCCCAGGCCGGCGCCGGTCGTGCTCACCGTAGGGGTTAGGCCGGCCAATGGATCGCGGATTCCGTTCCCCGCATCCTTGATGTGCGCGATGACGCGGCCCGGGACGGCCCACACGCGCAGGCTGCTCGCTGACCGGCCGTGCTGCTGAGCGTTGGCCGCTGCCTCGGAGACTCCGAGGATCAGATCGCCGAGCGTGCCGTCGTCGACGTGGCCACGACCGAAGTGCTCCAGCGCGTGTGAGGCGAGGGATTCTTAGCTCACGGAGACCCCGCCTGAACGCCGCGTCCGGATCGGCGTAGCGTTTAGCCCATCCGCAGTCGCAACCAGAGGGGACGGTGGGCCTGTGCGTCTGATTCTGAATCTGATCTGGCTGGTTCTGGCTGGCTTCTGGCTGGCGCTCCTGTATGTGCTGGCCGGGATCCTGGCCTGCATCCTGATCATCACGATCCCCTTCGGGCTCGCGTGCTTCCGGATCGCTTCGTTCGCGTTGTGGCCATTCGGCCGCAGGATCGTGCGCCGGCCCAGTTCGGGCGCGCCCTCGATCATCGGCAACATCATCTGGATCGTGTTGTTCGGATGGGAGCTGGCGCTCGCGCATCTGGCCACAGGCGTCGCCCTGTGCCTGACGATCATCGGGATCCCGCTTGGGCTGGCGAACTTCAAGCTGATTCCCGTCTCGCTGGTGCCCCTGGGAACCGAGATCGTCCACTCGGAGGATGACCGGCAATTCGTGTAGGCCGCACCCGCCTGGAGGCTGTGCTCGCCGCCCTTCTGGCCGCGATCATTCTGCTCCTGGTCGGTATCTGGCTGGGCGGCCACCCCGGCAGCCTGCCGTCGCCCCTACGCGGCAGGCTGCTGGAGAGCAACCGCCGAAACGTCACGCAGCAGGCGCTGAACATCCTGGCCACCCGGTTCTACCGTCCGGTGGACCGCTCCAGCCTGGTCGACCAGGGGCTGTCGGCCATGGTGGCCGGCCTCGACGATCCGTATTCGCACTACCTCGACCCTGGCGCCTACCGCGAGCGCAACGCGCCGTCCACCCGGGAGATCGGCGGCATCGGGATCACCACGACGCCCGAGGCGACGGGACTCCGGGTGGTCGGCGTGGTCGACGGCTCGCCGGCCGCCGGCGCCGGCCTGATCCCCGGCGACCTGATCATCAAGGTGGGGTCGACGTCGCTGGCCGACCGGCCCGAGCAGGCCGGCCCTGACCTGATCAGAGGTCCGCCGGGCACCCGGGTGGAGGTCACGTTCCTCCGGGGCGACAAACAGCACGTGGTCTCGATCGAGCGGGCGAACATCGTCGTGCCGGTGGCGAGCTGGAAGATGCTCGCCTACCGGAAGCTGCGGATCGGCTACCTGAGGCTCACCGGATTCCCCGAAGACGCCGGCGACAAGCTGCGTGCCGAGGTGCGGGCGGCGCTCGACGAGCACGCCCAGGCGCTGATCCTCGACCTGCGCGGCAACGGCGGCGGCCTGATCGGGGAGGCGGTCAACGTGACCAGCGCGTTCCTGGCCCACGGCAAGGTCCTATCCGCCGTGGAGCGCGGCCGGCCCCGCCGGACATACATGGCCGAGGGGGACGCGATCGCTCCCCGGATCCCGCTCGTCGTGCTGGTCGATCACGGCACGGCCTCGTCGGCCGAGATCGTCACCGCCGCGCTGCAGGATGACGGCCGCGCCAAGGTCGTCGGCACGCGCACCTACGGCAAGGGCACCTTCCAGCAGACCCTGCCGCTGAGGAACGGGGGCGCGCTGGACATCACGATCGGCCGGTTCTACACCCCGGACGGGCGGAACCTGGGCAGCGGGGGTCAAGGTGACGGCATCACACCGAACGTCGACGCCGAGAACAACCCGCGCACGGCGGACGACGAGGCGCTCGCGGCGGCCGAGCGCACCGTGGCCGCCCAGGTCCGCTGACCCGGCCGGCGGCTGATCGGCCGTCGCCTGACCAGCCGGCGCCACACGGCACGACCGGCACCGATAGAGCTCTTCGGGGATCTCGGCCAGCCGTGACGGTCCGGGCGGTTCCTCGGTGCCCGAGCCACCACGCCGACGACATCGGCGCCAGGTTCGGCGTGCCGTCGGGATTGAGGGTGCTGATCGGGGGGCCGGGTGGTCCCGTGGCTAGACCGCCGGTCAGATCGGCTGTGACACGGCCTTGAGGAAGTCCCGCGTGCGGACCTCCTCGGCGTCGCCGAAGATCTTCTCCGGAGGTCCGGCCTCGATGATCCGGCCGTGGTCGCAGAAGGCCACGCGGTCCGCCATCTGCCGCGCGAAGTTCATCTCGTGGGTGACGATCAACATCGTGACGTTGGAGTGCTCGGCCAGATCCATGATCACCTGGAGCACCTCGCCGACCAGCTCGGGATCGAGCGCGGAGGTCGGCTCGTCGAACAGCATCATCTCCGGTTGCATGGCCAGCGCCCGGGCGATGGCCACGCGCTGCTGCTGGCCGCCGGATAGCTGGGACGGGTACTTCGAGGCCTTGTCCTCGAGCCCGACGCGGGCCAGCAGCTCGCGAGCCTTCTGCTCGGCCTCCGGCGCCTTGACCCCGTGCGCATACATGGGCCCGGACGCGACATTGCGCACGGCTGTCATGTGCGGGAACAGGTTGAAGTGCTGAAAGACGAAGCCCAGCTTCTCCCGTGCCGCCCGTACCCGCTTCTCGTTCAGCTTGCCCGGCTCGTCCCAGACCACATCGCCCTGCAGCAGCACCTTGCCGCGCGTCGGACGTTCCAGCCCCATCAACAGGCGCAGGATCGTCGTCTTGCCGGACCCGCTGGGGCCGATGATGGCGACCTTCTCCCCGGGCGCGATCGCCAGGCCGAGCCCGTCCAGGCACGGAACGTCGCCGAATCGCTTCTCGACGTCGATGAACTCCGCCATGGCCGGCCCGGAGGCCGGCCGGCCGGGCTCAAGCGTGGGCGACGCGGCGCTCGTAGTAGCGGATGGCGAGGCTGGCGGGATAGCTGATGACGAGGTAGAAGACTCCGACGAGGATGGTTGGCTCGAGGTAGTCAAAGTTCTCACTTCCAATCTGTTGCGAGACGTTCAGCAGCTCTTGGACGGTGATCGCCGACAGCAGCGCCGTCTGCTTGAACAGCAGGATCACCCACGTGCCCTGCGCGGCGGCGATCTTCGGGAAGGCCTGCGGCAGGATCACCTTCGTCCAGATGCGGCGACGCGGCATATCCAGGGCCCGGGCGGCGTCCCACTGGCCGCGGTCCACCGCGTCGATACCGGCCCGGTAGGTCTCGGCCGTGTACGTGCCGTAGTGGATCCCCAACGTGATGACGCCGGCCGCCAACGCCGACAGCGTGACTCCGAACGTGGGAAAGACGTAGAACACGAAGTACAGCTGCACGAGCGGCGGAGTGCGGCGCACCGCCTCGGCGGCCGCCGTGACCGGTCCCGAGACGATCAGGCGCTCCGAGCGTTTCAGCATGGCCAGCCCCAGACCGAACGTCAGGGCCAGCAGCGCGGACAGCACGGTTGCCTCCAGCGTCACCGGGATCGCCCTCAGCAGCTGGGGCAGGAACTGGCCGACGTAGTTCCAGTTCCAGGTCATGGCACCCGTCCATGCGCGGCCACCGGCTGGCGCAGCCGCTGCCATAGCGTCGGGCCGACCAACCGATGCGTGCGGAAGCCGCGGCCCACCCGGCGCTCGGCCCATTTGACGCCCACATCGATGACCGAGGCCAGGACGAGGTAGATGAGCAGCGTGACGCCGAAGATGGCCGCCGTCTTACCGGAGGTGAGCCGCAGTTGCTGGGCCTGGAACGTCACGTCGGAGAGGGTGACCAGCGACACCAGCGAGCTGGTCTTCAGCAGGTCGATCAACAGGTT
>JBPYFQ010000072.1:0-27385 GCA_051985625.1 Solirubrobacteraceae bacterium
GGCCAACGCCCAGGTGTTCCAGATCCGCGACGGCGTGCTGTCGGACCGCCAGAGCTTCTACCTGGACAACACGACCGACGCGGCGCTGGGCGAGGTAGCCGAGGCGTTCATCCTCCAGTACTACGCCAGCGCGATGTCGGTCCCGCCGTTGGTCATCGTCCAGCGTGAGGTCGGCCCGCGCCCGGACCTGGCCGAGGCCCTGGCCTCGCGCCGGGGCGCCGCGGTGGAGATCCGCCCGGCCGAGCGGGGGGACAAGCGCCGGATCCTGGAGCTGGCCGAGCGCAACGCCAAGCTGGCCATCGACCAGGAGAAGCTGCGCTCCGAGCGCCGCCGCCAGCAGCGGGTGGAGGCGCTCGACGGGCTCCAGCAGGCGCTCGGGCTGGACACCATCCCGCTGCGGATCGAGTGCTTTGACATCTCGACGCTGATGGGGACGAACACCGTGGCCTCGATGGTCGTGTTCGAGGGCGGCGCGCCCAAGAAGGCCGACTACCGCCGCTTCCGGGTGTGGGGCGACACGGCCGGCACGCCCGGCATGCCGGACGACTTCGCCGCCATGGAGGAGGTGCTGAGCCGCCGGTTTGCCCGTTGGGAGCAGCAGCGCGACGTCTCCCCGCACGACAAGGACTACGACCCCAGCTTTGCCGCCCTGCCCAACGTCGTCGTGATCGACGGCGGCCGGGGCCAGCTGGCCGCCGGGCTGCGCGCCCTGGAGGGGTTCCGCGACCGGGGCGTCATGGTCATCTCCCTGGCCAAGCGGATCGAGGAGGTGTTCATCCCCGGCCGGGCGGCGCCGCTCCTGCTGGCCCACGACACCCCGGAGCTCCAGTTGCTCCAGCGAGTCCGCGACGAGGCCCACCGGTTCGCCATCACCCACCACCGGATCCGCCGCGACCGGGCGATGACCGCCTCGGTGCTCGACGACCTGCCCGGCGTCGGCCCGGCGCGCAAGCGGGCGCTGCTGGCCCACTTCGGCTCCCCGGACGCGGTCTTCGCCGCCTCCCGGGAGGAACTGGCCGCGGTCCCGGGGCTGCCGGGGAAGCTGGCGCGGGACATGTACCGCGAGCTGCACAAGACCGGGGTGTGACGCTGGCTACGTTCCTGGGCTCAGCGACCAGGATCGTCGCCAGCGTGTGACGGTGATGACGAGGTTGACCGTACGTTGCCGCTAGAACCCGCCGCCTCCGCCCTGGCTCGGCAGCGAGGCCGGCGGAATGGTGAGCAGCTCGGCGCTTCCCGGCGCCAGCGACAGGGTGTAGCTGCCGCCGACCGGCGCCACGGGCGAGGTCGCCGGCGTCCCCGACAGCGTCCCGGTCGTCGTCTCGTCGCCGAACGACTGCCCGCCGAGCGTCACGCCGCTGGTCGACGCCACACTCGGCGCCCGCAGCGCCTCGGCCGATCCGAGCCCGGTGGCGCCCGGCACCGCCACCGACACGGAGTGGCCGTTGAGCGTGTCCTGGTTGATGACCGTCACCCGCTCGGTCCCGTCCGGGCCGAGCGTCGCCCAGATCTTGACCGGCCCGGCCGGAGCGCTGACCGACTCCAGGCGGGCCCCGGGCGGGAACGCCTGCGCGAACAGCATCAGCCCGTAGTACTCGGGGCGCACGAACGCCTGCCAGCCACCCGACGAGGTCCGGGAGATCGTGAACAGCTCGTAGTTGGAGCCCGGAAGCATGTGGAAGTTCACGCCGTCGACGCCGGCCGCGGCGAAGTTGAACATCGTGTCCAGCGCCCACAGCCCCGATGCGAACGTGTCGCTGACTCCCTTGGCGCCCTGGCACGAGGCCGAGTTCATCTCGGCCACCCGGAACGGCAGGTGGCGGGCGTGAGCGGTGTGGGCATAGCCGGCCAGCGGCGCGGCCAGGCCGGCCGACGCGCTGTCGGCGAGCAGATTGGCGATCGACGGGTAGGCCGTGGCGCTCGGGTCGGTCACGCAGGCCCGCAGCGGATAGCGGTGGTAGGTGACCAGCTTGAGCCGAGGCTCGGCGCGGAGGAACCGCTTCAGCCCGTCCATCCAGGCCGGTCCGGAGACGGCCGGACCGGCCAGCGCCACGTGCGGCAGCGTCCGGCTCCACCGGGTGAACTGCTTGGTGTAGGCGGCCAGGTTGTAGCCCCGCCCGCGCGCGCGGCGGGTGTGGCCGCGGCGGTCGGTGTACCACGGGAACACCCCGTACAGGTCGGGCTCGTTGCCGACCTCCAGCGCGTCGATGTACCGGCGGCCGATGCCGCTCAGCAGCGCCCGCCCCTCGGCGGCGGCGATGCCCGGACGGCCGGCGGCCAGGTTGACGCCCAGGATCAGCTTGGCGTTGAGGTCGTGCGCCATGGCCTGGGTGGTCCGCAGCCAGCCCCGGGTCAGCGGGTAGTAGACGCCGCCCGGGGGGATGACGCCGCGCTGCGGCCACCAGGTGCCGTCGGTGCTGTCGCCGCCCACCCGCACGATCGGCGACTGGCCGGGGGCCAGGCCGGCCACGAGCTTGAGCAGGACCGGATCGACCGCGAGCGGGTTGCGGCCCGTGTACTGATGCAGCGCCCGGTACTCGAACGAGACGCCGACGAAGCCCGACGGCATCGTCTGGCGGCGAGGGGTGGCCGACACGCTCGCGGAGAGCGTGTCGGACCGGGCGGCCGGGACGTCGATCCCCGCCGCCCAGATCAGCACGAATCCGAGCGCCGCCACCAGGGCGAGGCTTGCGTGGCGGCGAAGCACGCGGGGCATGGTGCCATACCCGCCGCTCCGGGGGCGATACCCGACGGCCGCGGGCTCGATGCCTGTCCGCGGATATCGTCAAGCTGTGGGAAAGATGGAAACCTCCGCGCTCACCGATCTGGTGGTGATCACCGGCTTCTCCGGCGCGGGCAAGTCGACGGCGATGGCCGCCTTCGAGGACGAGGGCTACTTCTGCGTCGACAACCTCCCGTCGGAGATGATCCGGTCCCTGGTCGACCTGTTCATGCACGCCGGCTCCAAGGTGGCGCGCGCGGCGGTCGTGTCCGACGCCCGCGGGGGCAGCTACTTCGAGGGGCTGGTCGCGATGCTCGACGATCTGCGCCGGTCCGGCGTGCGCCACCGCGTCGTGTTCCTGGAGGCCGACGAGGAGACGCTGCTCACCCGCTACAAGGAGACCCGGCGCCGCCATCCCCTGGCGCCGCGCGGCAGCGTGGCCGAGGGGATCCAGCGCGAGCGCGAGTTGCTGGGGCCCGTGCGCGACCGGGCCGACATCGTGCTGGACACCACCGGGCTGACCGCCGCCATGCTGCGCCGCCGGCTGGGCGACGAGCTGTTTCCCGCCCGCACGCCCGGCCGCCTGGCCGTCACCTTCCAGAGCTTCGGCTTCAAGTACGGGCCGAGCCGCGACGCCGACCTGGTGTTCGACGTGCGCTTCCTGCCCAACCCCCACTACGAGGCGGCGCTGCGCCCGCTCACCGGGCTGGATCCGGAGGTGGTGGCGTACATCAACCGCGACGGCGCCCTCGACGAGTTCTACGACCACCTGGACCCGATGCTCGACTACCTGCTGCCCCAGTACCTGGCCGAGGGCAAGGCCCACCTGGTGGTGTCGGTCGGCTGCACCGGCGGACGCCATCGCTCGGTGGCGATCGCCCGCCACCTGGCCGACCGCTACGCCGGCCAGAACGGCTACCTCGTCGATGTGATCCACCGCGACGTCGCCGAGCCGGCGTGATCGACCACATCGGCTTCGAGGTGGCCGACCTGGGGCGCTGCATGCGCTTCTACGACGCCGTGTTCTTCGCCTTGGGCGGCCGGCGCATGTTCGAGTCCGAGCACGCCGTCGCCTACGGGATGAACTGGCCGCTGATCTGGTTCTCGGCCCGCGGCCGGTCCCCGGCGCCCGGATACGGCCACCTCGCCCTCCAGGCGAGCGGCAAGGCCGCCGTCGACGCCGCCTACAAGGCCGGACTGGCCAACGGGGGCAGCGACGACGGACCTCCGGGGCAGCGGCCTCAGTACGGGCGGCGCTACTACGCGGCCTACGTCCGGGACCCGGACCGGCTCCGGGTGGAGGTCGTCTCCCGCCGCTGAGCACGGGACGGTCGGCTCCGGTTAGGTAGCCTGTCGCCCACCGCGGGGACGCGACCGGCGCTCCCTGCGCTTCATGGAAACCTAGGTCCGGGAAACGGAGGCAGTGCTAATGGCGGTACGCGTGGCAATCAACGGCTTCGGGAGGATCGGCCGTAATGTCTTCCGAGCGGCCTACGAGCGCGGCGCGGACATCGAATGGCTCGCGGTCAACGACCTCGTCGACCCGAAGACGATCGCCCATCTGCTCAAGTACGACTCCAACTACGGGCCCTTCCCGGGCAGCGTGGAGGCCACGGACGCCGGTCTCGTCGTCGACGGCAGGGAGATCCGGGTGCTGGCCGAGCGCGATCCGGCCGCCCTGCCCTGGAGCGAGCTCGGCGCCGATGTCGTGATCGAGTCCACCGGGCTGTTCACCGACCGGGAGAACGCGGCCAAGCACCTCGAGGCCGGGGCCAAGAAGGTCCTCATCTCGGCGCCGGCCACCAACCCGGACACCACCGTCGTGCTGGGCGTCAACTTCGCCGAGGCCTACGACCGGGACAGCCACCAGGTGATCTCCAACGCGTCGTGCACGACGAACTGCCTGGCGCCGGTCGCCAAGGTCCTCCACGACACCGTGGGGATCAAGCACGGGCTGATGACCACCATCCACGCCTATACCGCCGACCAGCGGCTGCAGGACATGCCGCACCGCGACCTGCGGCGCGCCCGGGCGGCGGCGGTCAACCTGATCCCGGCGTCGACCGGCGCCGCCAAGGCGATCGGCCTGGTCATCCCCGAGCTCAACGGCAAGCTTCACGGATTCGCGGTCCGCGCCCCGGTCCCCACCGGGAGCGTCGTCGACCTGACCGTCGAGGCGTCGCGAGAGACGAGCGTGGAGGAGATCAACGCCGCGCTCAAGGCGGCCGCCGACCGGGGCCCGCTCCACGGCCTCATGGTCTACACCGAGGATCCGATCGTCTCCACCGACATCGTCAAGAACCCGGCCTCCTCGATCGTCGACTCGCAGCTCACGGCGGTCATGGACGGGACGATGGTCAAGGTCGTCTCCTGGTATGACAACGAGTGGGGTTACTCCAACCGCGTCTCCGACATGGTCCAGCAGCTTCTGTGAGGTCGCTGGACGACCTCGGCGAGCTGAGGGGGAAGCGGGCGCTCGTCCGGGTCGACTTCAACGTCCCGCTTGACGACGGAGCCGTCGCCGACGACACCCGGATCCAGGCGGCGCTGCCCACGATCCAGGCCCTGCGGGAGCGGGGCGCGGCGCTGATCCTGGTTTCGCACCTCGGCCGTCCCAAGGACCGCGAGCCCGGCCTGTCGCTGCGGCCGGTGGCCGAACGCCTGTCGGAACTGCTCGGCGCGCCGGTCACGCTGGCCCCCGGCGCGCGGGGGCCCGAGGTGGAGCAGCTGGCGCGCGGCCTGGGTCCCGGCGACGTCCTCCTGCTGGAGAACATCCGGTTCGAGCCGGGGGAGACCAAGAACGATCCGGAGCTGGCCGCCGACCTGGCCAAGCTGGCCGACGTCTACGTCAACGACGCGTTCGGCACCGCCCATCGGGCGCACGCCTCGACCGAGGGGGTGGCCCGGCTGGTCGACCAGCGGGCGGCCGGGCTGCTGCTGGAGCGCGAGGTCAGCGTCCTCTCCCAGCTGCTGGAGAACCCGACCCGACCGCTCGTGTCGGTGCTGGGAGGCGCCAAGGTCTCGGACAAGATCGGCGTGATCGAGGCGTTTCGCGCCGTCGCCGACACGATCCTGATCGGTGGCGCCATGTGCTTCCCGTTCTTCAAGGCCCAGGGCCACGCGGTGGCCGATTCGCTGTGCGCCGACGGCGACGTCGAGCTGGCCCGGAAGCTCATCGCCGACGCCGGGGACACGGACCCGCCCGCCCACGCGACCATCCAGCTGCCCGCGGATCTCGTGTGCGCCGAGCGCTTCGCCGCCGACGCCACGCCGGTCCCAGTCGACGGCGTCGACGTCCCGGACGGAATGATGGGCCTGGACATCGGGCCCCGCAGCGCCGACGCCTACGCGACGATCATCGCCACCGCCGGCACCGTGTTCTGGAATGGTCCGATGGGCGCGTTCGAGCTGGCGCCGTTCGCCGACGGCACCCGGGCCGTGGCCGAGGCGGTGGCGCGGACGGCCGCGGTCACCGTGGTCGGCGGCGGCGACTCCGTGGCGGCGCTACAGCGCTTCGGCCTGGCCGGCCGGGTCACCCATCTGTCGACCGGCGGCGGCGCGTCGCTGGAGCTGTTGGAAGGGAAAACCCTGCCCGGAGTGGAGGTGCTGCGATGACCGCCGAGCGCACGCCGCTGATCGCCGGCAACTGGAAGATGCACAAGACGATCGGCCAGGCCGAGTGGTTCATCGCCTCTCTGCTGCCGCGCGTCTCCTCGGCCGACGGGGTCGACGTCGCCATCTGCCCCACGTTCACGGTCCTGCAGGCGATGGTCGAATCCACCCGCGGCTCCCGCGTGGCCGTCTACGCCCAGAACATGCACCAGGCCGAGGAGGGGGCCTTCACCGGCGAGGTGTCGGCGCGCATGCTGACCGAGATCGACGTCCAGGGAGTGATCCTGGGGCATTCCGAGCGGCGCGAGATGTTCGGCGAGACCGACCGGGCGCTGTCCCAGAAGGTTCCCGTGGCCCTGGAGGCCGGCCTGCTGCCCGTCCTGTGCGTCGGGGAGACCGAGGAGGAGCGCGAGCGTGGCGACACCGAGCGCAAGCTGCGTCACCAGGTCCAAGAGGACCTGGCCAAGGTCGAGACCGCGCGGCTGGGCGACATCGTGATCGCGTACGAGCCGATCTGGGCGATCGGCACCGGACAGGTGGCGACCGCGGAGCAGGCCCAGGAGGCGATCGCGTTCGTGCGGGCCCTGGTGGCCGACCGCTCCCGGGAGCAGGCCGAGAAGACCCGCATCCTGTACGGCGGCAGCGTCAAGCCGGAGAACGCGGCCGAGTTGCTGACGCTGCCCGATGTGGACGGCGCGCTGGTGGGTGGGGCCAGCCTCGACGCGGACGGCTTCGCCCAGATCGTCGACGCGGCGCGCCGGTGAGCCCGTCGCTGCCCGCGGGACCGGCCCGCCTCCCCGTCGAGCGGGCGGTGCTCGTGGTTCTCGACGGCTGGGGCCTGGCCGATGCCGGGCCGGGCAACGCGATCTCCCAGGCGAGCACGCCGGTGTTCGACGAGTTGTGGGCGGCGTATCCGACGACGTCGCTGACGGCCTGCGGCCGGGCGGTCGGGCTGCCGGAGGGTCAGATGGGCAACTCGGAGGTCGGCCACCTCAACCTGGGCGCGGGGAGCGTGGTGATGCAGGACCTGACCCGGATCGACGCCGCCGCCGAGCGCGGCGCGTTCGCCGAGAACGAGGCTCTGCGCGCGGCGTTTGCGGCGGGCGAGCGGGTGCACGTCATCGGCCTCGTCTCCGACGGCGGCGTCCACTCGAGCCTGGAGCATCTGCACGCCCTCATCGCGATGGCGGCCGAGTTGGAGGTCGAGGACCTGGTCGTCCACGCGTTCACCGACGGGCGGGACACGCTGCCCAAGTCCGGGGCGGGATTCCTGGAGCAGGTGGAGGCATGGCTGGCCGAGGCCGGGCGCGGCCGCATCGGCTCGGTCGTCGGGCGCTACTACGCCATGGACCGCGACCGGCGCTGGGACCGGGTCAAGCTGGCCTACGACCTGCTCGTCCACGGCCGGGCCGAGCACCGGGCGGCGAGCGGGGCGGAGGCCGCCCGCAGCGCCTATGACCGCGACGAGACCGACGAGTTCATCACCCCGGTTCTGGTGGGGGAGGAGGCCCGGATCCGGCCCCAGGATTCCGTGGTGGGGCTCAACTTCCGCCCGGACCGGATGCGCGAGATCACTCGCGCGTTGGCCGAGCCGGACTTTGCCGAGTTCGACCGAGAGGGCGGCCGCCCGCCGGCGCGGTACACGGCGATGACCGAGTACGAGGAGGGCTGGCCCTACCCGGTGGCGTTTCCGCCGGAGCGGCCCCAAACGACGATGTCGGCGGTCGTGGCCGCCGCCGGCGAGCGCCAACTGCACGTCGCCGAGACCGAGAAGTACCCGCACGTCACGTACTTCTTCGGCGGCGGCGAGGAGGCCGAGTACGAGGGCGAGGTGCGCCGGTTGGTGCCCTCACCGCGTGACGTGCCCACCTACGACTACAAGCCGGAGATGAGCGCCCCGGAGGCGGCGGGGGCATTCGCGTCGGCCTGGCGCGAGGCCGCCGAGGCCGGACGGCCGTTCCGGTTCGGGATCATCAACTTCGCCAACGCCGACATGGTCGGCCACACCGGGGTCATTCCGGCCGCCGTGCGCGCGGTGGAGACCGTCGACCACTGCCTGGGCGAGGTGGTGGAGGCCGTCCACGCCTCCGGCGGCGCCTGCCTGATCACCGCCGACCACGGCAACGCCGACCACATGCTCGAGCCCGACGGCAGCCCCAACACCGCCCACTCGCTGAACCCGGTTCCGGTGGTGGTCACCGTGCCGAGCGTCCACCTCCGAGACGGCGGCGTCCTGGCCGACGTGGCGCCGACGATGCTGCAGATGCTGGGCATCGATCAGCCGGCCGAGATGACCGGCCGGTCGCTGATCTCCGAGTAGCAGCACCCGCCGCCGGCCACTTCGACCCGTGGGTGTCCCGACGCCCGTGGCCCCGATGAATGGCGATTCACCGGCACCTGCCGCCGGTGAATTGGCATTCATCACTGCGCAGGCGAGCGGGCCGGGGTCAGCGCGGTCGGCCGGCCACGCTGCGGATCCGTGCTCGCTACGAAACCGCTCCTGGCAAACTTGACACTGATAGACTTAGATTTCATAATGCTGGACAGAGCAGTTCTGTGATGTATCAGTCTTGAAGAGAGAGGTTTGTGATGGCACTTATTCGTTGGGAGCCGGTGCGTGAGCTGGGACCGATCCAGACCGAGATGAACCGGCTGTTCAATTCCTTCTTCGATACGCCGACGCCGGCCAACGGCCGGGCGCTGCGTCGCTGGGTTCCGGCGATGGACCTGGTGGAGACGGAGTCCGACTTCGTCCTCAAGGCGGACCTGCCGGGGATGTCGGAGTCCGACGTCCACATCGAGGTCGAGGACAACATCCTCACCATCTCGGGCGAGCGCAAGTCGGAGACCGAGGACCGCAAGGCCGGTTATTACCGCGTGGAGCGCAGCTTCGGCTCGTTCCGGCGGGGGCTGACCCTGCCTGAGGGCGTCGATCCCGAGTCGGTCAAGGCGACGTTCGTCAACGGCGTGCTCGAGGTGACCGTGCCCAAGCCGGCCCAGCAGGTGCCGCGCAAGGTGCAGATCTCCGTCGGCGCCGATTCGGCCCCGGCGATCGAGGCCTCCGAGGCGCCTGAGGCGCCTGAGGTGCCCGAGACGCCTGCCGCGTAGTCAGAGGGGAATCTGAGGGGTCCGGGCCATCGCCGGCCCGGGCCCGATCTCCCTCAGCGCATGATCCCCGTGTGGCCGAGCGAGTACCGGCCCGGCTGGGGCCAGACGCACAGCCCGTGCGGCCCGGCGCCGACCGGGATCTCGGCGCGCAGGTGCCCGTTCTGGGTGTTGATGGCGTAGACGACGCTGTTGTAGCGGCCGCTCAGCCACAGGGTCCTGCCGTCGGCTGAGACGCCGCCCATGTCCGGGCTGGCCGGCTGGGGCAGCGGCCAGGTCTTGATCACGTGCCGGGTCTTGAAGTTGACCACTGAGATCGACCCGGCGGCTCGGTTGGAAACGTACATGACCCGCGCATTGCGGCTGGGGTACAGCCCGTGGGCTCCCGCGCCGGTGTGCAGGAAGCCGATCACCTTGAACCTGTTGGGATTGATCTCCCACAGGCCGCCGGCCTCCTGGTCGGCGGTGTACAGGACCCGGCCGTCCGGGGAGAGCTTGACGTCTTGAGGCGCGGCTTGCCCGCCGTGGATGACGAGCGTTCCGATGACCCGCTGGGTCTTCAGGTCGACCTCGATCATCCGCCCGTTGAACTCGCAGCTGGCGTACATGTAGCGCCCGTTGGCCGAGAAGTCCGCGTGGTCGACGCCCGCGCACTGAGGCACCGACAGCGAGTGCACCAGCCTCATGGTGTTGGGGTTGCGGAAGTCCAGGCGCTGGAGCCGCTCCGCGACCACAATCGCGTAGTGGCCGTCCGGCGTGAAGTACATGTTGTACGGGTCCTCGACCGGGATCGGCCGTCCCGGCTGGGCCGTGCGCGGGTTGATCGGCGTCAGGCTGTTGCCGTCGTCGTTGTCGACATACAGCGTCTTCAGGTTCCAGGCGGGCGTGACGTGCTGGGGGAGTCCGCCGGTCGGGAAGGTCTTGATGACCCGAAGCGTTCGCTGGCTGATCACGGTCACGGAGTCGCTCATGCTGTTCGGCACATACACGAGCGCCGGATCGGCCTTGATGGCCGGGCTGATGTTGGAGGCCGTATCGGCCGCGTAGACGTTGAGCGGGCCGTGATGGCTGACCGCGTCGCGGGCGGGGGCGGAGCCCGTCCCGCCGCGCGACCCGGCTGACGAGGCGGCCTTGTGCGAAGAGCCGCCGCCCGAGGCCAGCGCGACGGCCACCACGGCGATCAGGATGATGAGCGTCAGGACGGCGACCGCCTGGCGGCGGCGGATGACGGCCCGACGGTGAGCCTCGCGCCGGCGCGCCGCGGGACTGAGGATCGGCCGCGGCCGGCGGGTGGTGGGTCTATCTGCCACAGCCTGGCAGTTTGCCCTGTAGCGCGCAAAAGCGCGCTGAGGTTCATGAGAGTTGTCACATCCACGACCGCGGCGGCGCCGCCCGACAGAGGTGTTGGCTAGCCTCGCACAGATCACCGACGGCAATCGGACATCGGCCTTCGCGGCCCGCCACGAAGGCCGTGGGCGGGTGCGAGGCCGTGGGTGGGTGCGCCCGCCTGCGCGAGCCGGGGTGCTGGCGATACTGGTCGCGGCCGTCGCGGCGTTCGCCGCCGGCTGCGGCGGAGGGGGCTCGACGACGACCTCGCACGCCCACCGAGCCGCCGCCCATCGCGCCCGCGTGCGCGCTGCGGCTGCGGCTGCGGCCGCGGTCCCCGCGCACCTGGCCTACCGCCGGCTGTACTCGCTGCCGGCGCCCCTGCGCGATCCGGCCTACGCGACGCTGCCCTCTGGGCAGCTGGTGATGGCCGGCGGGCTGGACTCCGCCGACGTCTCGACCTCGGAGATCGACGTGGCCAACCTGCACGGCGTGCACCAGGCGGCGACCCTCCCGCTGGCCCAGCACGATGCCCAGGCGGCCATGCTGGGCGGCAACGTCTACGTGTTCGGGGGCGGGTCGGCGACCGAGCTCAGCCACATCCTCCGCTACGACCCGGCCGGGAACGGCCTCACGCAGGTCGGCGCGCTTTCGGCCCCGCAGTCGGACGTCGCGGTGGCGCAGGCTCAGGGCAACGCCTACGTCGTCGGCGGCTTTGACGGCAGCAACTACCTGAACACCGTCGTCGAGTGGCATCCGGGCGCGGCGCCCACGGTCGTGGGCCACGTGCCGGTGGGGCTGCGCTACGCCGCCGTGGCGGTGGCCGGCAACGGGCTGCTGGTCATCGGCGGCTCGACCCCCTCCGCGGCCAGCAACGCCATCTACCGCTTCGATCTGACGACCCACCAGGTACGGCGGATCGGCACGCTGCGCCAGCCGATCACGCACGGCAACGCCGTCACGCTCGGATCGAACGTCTACCTCGTGGGGGGCCGCGGCGACTCGCTCACCGCCCAGACGAGCGATATCTGGGCCATCAACCCCACCACCGGCCGGGTAACGCCCGCCGGGCGGCTGCCGACGCCGACGTCGGACGCCGCCGTGGCCACCGTCGGCAACGCGATCCTCGTCGCCGGGGGGATGTCCTCCACGACGGTGCTCGGCGACGTCGGCGAGCTGGTGCCGGCGACCGCCGGCTGACCGGGGCGCGGCTGGCCGCGCTCCGCGCCGGCTGACCAGGCGCCCACCTCAGTTCTCAGTGTCCGCCGGCGCCCCGCTCGGCCGCGATCACGTAATCGACGACCGCCTGCAGCTCGGCATCGGTCATCCGCCCGTGGACGACCGGCATCTCCCGCACAAACTGGACCACCTGGGCCCGGCTGGCCCGGAACCCGAGCAGGTCGCCGCCCTGCTTGTGGGGGTTCTCACGCCCG
This sequence comes from Solirubrobacteraceae bacterium, assembly GCA_051985625.1. Classification (GTDB taxonomy): domain Bacteria; phylum Actinomycetota; class Thermoleophilia; order Solirubrobacterales; family Solirubrobacteraceae; genus Palsa-465. The sequence continues at coordinate 12,199 of JBPYFQ010000072.1, forward strand.
TTCAGCGAATGGCACATCGAGCAGTGCTCGGCGAACAGCGCCTTCCCGGAGGCGCCGGCCGGAGCGGCCGTCGTGCGCGCCGCCGAGCCCGTCGACCGGGAGCTCTGACCGCCCGCGCAGGCCGCCAGGGTCGCCGCGATCGCCGCCGCCAGCGCGAGCCGGAGTGCCCAGGGTGCCATGGCGCCAAGCGTAGGGGCGCAACAGGCTAGGGTGCATCGCCGTGTTCGAGATCACCGCCCGATGTCCGGATTCACGCGCGCGGCGCGGGACGCTGCATCTCGCCCACGGGGACGTCCGCACGCCGGCCTTCGTCCCGCTGGCCACGCGCGGCGCCGTCAAGACGCTGGAGCCGCGCGACGTGGCCGCGCTCGGCTACGAGATGGTCCTGGGGAACACGTTTCACCTGTTCCTGGCTCCGGGTCCGGAGCTGGTGGCCGAGCTGGGCGGGCTGCACGAGATGATGCGCTGGCCGGGTCCGATCATCACCGACTCGGGCGGCTTTCAGGTGTTCTCGATGGGCCACGGCGGGGTGGCCGACGAGATCAAAGGCCGGCGTCACGTCAACGCGGCGGGCCGGCCGGGCGCCGAGCCGACCGGGAGCATCCTGGCCATCGAGGAGGAGGGCGTACGGTTTCGCTCCTACCTGGACGGGAGCGAGCGCTTCATGGGGCCGGAGACCTCGATGGCGGTTCAGGCCGCGCTGGGCTCGGACATCGCGCTGGTGTTCGACGAATGCACGCCCTTCCACGTGACCCGCGACTACACGGCCCGCTCCATGGAGCGCACCCACCGCTGGCTGGAGCGGTGCCTGGACTGGCATGAGCGCCACGGCCCACCCGGGCAGATGGTGTACGGGATCGTCCAGGGCGGCGTCGAGCACGACCTGCGGATGGTCTCGGTTCAGACCGTGGCCGGGTCCCGCGCCGGCGGCGTGGCGATCGGCGGCTCGCTGGGCCAGGACAAGGCCCAGATGCATCAGGTCGTCGACTGGACGACGGCAGAGCTGGAGCGCCTGGCTCCGGACCGGCCGCGCCACCTGCTGGGCATCGGCGAGATCGATGACCTGATCGCGGGCGTCGCCCAGGGGATCGACACGTTTGACTGCGCCATGCCCACCCGGCTCGGCCGCCACGGGGTGGCGCTCGTCCCGGACCCGGACCGCCGCTGGCGCGTCGATCTGTACAAGGGCCGCTTCCGCGGGTCGCCGGAGCCGATCCTCGATGGGTGCCCGTGCCCGGCCTGCTCCGGGGGCTTCTCCCGGGCGTACCTGCACCACCTGCTCCGCGCTCACGAGCTCACCGGGCACCGCCTGATCACCCAGCACAACCTGAGCTTCGTGGCCCGGCTGATGGCCGATCTGCGCGAGGCGATCGGCGCCGGGCGCCTGTCCGCGGTCTCCGAGGCCGTCCTGGCCGGCGCCGCCCCCGGCAGCGCGGCTACTTCGTGTACTGGTTGATCAGGTTCTGCAGCTGATGAATGGCCGACTGGGTGTCGTGGGCCAGCACCCGGTGGTACTGCACGGCCGTCCGTGACGTGCTGTTGGCGATCGCCACGGCCGCGATCACGATCACGGCCAGCACCGCCAGCAGAGCGAACAGCGTCATCGTGCGCCGGAAGCCCCGGCTGGAGCGCTCCAGCTCCCGGTCCGGGCCGGGGCGGCGTGGATACGGGGCCCCCCCGCCCGGCTCCGGCCGGCGCGACGGGACCTGGCGCGGCGGCGTGGCCCGGGTGGCCGTGGTCGGGGCCTCGGCTCGGCGCGCGGCGACCTGGCGCGGCGGCGCGGCCCGTGTGGCGGTCGTCGGATCGCCCGGGGCGATCCGGGTTGCGCCGGTGGCATATCCGCCGGCCCGCGTGGGCCCGACGCCCCGGGCGCCGTCCTCCAGCGCGGCGGCCAGCTCCATGGCGTCATGGGGGCGGAAGCGCTGGTCGATCTCCAGAGCGCTCGCCACCGCCGCCGCCAGCGCCGCCGGAACCTCGGGCTTGAGCTCGTCGAGCGGGATCGGCGCCTCGCGCTGCTGCTTGAGCGTGAGCTCCGACAGCGAACTGGCCTCGTAGGGCAGGCGGCCGGAGATCAACTGGTAGCTGACGACGCCGAGCGAGTACAGGTCGGCCTGAGGCCCGGCCTCCTCACCGCGGGCCTGCTCCGGAGACAGGTAGGCGGCCGTGCCGAGCACCGATCCCGCCTGTGTGATGCTCGACTGGTCGGTGGCGCGCGCGATGCCGAAGTCGGCCAGCTTGACGACGTCGGAGTCGGACACGAGGAGGTTGCCCGGCTTGACATCGCGGTGCACGACGCCATTGCGGTGGGCGTAGTCGAGCCCCCGGCAGGCTTGGGTGACGATGTCGACGGCCTGCGGGACGGGGAGATGGCCGCGATCGCGCAGCAACTCAGCGCACGAGTTGCCGGACACGTGCTCCATCACGATGAAGTGCTGGTGGTGGCCGGAGTCGAAGCCGAAGTCGAACACCTGGACGATGTTGGGGTGCACGAGCCGCGCCGCGGCCAGCGCCTCGCGGCGGAACCGGGACACGAACGTGGGGTCGTCGGCCAGGTGCTCGGCCAGGAGCTTGAGCGCCACGTAGCGCTCCAGACGACTGTCGAATGCGAGGTGCACGGTCGACATCCCGCCGACGCCCAGGCGCCCCTCGATCCTGTATCTGCCGGCGATCGTCGTCGTGCCTGTCATTGTCCGCTTCCGCCGTTACCCGCTGTTCCGGTCCCACCGGGCGGGCCTCCGATGCCCGCGCCGCCTGTGCCGCTAGTGGTAGTACCCGTGCCGGGCGGATTGGTTGCGCTGGTCGTGGGCGAGGTGGTGGTCGGCGACGTGGTGGTGGGCGACGTGGTGGTGGGCGAGGTGGTGGTGGGGCTGGTGGTCGTCGTGGGGCTCGACGTGGTGGTCGGGCTCGACGTGGTGGTGGGGCTCGACGTTGAGGTGCAGTCCTGGGCGGCGAGCGCGCTCACCGTGCCCGCGCCCTGACCCAGGTTCTGCAACAGGGTGGGGTTGACCGACTGCGGGAGCTTGGCCACCGAGTTGTTGAGCGCGGAGGCTGCGCTCTGGGCCTGGGCGCAGTCGTGGGCGGCCACCGCCGCGGAGACGGCGTTCAGGTTGTTGGCCAGATCGCTGCTCTGGGCGGATGAGAGCAGCCCGTTGCTGTTGCCGCATGCGACAACGAGGGCGACCGTGAACCCCAGGCCGCCGGCCAGGATTGCGCGTGAGCCAAAGCCCATCCGGCGCCTGACTTTAGTGGCTGCTCCGGTTTGCCTGAAGTCAGAGGGTGAGCGGGGGTGCCGCTACTGGCCGTAGACGAGGCGTTCCGCTAGCGAGTCGGGCAGCCGAGCGTCCCGGATCGCCGCCGCCGCGCCGGCAATGTCGTACTCGGTCCGGCGGTAGATGGCCCGCCAGGCGTCGAGATCAAGCTCCAGCCAGGCGGCCCGCGGATCGCCGTCCCGGGGCTGACCGACGCTGCCCGGGTTGATGATCCATTCGCCCTCGGCCAGGTCGAGCTCCTCGCCGGCCTCGCGCGTCTGGCCGGTGGCGGACTCGCCGGGGAGGCGGCAGAACGAGAGGGCGACGTGCGAGTGGCCGACCAGCGAGATCCGCTGGGCCTGGACGTCGAGGCACAGGTCGGCCTGGAGCGGCGACAGCACGTATTCCCAGACCGGGTCGCGCGGGCTGGCGTGGTACAGCGAGACGGCTCTCTCGGTGTTCTGCGGCTCGAGCTCGGCGAGGTATTCCCGGGTGTCCGGGGTGATCTCCTGCCGCGTCCAGGTGGCGGCCAGCGCCGCGCCCCGGGAGAACTGCTCCAGCGGGATCGCGCCGACGACGCCGAGGTCGTGGTTGCCGGCCAGCGAGACGGCCGAGAGCCGCCGGGCCAGGGCGACGCACACGTTCGGGTCGGCACCGTAGCCGACGAGATCGCCCAGGCACCAGATCTGCTCGCACTCGGTGTCGGCGATGGCGTCCAGCACGGCCTCGAAGGCCTGCCGGTTGCCGTGGATGTCCGAGACGATCGCGGCGCGCATCACTACAGTCTCGCTGGTGAGGTGGACTTCACGCTCCGGCGCCCTCTGGCCGGCGCTGCTGGCAATCGCCGCCGCGGAGGGCGGCCGGCGCCTTCTGAGCCCCGCCGCGCCGCCGGTCGCCCCGGTGAGCGTCGACATCGGGACGTACTTCAGCCCGACCGAGGTCGAGCGCGGACGGCGCTTCGCCCGACCCCAGCTCGCCCTGGCGCTGGCCCGTAGCGCGCTGGAGCTCGGGGCCCTGGGCCTGGTTGCCCGCCGTCCGCCGCCGCTGTTGCACCGGCGCCGTCCGGTGGCCGGCGCCGCCGCCGTCGGCGCGGGCCTGTCGGTGTCGCTGGCGGCCGCCTCGCTGCCGCTGCGGGCGGCGGCCCGCCGGCGCTCCGTGGCCGTCGGCCTCGACACCCAGACCTGGCCGGCCTGGAGCCGGGATGTGGTCAAGCTGACCGCCATCCAGACGGCATTCGTGGCCGGGGCGGGCGCCGCCGTGACGGCGCTGGCCCGCCGCTACCCGCGCGGATGGTGGGCGCCGGCCGCGGTCGGGTCGGTGGCGTTCGGCGCCGTCCTGGCCGCCGTGGCGCCGGTCGTGCTCGACCCCCTGTTCAACGATTTCGAGCCTCTCGAAGCCGGGGAGACGCGCGACGACGTCCTCGCGCTGGCCCGGGAGGCCGGGGTCAAGGTGGGCGAGGTGTATTCGGTCGACGCCAGCCGCCGGACCACCGCCGCCAATGCCTATGTGACCGGGCTGGGCCCGACCAAGCGCGTCGTCCTCTACGACACCATGCTCGACCGCTATAGCCGCGACGAGATCCGGCTGGTCGTCGCCCACGAGCTCGGCCACGTGCGCCACCGCGACGTCCCGCGGGGGGTGCTGTACGCGGCGATCGTGGCGCCGCCGGCCGCATTCGCCGTACAGCGGCTGAGCGCCCTGCTCTCCCCGGAGGACGACCCGCCCACCACCCCGGCCGGGCTCCCGGCCCTGGCGCTGGCCGCCTCGCTCATCGGAGTGCCGACCGGCGTGCTGGGAAACCGGCTGTCCCGGGCGATCGAGCGCCGCGCGGACCACTTCTCGCTGGAGCTGGCCGGCGCGCCGGATGCGTTCATCTCCTTCGAGCGCGCGGCGGCGCTGCAGAACGTCGCCGATCTCGACCCGCCGCGATGGGTGAGCCGGTTGCTCGCCTCGCATCCGCCGACTGCCGAGCGGATCGGCGCGGCGGTGGCGTTCGCCGAGACCCACCCCGCTGCGGCCGGTTAGACCGGCTCGGCCGGGCGCGGCCGCTGGTCGTCGCCGGGGGCGCGGAGGACGATGACGCAGTTCTGGCCACCGAAGCCGAACGCGTTGGCGGCGGTGACCCGGACGTCGGTGCGGCGGGCGCGGAGCGGCACATAGTCCAGGTCGCAGGCCGGATCGGGCGTCTCGAGATTGATGGTGGGGGGCAGCACTCCGTCGCGGATGGCCAGCAGGCAGGTCATCGCTGACAGAGCGCCGGCGGCCCCGATCAGGTGCCCCACCATGGACTTGGGCGAGCTGGCCGGGATCCCCGGGGCGGCGTTGCCGAGGGCGATGTGCATGGCGCGGGTCTCGGCGGCGTCGTTGGCCCGGGTGGCGGTCCCGTGGGCGCACACGTAGTCGAGATCCTCCGGTGCCACCCCGGCGCTGCGCAGGGCCAGCTCGATCGCCCGGGCGGCGTGGGCGCCGCTCGGCTCCGGGGCGCTCATGTGGAACGCGTCGGCGGTCAGGGCCCCGCCGGCCATCGTCCCGTACACGGCGGCCCCGCGGGCCCGGGCGTGGTCGGCGGACTCGACGACGCAGACCACCGCCCCCTCGCCGAACACGAACCCGTCGCGGTCGGCGTCGAACGGGCGGCTGGCCTGCTCCGGCGCGTCGTTGCGCTCCGACAGGGGGCCCATGACGGCCAGGCCGGCGAACATCGCCTCGTTGATCGCGGCATCGGTGCCCCCGGCGATGACGACGTCGGCCTCGCCGGACAGGATCAGGCGCCGGGCCTCCAGCAGGGCCGCGGTCCCGCTGGCGCAGGCCAGCGCGGAGGCGTTGACCGGCCCGTGCACGCCGAGGTCGATCGACACCTCGCAGGCGGCCATGTTGAGGATCGTGGACGGCACGTAGTACGGGCTGACGTCCCGCGGGCCGCGGTCGATCAGCGCGCGGACGTTGCGCTCGGTCTCCGGCGTGCCGGCGCAGGCGCTGTTGATGATGACCGCGGTCCGCTCGGAATCGCCGGTCGCGTCGAGGCCGGCGTCGGCGAAGGCCTCGCGCGCGGCCACCGTGGCCAGCTGCGAGAAGCGCGCCGACCGCCGGGCCCGCTTGGCTCCGAGCGCCGCCTCGGCGTCGAACCCGCGGATCTCGCCGGCGATGCGCACCGGCAGCCGCGAGGCGTCGAAGCTCTCGATCTCCACCACCCCGGAGCGTCCGTGGACCAGCCCCCGCCAGGTCTCAGGCGCTGACCCGCCCACCGGCGTGATCGCGCCGATCCCGGTGATCACCGGGTCGCTGCGCTTGGGATCGTTGCTCACGGACGTGTCAGCAGGCCGTCGGCCGCGTCGCGCTGGGCCTGCTCGCGCAGCTGATAGTGGACCTTCTTGCCGGTCGCGGTCATCGGCAGCTCGGAGACGAAGCGATAGGCGCGCGGGCGTTTGTAGGCGGCGAGCATCGGATGGCCGTTGCAGTGTGCCTCACAGGCGGCGGCGTCGAGATCCGGGTCGCTGGCCACCACGTAGGCGACGACGACTTCGCCCCAGCGCTCGTCGGGCAGGCCGACGACGGCCGCGTCGGCGATCCCGGGATGCTCGGCCAGGATCGCCTCGACCTGGGTGGGGTGGACGTTCTCGCCCCCGGAGATGATCATGTCGTCCTTGCGGCCGACGATCGTGACGTACTCGTCCTTGTCCCAGGTGGCCAGGTCGCCGATGTACAGCCAGCCGTCGCGGAACCGCTCCGCCTGCTCCTCCGGCTGCTGGACATACGCGTAGCCGGACTTGACCGAGCGGACGACGACCTCGCCGATCTCGCTCCCGTCCTTGGCGGCGTGGTCCTCCGGGGCGGCATGGCGGTCCTCGTAGATCCGGACCACGGCGACATCGTCGTCGGTGCACGCCCGGCCGGCCGAGCCGGCGTGGTCGGGCAGGTCGCTCGGCCGCAGGAAGGTGTTCCAGAACGCCTCGGTCGTCCCATACCCGTTGAAGATCCGGGGGGTCAGGACCTCCTGGTAGCGCAGGCAGGCCTCGCGGTCGAGCGGCGCCCCCATCGTCACGATCCCGTTCAGCGTCGAGAGGTCCCGGGGGCGCGCCGTCTGCTCGGCGGTCAGCATCGCCAGGTTGGTGGGCGCGCCGATCAGAAAGGTGAGCCCGTGCTCCTGGACCCAGTCGAGCACCGTCGCCGGGTCGAACTGGCGCACCGCGACCGCCTCGGCGCCGCAGTAGAGCACCGGGTTGGGCCCCCCGGAGTAGAGGCCGCCGCGGTGAAACCACGGGGTCATGTTCAGCGTCCGGTCCTCCGGGGAGAGGGGGAAGTGCATGATCACGTCGTGGGCGGAGAGCACGTCGACGATCCCGCTCAGCGAGACTCCCTTGGGCATCCCGGTGGTGCCCGAGGTGTACAGCCGGGTCGTCTCCGCGTACGTGGTCAGGTCTGGCAGGTCGGGCGTCGCGGCCGGATCACCGGCGGCGATCAGGTCCGCGACCGTCCCGGCGTCGCCGGCGTGGCCGTCATCCCCCGTGGCACCCGCGCGGGCCAGCAGCGCCGGGCGGTGTCCGGCGCGCTCAAGCGCCGCGGCCGCCGTCTGGGCCAGGGCCGCGTCGTAGATGAACGCCCGCGGCCGGCTGTCGTCCAGGACGTAGGCGACCTCGCCGGGCGAGAGCCGGAAATTGATCGGGGCCGCCACCGCCCCCAGCCGCTGGGCGGCCAGCCAGACGAGCACGAACTCCGGCCCGTTGAACAGCGAGAACACGACGGAGTCGCCCGCGGTCACCCCGGCCTGCGCCAGCGAGGCCGCCAGCCGCCCGGTGTCGGCCCACAACTCGGCGTACGTCCAACGCCGGCCGCTCGCCGGATCGTGGAGCGCATGACGGTGGGCGAAGCGATGGCTGTTGCGCTTCACCCCGGCCAGATATGTGAAGTGGCGCTCGAACACCGCCCGGAACGCCGACGGGTCGTAGCGGTAACCGGGCCCGTCGCTCAACCGCGGGCCTCCGCCCCGGCGGGGGAGGGCGTCTGGCCGGCGAGCAGGCGGGCGCGGACCTCGGCGAGCCGGTCGTACTGGACGAGCGGCTCTGATCCGAGCGGCATGAGCAAGAACTCCTGCACCCCGGCCTGGCGGTAGGCGTCGAGCTGCTCCACAGCGCCGTCGACGCTCTCCAGCAGCGTCCAGTGCTCGACCTTGTCCAGGTCCATGCGGTACTGGCCGCGGATGTGGGCCTCGGCCTGGGCGCGCGCCCGGTCGCGGTCATCGTCGATGTGGACGCCGATGAGCAACGCCGTCCCGGGTACCGGCCGGCCGGCCTCCTCGGCCAGCTCGGCGAGCATCCGCGAGCGTTCGGCGAGCCGGTCGGGGGTCAGCCACATCGGCAGCCACACGTCGGCGTGACGGGCGGCCCGGCGCAGGGCCGGCTCGCCGCGCCCGCCGACGTAGATGGGCGGCGGAGCGGCCATCGCCGGCTCCAGCCCCGGGCTGCTGACGGTCAGGGTCCGGCCGGCGTACTCGACGGGCCGCCCGGTGAGCAGGTCGCCGATGACGGCCAGCGAGTCATCCAGGCGCGCGCCCCGCTGCCGGACCGGCACCCCGGCGGCGGCGAACTCCTCCGGGAACTCCCCGCCGACGCCGACCCCGAGCAGCAGCCGGCCGCCCGACAGGGCGTCGATCGTGGCCAGCTGCTTGGCCGCCCAGGCCGGCGGGCGCAGGCCGAGCAGCATGACGCTCAGGCCCAGGCCGATGCGGCTGGTCACCGCCGCCGCGGCGGCCAGGCACGCAGGGGCGTCGAGCCCCGGCGCCGGGCAGGCCAGATGGTCGCCCACCCAGGCCGCGTCGAAGCCGAGATCCTCGGCCAGCTGCGCCGCGGCGACCACCTGCGGCGGCCCGCCGGCGCGGGTGGCGTCGAAGCTCGGCAACAGGATCCCGCAGCGCGGGACGCCGTTCGTCGTCATGTCTGCGGGCGCAGAGCCCGCCGCGGCATCATCCACTGAGTCTCGCGCGGTCGCCGGACGCCGGGGGGCGGCGACGTCAGGCCTCGTCGTCGGAGTCGTACTCGCGGGACACGGTCCCGCCGGTCGCGTCCTGGGAGCCTCCGTACTCCGGCAGGTTCTTGATTCCCTCGCGGGTCTGCCACTTCGAGTAGTTGTCCTGCATGGCGTCGATCAGCTCGCGCATGAACTTCGGCGAGAGGTTGATGCGGGATACGACGACGCCGGGGATCTCCTCGTCCTCGACCTCGTGATCCACGCGGGCGAACGTGATCGTGAACTCGTAGTCGGAGTGGCTGACGTTGGCGAAGTTCGAGTAGTGCCCCGCCATCACCTCCGGGGAGAAGTGGATGTTGATGTGGCGCTCGGGCGTGTTGGGATCAGACATATGGCCGTAGTATTCCATTGTGCGGATCGTCGTCGTCGCCGTGGGAAAGCTACGGCCCCCGTTCGCGGACGACGTGCAGCATTACAAGAAGCTTCTGGCGGGCCATACCCGCCTGGAGTTGGTGGAGGTGCGCGAGGACGACCATGTGCTCCGCCGGCTGCCGGACCGGGCGTTCGTGTCGCTGTTGCACCGCGAGGGCGAGCAGCCGGATTCGGTGGCCCTCGCCCGGTTCCTGGAGGCCCGTCGCCGGAGCGGCCGCGACCTGTGCTTCGTCATCGGCGGACCGTTCGGCCTCGACCTGGACGACGTCGATCACCGCCTGTCGCTGGGGGCGATCACCCTTCCGCACCAGCTGGCCCGGGTCGTGCTGCTGGAGCAGTTGTACCGCGCGCACAAGATCCTGGCGCGCGAGCCGTATCACTATTGACCCATTAGTACGGCTGAACGCCAGTACCGCCGGCTGGACCGGGCGTAATTGCGCAAGGTCGTACTAGGCTCAGGCCATGAGCCTGCCCGCCGGGACCGACGCCGAACACGTCGGCTCGCCGCTGGCCGAGCTGCGTGCGTCGGTCCTGCGCGCAGCCGCGGTGCTCACCGGCGACGGGCGGCCGGTCCCCGCCCACGTGCGGGTGGAGCGGCCCAAGCGGGCCGGCCAGGGCGACTACTCGACCAACCTGGCGATGCTGCTGGCGCCGGTGCTGCGGGCCAAGCCACGGGAGATCGCTGAGCGGGTCGGGGAGGCCCTGAGTGAGGTCCTGGGGGACGAGCTGGACCGGTTCGAGGTCGCCGGCCCCGGCTTCGTCAACCTGTTCATGTCCGACACCTGGCACCGCCGCGCGCTGCGGATGGTGCTCGACGCCGACGAGGGCTTCGGCGCCGGCGGCGCGCCCGAACGGCGCCGCGTGCTGGTGGAGTTCGTCTCAGCCAACCCCACCGGGCCGCTGGTGGCCGCCAGCGGACGCCATGCCGCCTACGGGGACGCGCTGGCGCGGATCCTCTCCCACTACGGCCACGACGTGTGGCGCGAGTACTACTTCAACGACGCCGGGACCCAGATCGAGCTGCTCGGGGCGTCCGTGCAGGCCCGCGCCCGGGGCGACGCCGTCCCAGAGGGGGGCTATCAGGGCGACTACGTCCGCGAGCTGGCCGGACAGATGCCGGGCATCGAGTCGGGCCCCCTGGCGGAGGCCTCGGCCCGCGCGGTGGAGGTCCTGCTGGCCCAGATCAAGGCCACCCTGGAGCGCTACGGGGTCCACTACGACCGGTTCTTCAGCGAGCGCACCCTGCACGAGGGGTCGCCGTCGTACCTGGACCGGGCGCTGGAGATCGTCGCCCAGGCCGGGCACACCTACGAGTCCGACGGGGCCCTGTGGCTGCGCACGACGACCTTCGGCGACGACAAGGACCGGGTGCTGCGCCGGTCGACCGGCGCGCCCACCTACTTCGCGGCCGACCTCGCCTACCTGCTGGAGAAGCTCGAGCGCGGGCTCGATCTCCAACTGCTGCCGTTCGGCGCCGACCACCACGGCTACATCGCCCGCCTGAAGGCGGCGTTTGCCGCGCTTGGCGGCGATCCGGACGCCCTCGAGGTCCCCATCCTCCAGTTCGTCCACCTGGTGGAGGGCGAGGAGCGGGCGGCCATGTCCAAGCGCCGCGGGGACTTCATCCGGCTCGACGACCTGCTGGACGAGATCGGCGTCGACGCCACGCGCTTCTTCATGCTCCAGCGCTCCCACGACCGCACGGTCGACCTCGACTTGGAGCTGGCGCGGCGGGAGTCGCCGGAGAATCCCGTCTACTACGTGCAATACGCGCACGCGCGGATCGTGTCCATGCTCCGCAAGCTGGAGGAGGACCGCGTGGCGGCGGCGCTGGCCCCGGGGGCCGCATGGTTCGACGGCGGGCTGGAGCCCGCCGAGCGGGATCTCATCAAGGCCCTGGTGGCGTTCCCCGACGAGGTGGCCGAGGCCGCCGACCGGCGCGCGCCCCATCGAATCGCCGCCTACGCGCTGGAGTTGGCCCAGCAGTTCACCGTCTTCTACCGGGACTGCAAGGTCATCGGCTCAGAGCCGGTGGAGGTGGAGTCGTTCCGGGTGGCGCTCTCGCAGGCGGCCCGCCAGACGATCAAGCTCGCGCTGGGGCTGCTCGGGGTCGGCGCGCCGGACTCGATGTAGGCACGGTGATGACGAACCTGACCGCATAGGTCACCTTCGTCATCAGCGTCGGCTACGCGTACCGGCCGAGGTCCTCGTCGAGCCGGCGCCTGTCGTCCGGGTTCAGCGGCGCAGCGGGCGCGGCGGGGGTCGCCTGCCGGGTCTTCCGGCGCCACCGGGGCACGGCGATGGCCAGGACGAGCGCCGCCAGGCCGACGAGCACCGCCGGCACCACGTAGACGACGAGGTCGAAGCCCTGCGCCGGGGGCACCGCCAGGACGGCCTGTCCGTACTGGGCGACCATGTTGCGCTTGATCTCGGCGGCGGTCTCCCCCTGGGCGATGAGGTCCCGGATGTACTGGCGCTCGGAGAACGCCTCGGGCGAGTTGGCGACTGCCAGCGACTCGTGGCAGGCGACGCACATCAGCTGGTCCTCCAGCTGATTGAACGATGCCCGCGACGGGGCGGCGCGCGCCGAGCCGCCCGTGCCGAGCACGCCGGCCGCGGCGATGGCGATCACCAGCAGTAGCGCAAGCGGGGAGCGGCGGCCGCGCATCAGCTCTCGGCCTCGATCCTCGGCATGATCTGGCTGAACCACTTGCCGGTGACGGGGTAGCGCTGCAGGGCCTGGATCCGGCCCTGGCGGTTGATCACGAACGTCTCCGGCACGCCGGTCGTCCCAAACGAGCGCACGAAGTTGCCGCTGACGTCGCGCAGCACCGGGTACGTGATGTGGTAGCGCTGGGCGAACTGCTCGGACGCGATCGTGTTGTCCAGGTAGGTGACGCCGACCAGCGTCGCGCCGTGCCGGACGAGTTGGCGCTGCTCGGAGGACAACAGCGGCGCCTCGCCCTGGCAGGGCTGACACCAGGAGGCGAACACGTTGAGCACGACGACCTTGCCCCGGAAATCGGCCAGGGTCTTCATGGCCGAGCTGCCCAGCACCGGCAGCGCCATGTCGGCGTTGGGGGCCACTGGATACTTGTGGCTGGCCACCTGGGCGTCGATGGAGGCCGTGTCCGCGCGGTTGGAGACGCCGAAAGTGAGCAGGGCCAGCACCGCGATCGCAGCGGTCGCGACGACGCCCGGGAGCACGAACCTACGCATACCTGTCGTGATGTTAATGGCCTGAATCGCGCGGGTCGGCGGACCGCGGCGAGCGGATTCGGGGCCGCGGGGCGCCTCGATCAACCGGCCAGTCGGCGGGCGACCCTGGTGCAGTTGCGCGCATCGGCGCCGATATCCGGGTAGTCGGCATATCCGGCCAACCCACCAACGAGACCCGCAATGTCACCGACGGACATCTACGACGACATGCCGGACGGCGCCGCCCAGCGCCAGTTCAACAAGCAGCGCCTGGCCGAGCTGGAGCGCGACGGAGCCGCCCGCCGCGCCCGGATCGCCCAGGTGATCGCGCTTGAAGAGCTCTGGCACGAGGTCGTCCAGGCCCACAGCGCCCATAGCCACTAGTGTCCCGTCGGTTGGTTCAGCCGGCCCGGCTCGCCCGCTTGGTGCGCGAGCTCTGACGCTCCAGTTGGGCGACGCGCTCGGCGATCCGGTCCTCGTCGGTGATCGCGTGCCAGCGGGTGCTCCGCCGCTCGCCCGAGCGCCGGACCTGACCCGCCGCCTCCAGCTCCCGCAGGAGCGTGAGCAGCTGCTGGCGGTCGCCGCCGGTCTGCGCGGTCAGGTCGGCCGTGGACATGCCGTTGCCCGTCCCGAGCAGGCTGACCAGCTTGCCGGCGGGGACGACATCGACCCGGCCCTTGGCGGGGGCGCGACGCGTCCGGCGGGCGCGCCCATTGGTGGAGGCAGCGGTCCGCTTGGCGTCCGCGGCCGTGGCCTTGCTGGATTCGGCGGTTGTCTTGGCGGATGTGGTGCCGGCCTTGGCGGTTGCCTTGGCGGGTGTCTTGGCTTTTGCCTTGGCGGATGTGGCCATGCGCTTGGCCGGCGCGGCACCGTTGGTGCGGGCGCTCCGGGTCGACGAGGGCGGCTTGGCGGCCTTCGAGGGTTTGCTCATCGCCGAGAGCGCGCGCTCCAGGGAGGCGATCTCCTTCCGGACGTCGGCGAGGCGTTTGTCAATGGTGATGATGAGTTGTTGGCTATCGAGCATGCGGCGATGGTAGAAGCGTCCGCCGTTGTCAGACCCCGCGTCCGCCGGCCGCCCCGGCATCCGGCTCATCCTGTTCCCAGTAGCGCCGTGTCCAGTCGAACTCCGAAAAGAGCGACTCGGGCTCACGCGACTGCCGAGTCGCGCCGTAGAGCGCGTTATCCCAGGCGGCCAACTCGCGCCGGTGGCGCTCGCACCACTCGTTGGGCGTGATGGCGGGTGCCTCGCAGCCCAACGCACGGCACTTCGGCGGCGTCATGGCCGCCCGCTACCCGCGAACCGGGGGGCTAAATCCGTTCCGCCCTGGACGAGCCGGAGGAGGGTTAGCGAGCAACATCGAAAGGACGTCACGACGGCGCGCTCGCGAGCGGCCCCGGCGCTAGCATTGCGGCACGCCTCGCAGGCGGACGTAGCTCAGTTGGTAGAGCGTCGGCTTCCCAAGCCGAAGGTCGCGGGTTCGAGACCCGTCGTCCGCTTTCACGAAGGGCCTGCAAAGCGGCTGGTTCTGATTCCTCGGCTCGTCGACCGCGAGCGCCGGGCAACTGTGTCGGGCAACTGGTCCTTCGAGATCTCTCAAATTTCAGCGAGATCCTCTCGACCCGTAGAGCATCCGCTCCCGATTGTGCGACGGGCTTGGATGCCGGTCGTGAAATCGGGAGTACCCGCGCCGGAGGCGACGCTCGAGCCACGCTGACGTCGTGCGGGTATCCGCGGCGTTCGTGGCTGGTGACTGGCCGGACGAGGTTCTGGGCCCGGCCGGCGGAGAGCATCTGCGTTCGCTCCTTGCTGGCTGACGCAGCGCGTCCGCGGACTTGCGCGTGGTCGCCATAGGGCTGGCGCCGACGGTCGAGGAACGGACCATCCCGTTCGTGGCATTGGTATAGCGCGGCCGGCGCCACGGCGGACGCGAAAGCAATCACGCGGCTCGTGCTACGACGCGACAACCGAAGTGATCGAGAAGTCGCCGATGCGATGGCAACTTACGTATGGTCATCCGGGTCAAAAGCAATCGTCCCGGCTGCGCCGCTGGCCGCCCGAGGGCCACGTCTTATTGACCTCACCTTCGACCCTCTGCTTTCGGCTGAAGCTGCCAAGGGCGTAATGAGGGGTAGGTGGCTGGAGACCGCCCGACGAAGCGTAGATACTGTTGCGGTGCCCTTGTTCGAGGTCAATCAGGAATCGCAATCGGTCGCGGCGATCCCGCCGACGACCTTTCCGGCGCTCAGACTCTGGGAGCGCCAGGATCTCGAGGCGTGGGTGACCTCGGCGCCGGAGCTGGCCGGCGGCGACTTCACGGTGGTGACCTCGGAGTACGACCGCTTCG
>JBPYFQ010000073.1:0-4027 GCA_051985625.1 Solirubrobacteraceae bacterium
CGTCGCGAGGAGATCGATGCCCGCAACGAGCTGGACTCGGTCGCCTATCGCGTGGAGCAGCTCGTGACCGAGCTGCAGGAGAGACTGCCCGTCAACGAGAAGGCCCGGGCCGAGCAGGGCGTCGCCGACGCCCGCCAGGCGATCGCCGACCAGGCGCCCATCGACCGGCTCCGGCAGCTGATCTCCGACCTCCAGCAGCTGGTGGCGGCGCTGCCGTCGGCCGCCGCAACGGCCGCACAGGCGTCGGCGACGAGCGGCAACGGCGCCGGGAACGGCGCTGCTGAGCCGAGCGAGGACGAGGAGGTGGTGGATGCCGAATTCACCCGAGAGTGACACCCAGGCCACCCCGGCCACCGATCAGGCGCAACCCGCCAACGGGGAGCTGGCCGCCGAGCTGGAGCGGATCCAGGACCGCTACAAGCGGGCCCTCGCCGACCTGGATAACTACCGCAAGCGAGTGGCACGAGATATGGAGATCCGCGTCACGGCGGCCCAGGAGGCGATCATCGGGGATTGGCTAGACGTCGTGGACAGCGTGGAGCGCGCCATGCAGATGGACGCGGACGGGTCGTGCCGCGAGGGACTTGGCGCGGTCCTGGAGCAGATGAACAGCGTGCTCGCACGGGAGGGCGTGCACCGCACCGGAGCGCCCGGCGAGCGCTTCGATCCGGAGCGCCACGAGGCGATCGCGGTGCAGGACTCGGCCGAGGCGCCTGACCAGACCATCCTGGGCGTGGAGCGCTCCGGCTTTGCCCTCGGAGACCGGGTGATCCGACCGGCCCAGGTCGTGGTGGCGCGTTCGCCCCAGGGCGCCGGCTGATGTCCGTCGCCTCCGAGGACTATTACGAGGCGCTCGGCGTCCCCCGGGACGCCAGCGCAGAGGACATCCGCCGGGCCTACCGCAGCCTGGCCCGCCGGTACCACCCGGACGTCAACAAGGAGCCGGGCGCCGAGGACCGCTTCAAGGAGATCTCCGAGGCCTACGAGGTCTTGCGCGATCCGGAGAAGCGTGCCCGCTACGACCGGTTCGGCGCGCGAGGCGCAGCCGCGCGGGACACGGACGCAGGCGGTTTCGGTGGATTTGACGACGGCGGCGGGTACGACGGCGTCAGCTTCGACATGGGCAGCGGTGACTTCAGCGATCTGTTCGACGAGCTGTTCAGCCGGCGCCGCGGGGGCAGCCGCGGCGGTCGTTTCCAGGACTTCTCGATGCGCGGCGGCGATCTTGAGGCCGTGCTGGACCTGGGGCTGACCGAAGCCGCCGCCGGCGGCCGGCGATGGTTGTCGATCAACGGGAAATCGGTCGAGGTCGACATCCCGCGCGGCGCCCGCGACGGGCAGCTCATCCGCGTCCCCGGCCAAGGTGCCCCGGGGAGCGGGGGCGGGCCGGCCGGCGACCTCATCCTGCGGATCCGGCTTCGACCCCATCCGACCTTCCGCGTTGAAGGGGGCGACCTGTACACCGATCTGCCGGTCGCTCCCTGGGAGGCGGCGCTGGGCGCCGATGTCCCGGTGCCGACCCTGGACGGCACCGCGCGGGTCAAGGTCCCGGCCGGCTCCTCGTGCGGCCGGCGACTCCGGCTCCGCGGTCAGGGGCTGCCCGGCAACGCTCAGGCGCCGCCCGGCGACCTGTACGCGGTGGTGACGATCCAGGTCCCCAAGCGGCTGACCAAGCGGGAGCGCGAGCTGTTCCAGCAGCTCGCCGAGACCTCCAAGTTCGACCCGAGGAAGAAGGGCTGATGGCTACCACGGCACACCGCCCGGGCGCGCGGCTCGTCCCGCGCGGAGAGGGCCGGATCAGCCTTGACGGCCTCGCCACCCAGGCGGGCCTTAATCCGGAGCTGGTCCGCCGGCTCGTCAGGCTCGGCCTGGTCGAGCCCTCCGGCGGGACGAGAGCGGCCCCGCTGTTCCGCCGCCAGGATGCGGTCCTGCTCACCCGGGCGCTCCGGCTCCGGCGCGACCTGGGGCTCAACTATGCAGGCGCCGTCCTGGCCTGCGAGCTGCTCGCCAGAATCGACGAGCTCGAGGCGCGGCGGCGGGGCGCCGCGCCGCCACCAAGCCAGCGAGAGGTGATGACATGGACCCAAACCGGCTGACCGTCAAGACCCAGGAGGCGCTCCACGACGCGCAGACGACGGCGCTGCGCCTCGGCCACACCGAGCTCGACACCGAGCACCTGCTGCTGGCGCTCCTCGAGCAACGGGACGGTTTGATCCCGCGCCTGCTGGCGGGCGCCGACGTCGACACCGGTGCCCTCCGCAACGCCCTGCAGCAGGCGCTTGAGCGGCGACCCCGGGTCAGCGGCCCGGGCAGCAGCTCGCAGATCGGCATGACCCGGGCGCTCGCCCAGGTGCTCGACGCGGCCGAGCAGGAGGCCGAGCGCCTCAAGGATGAGTACGTGTCGGTCGAGCACGTGCTGCTGGCGATGCTGAGCACCGACAGCGGCGCGGCACGGATCCTGCGCCAGCACGGAGCCGACCGCGACGGCATCATGGAGATCCTCAGCCAGGTCCGCGGTGCGCAGCGCGTCACCAGCTCGACCCCGGAGACCGCGTACGAGGCCCTGGAGAAGTACGGCCGCGACCTGGTGGCCGAGGCGCGCGAGGGGCGGCTTGACCCGGTCATCGGCCGCGACGCCGAGATCCGCCGCGTCATCCAGATCCTCTCCCGCAAGACGAAGAACAATCCGGTGCTCGTCGGGGACCCGGGCGTCGGCAAGACGGCGATCGTGGAGGGACTCGCCCAGCGGATCGTCCGCGGCGATGTCCCGGAGGGCCTGAAGGACAAGACGGTGTTCGCGCTCGACATGGGGTCCCTGGTGGCCGGAGCGAAGTACCGGGGGGAGTTCGAGGAGCGCCTGCAGGCCGTCCTGACCGAGGTCAAGGCCGGCGAGGGGCGGATCCTGCTGTTCATCGACGAGCTGCACAACGTCGTCGGCGCCGGCGCCGCGGAGGGGGCGATGGACGCGGGCAACATGCTCAAGCCCATGCTCGCCCGTGGCGAGCTGCACTGCCTGGGCGCGACGACGCTCGCTGAGTACCGCCGATACATCGAGAAGGACGCGGCGCTGGAGCGTCGCTTCCAACCCGTGACGGTGGACGAGCCGTCGGTGGAGGACACGGTCTCCATCCTCCGGGGGCTGCGCGAGCGCTTCGAGGTGCATCACGGCGTCCGCATCCAGGATGCGGCACTCGTCGCCGCGGCCACGCTGGCCCACCGCTACATCACCGACCGGTTTCTCCCGGACAAGGCGATCGACCTCGTCGACGAGGCCTGCGCCGTGATCCGCACCGAGATCGACTCGATGCCCCAGGAGCTCGACGCGATCACACGCCGCGTCATGCAGCTGGAGATTGAGGAGGCCGCGCTCACCAAGGAGACCGATGAGGCGAGCCTGGAGCGCCTGGAGGCGCTGCGGCGCGAGCTGGCCGACCTGCGGGCCCAGGCCGACGCGATGACCGCGCAGTGGGAGGCCGAGCGCCAGGCCATCCACAAGCTCCAGGCGCTGCGCGGGGAGCTCGAGCAGGTCCGCCGGGAGGTCGAGGAGGCGGAGCGCAACTACGACCTCAACCGCGCCGCCGAGCTGCGCCACGGTCGCCTGCCGGAGCTGGAACGGCGGCTGCGCGCCGAGGAGGAGCGCCTTGAGAGCAAGCAAGGCGGCACCCGGCTGCTGCGCGAGGAGGTCACCGAGGACGAGATCGCCGAGATCGTCGCCCGGTGGACGGGCATTCCGGTCGCCCGGCTCATGGAGGGGGAGCGCGAGAAGCTGCTGCGGCTCGACGAGGTGCTCCACGAGCGCGTCGTCGGCCAGGACGAGGCGGTGCGGCTGGTGGCCGACGCCGTCCTGCGCGCCCGCGGCGGCGTCCAGGACCCGCGGCGCCCGATCGGCTCCTTTATCTTCCTGGGCCCCACCGGAGTGGGCAAGACCGAGCTGTCCCGAGCGCTGGCGCAGGCCCTGTTCGATTCCGAGGAGAACCTGGTCCGGCTCGACATGTCCGAGTACCAGGAGCGCCACACGGTCAGCCGG
>JBPYFQ010000074.1:0-3127 GCA_051985625.1 Solirubrobacteraceae bacterium
GACCTGGTGCCCGCGCCGCGCCAGCGCGATCGCGGTGTACAGCCCGGTCGGCCCCGCCCCGACGATAACTGCCCGCATCGAAGACCCCTTTCCCCGTTCGTCTGCACAGAGGGGATGGCGGGCCGCCTGATGCACCAGCTTGAAGGCTGTCCCCCGGTAACAAGATTTGCGGATGTCGAGGGGCCCCTCATCTGCCCCTCGCTGCGCGATCGGCTTTCGCCGCACCTAGACCCGACGCCGTCCCGCTCATATAGCGAAGATTGGCGCTCCCGACCCCGCTGAGCAGCATGCGCGCGTTGTCGGCACGCCGACAGTCTCACCTCCGTGCCCGAATGTCGCTCAGGCAAGGGGTACATGATCCCAGTCACCAATCCCTTGGAGCACGAGGAACGTGGCGCTTCCGCCGCCGCTGTTCGTTACCAGATGTGGGCGCCCTGCGCGGACCGGTCCCCAGCTTTCGCCCGGGCGAAGTTCAACCTGTTCATCGGGATCGCGCAAGGTGATCCGCACGCTGCCGTCCAGGACATAGAAGGTGTCCTGGATGTTGGTGTGGTAGTGCCAGTGGACCCGCTGCGCCGGGCTCATCCGCATCTCTGAGATCCGGAATCCCGGGCGTTCCGCGTGACGCGCAACCCGCTCGGCAGCCTCACCCGAGTCCGCAGAACCTTGCATGAGCACCTCCTCGGAGGTGACAGTCATGATAGCCAACACTGTTGCTCCGCCGGGCCGGTCCATCCGCGAAATCCGGCTGCGGGTGGCAGGCCGTCGACGGTGCATGAGGTGCTCGTCCGTCAGCGAAGGTCTGCGGCGAGCCTGCGAGTCCGGGCCCGCTGGTATGGGCAGTCCAGTTGGCCGAAGATGATGGCGAACGGGGCTAGCCGGTCGTGGTCGCGGGCCGCGATGGCGGCGGCCCGTTCGACGATGGCGGTGGCGATCGGGTTGTCCCGGGCCGCGTGCCGGCTCCGCCCGATTCGTTCGGCCGCGTCCGGGTGACCGGCCAGCACGGCGGCCTCGGCCCACAGGGCGGCATACCACGGCCGCCAGAGCCCGCTGTTCCAGTCCCCGAAGACGGCCGGGTCATCGATGTCGGCGGCGAGCCTGCACTCCGCCTCCGGGAGATCGCTGCGGTGCAGTGCGAGCAGGGCGTCGAAGGTGGCTGCAAAGCCGTTCCCCCAGCCGGCGAGGTCCCGGGGGTCGGTGCCGGTGTCAATGGTGACGCGCACCCAGGCCGCTCGGCGCTCCTCGTCGCCCCGCATGCCGTGCACCATCGCGACGGCGTAGGCCGCGCGGCACAGCGCCGGCGCGACCGGCCGTCCGGCTCGCTCCCAGCCGACGCGGAACAGCTCTCCGGTCTGGACGACGTCGTCGAACCGGCCGGCGAGCGCGTCGACCATGAGCCGCCTGCAGGTGGCGAGGTGGTCCTCGTCGCGGTAGAACGGCAGTCGGGCGAGCGCTTCGGCGTGTGCCGTGGCTCCGGCCAGGTCACCGGCCGCCAGGGCGGTGTCAGCCGCCATCCATCGGACGTCGCCGAGCTCGAACCCGCTCAGCGTTCCGATCGGCACCGTGGCCAGCAGGTCGATCCGCCGACGGAGGACACGCAGGGCTGCGGCGACGTCGTGGCGGGCCAGGTAGTCCCCGACCAGCCGGTCCAGGGCGGCACTGTACACGATGGCGTCACCGGCCTGCTCGGCCAGTTCGACGGCTCGTTGCGTCTGATCGAGCGTGCCTGGGTCGTTGAAGCCCGCCGCCATTGCGATCGCCGCCTCGGCGACCGGCGAGCCATCGGACACGGCCCGGGCCTCGCCCACCAACTCGGCCGCTTCCGCCGGAGAATGATGCTCGGCCATAATCCCCGGATTGCGGCGGATATACGTCGCCATTGCCGCCAGGTCGCGCGCGGCGCCGCCTCGGTCGCCGATCGCCACCGCGACGTCGGCCGCCGCCCGCAACAGCCGCAGGGTGTCTTTGCCCACCCACCGGCTCGCGGCCGCGCCAGCGGCCAGGCGCAGGTAGCCAGCCCGTTCGGGCCGCGTCGCCGCTAGATCCGCGGCCTGCTCGTAGCGTCGCTGCGCCTGAGCGGGCCGACCCCTGAGGTACAGCAGCCCGGCCAGCTCCGCGGCGAGTTCTGCGGCCTGCGCCCGGCGGCCCTGGTCGCGCGCGCACCAGACGAGCGCCGCACTGATGTCGTCGGCCACCCGGTCGAACCGCTGGCACCAGGCGTCATCCGCCTCGGCACTGGCACCGCGGAGCGCCGCGACCGCAGCGCGACACCACCGCTCGTGGCCGACCCGGGCCTGCTCCAGCTCGCCGGCGAGCTCCAGCTGCTCGGTCCCGTACTGCCGGATCGTCTCCAATGCCCGGTATCGAGTCCGCTCGCCCCGCTCGACGACGAGCAGGCTGTGCTCGGCCAGCCGGGCCAACCCGTCGGCGACCGCCGGACGCTCGCGGGCCGTGCCGGCCACGACTTGGGCGGCTGCGACGTCGAACCAGGACGCGAACACGGCGATACGGCGCAGCAGGGCGCGGTCGTCCGGCGCGAGCAGGTCATAACTCCAGGCGATGGCGTCGCGCAGCGACCGGTGCCGGTCGGCCGCCCGCGCTCCGCCGGTGAGGAACCGCAGCCGCTCTTGCAGGCCGTCCTCGAGGCCGTCCAAGCCGAGCGCCGGGTACCGGGCCGCCGCCAGCTCGATCGCCAGCGCCATGCCGTCCAGCCCCTGGCACAGCGCGGCCACCCGGCCGGTGTCCAGCGCCGCCGGGCCACCGGTCGTGGCGGCCGCCCTGGCGGTAAATAGGTCTACGGCGTCGCCAGGCGACAGCCCCGGTACGGCGTACACCCACTCGTAGGGGACGAGCAGCCGGGCCCGGCTGGTGGCCAGCACGCGGACGCCCGGGCAGCCGGCCAGGATCCGCTCAACACAGTCCCGGACGCCGTCCAGGACATGCTCGCAGTTGTCCAGCACGAGCAGCGCGTCGCGTTCGGCGAGCGCCGCGATCAGCGCTAGGTCGAGTGAGCTTGTGCTTTGTTCGGGCACGCCGACCGCCTGGGCGACAGCGGCGGTCACCATCGCCGGGCCGGTCTGGTGGACGAGGTCGACGAACCACACGCCGTCGCGGCGCTCCTGGCTGG
>JBPYFQ010000075.1:0-19547 GCA_051985625.1 Solirubrobacteraceae bacterium
CCCCCACGTGTTCGTCTCACGGCTGTCCGGCGGCGTCTTCGGTCCGGCGGTTCAGGCCGACGCCGGGCTGGGCGGGGCCTCCTCCCAACCGGTGATCGCATCCGGTCCCGGCGGACTGCTGCTTGTGGCCTTTGTCAACGGGGGCACGCTGTATGTGGCTCAGGCGGCGAGCTCGGCCGCCGCGCTCGGCGCTCCGGCGGCCTTGGTCGGAGGCGCGATCAACCCCTCGATCTCGATCTCGAACTACCAGAAGGCCTATCTCGCTTTCACCGACACGGCCGGGGCCGGTGGCGGCGACGTCCGCGTTGCCTACTACTTCCAGGGCCAGTGGGCCGTCGAGTCCAGTCCCCTGGACGCGACGCCGTCTGACCGAGCCGGCACGGACTCCGGCCGCCCGGACGTGGTCGCGGCCGGCGACGGCGTCGGCATCGTCGCGTGGGGCGAGGCCGGCCACATCTACACCCGCCGGGTGACCCGTACGGCGCCGAGCGCAGTCGTCGAGCAGGCCGACCCGCCCACGTTCGCCGGCTGGACTGAGGTCTCGGCCGATCGCCCGTCGATCTCGGCCGGCGGTGACTCGACGTACGCGACGGTGGCGTTCGCCGAGCAACTGGCCAACGGCTCGGCGACCCAGACGCGCGTGCTGATGAACCGGCTGCACGGCTCCCAGTACGACGGCCCCTGGACAGCCGATGGCGCGGTGACCGGCGGTGCCGAGGGCGCCGACCAGCCCCAGGCGGCGGTCACCGAGTACGGACGGGGCTTCGTCACCTCCGAGACCGACCAGACCCACGAACTGTTCGCCGACACCGTGGGGACCAACGATTCGCCCGGAGAGATCCAGAGGGTGGACAGCCTGCCCAACGGTGACGCGGCCTACGCGGTACCGGCCACGGCGGGGCTGTTGTCCAACCTGATCGCCTGGCAGCAGACTCCGGGCGTGGCCGGTCCCGCGGAGATCCGGGTCCGCTACGCCGCCGACGGCGCCGACCTCGGCCCCGAGCAGGTCGTCTCCGACCCGTTGCTCGGCGACACCAATGCCAAGGCAGGCCTGGTCGCCGCGGGCGACGTGGCCGGTGATGCCGCGATTGCCTGGGTGCAGGGCACCGGATCGAACACCCAGATCGTGGCTGCCCAGCTC
The DNA here is from genome assembly GCA_051985625.1 of Solirubrobacteraceae bacterium. Lineage (GTDB taxonomy): Bacteria > Actinomycetota > Thermoleophilia > Solirubrobacterales > Solirubrobacteraceae > Palsa-465. Next base: position 1,142 of record JBPYFQ010000075.1, read on the forward strand.
TTCCAGGCCCCCGGTGGATTTGTGGCCTCCAACCGATTCCGCTACTCGACCACGGCGGCACCGGTCGTTGCGTGGTCGCCGGCCGCCGAGCTCTGGGGCCTGCCCGTCTACACGCTCCGCATCGACGGTGCCCCGGCCGGCCAGACCACCGCCACCCAGATGGCCGCCTCCGCCCCGCTCACCAACGGCCGCCACACGTATCAGCTGCAGGCGGTCAACCAGGCCGGCCTTGCCAGCGCGACGCCCCCCGCCACGATCTTCGTGGATACCGTGCCGCCGCGCGCGACGAAGAAGCTGATCGGAACCTTCATCGTCAACACGCGCGAGCAGCTGCGCGTGGCCTACACGGATCCCCCGCCCGCCGGGCTGCCGCCGTCCGCCGCGTCAGGCGTCGACAAGGTGTACGTGAGATGGGGCGATGGGTCGCCGCGGACCCGGATCCGCCGCACCACGGCCAGCCACATCTACACGCGTATCCGCAGCTACACGCTCACCCTCACGCTCACCGACCGAGCCGGCAACAAGACGGTCATCACCCAAAAGATCAAGATCAAGGCCAAGCCGAAGCCCAAGAAGAAGAAGAAGCACAAGAAGGGCAAGAGGTCGCATGCCGCACGGGCGCAGGGCTTGACCAGCGCGCATCTGTCGGTCAACCCGGGAGCACCGGGCCTATGACGGTGAAATGTCTCGCGCGGTCAGCGGCCGCCGACGCAGGCGGTGCTGCTCAGGCGTGGATCGGTGAGGCGCACGACGCGCCAGGGGCCGACGGTGGCGAGCGTCTCCGCGTGCGTCAACCGGGGATCGACGTGGGCCGGGCCGCCGATCTGGGCGGCGTGCGGCCCGATGAAGTCCACGCCGGGCGCCCGCATCGAGGTCCCCACGCGCTGGAGCGTCACTCCCAGCTTCCACGCCAGCGCGGTCTGGGCCGAGTGGTTGACGGCCGTGAAGCTCGACGGACACGGCAGTACGCCGGTCTTGCCGCCGACCGCGGCCACCGCCTGGTCGAGGGTGTCGAGCAGGTGCACACCCTGCGAGGCGCTGCGCTGATCGGTGCGCACGACGTTGATCTGCGTGGTGCTGAACGGAATGCAGGCGGCGGCCAGGATGAGGGCCACGCCGGCCATGACCGGCCGGCGCAGCGAGCCCGCCAGGCCACCCGCCAGGCGGGCCAGTTCGGCCACGCCGACGCCGCCGAGCACCGTCGTCAGCGCCGCGGCGGGCAGGAAGAAGCGCTCGAGCCCCGGATAGCCGTCGAGGGTCTCGCCGACCACAACGATCCACCAGCCGACCACAAAGGCCGCGATGGCCAGGATGACGCGGTTGCGGTCGCGCACCCAGGTGATGACCACTGCCACCACACCCAGGATCAGCGCCGGCAGCAGCTGGTCGCGGATGCCGCGGGCGATGATCGAATTGAAGACATTGGAACCCAGGTGGCCGTTGTAGTCCGCGGCGTGGGTGGCGGCCAGGAACGGCTGCCCGGTGGTGATCCACGGAGGCACGAACCATCCGATGGGCTGCACCGCCAAGCCGGCCAGCAGCGCCAGGCGCATCCCGGGGCTGCGGAAGCCGGGGTGGCGAAACCACAGCCAGATGGCGTACAGGCCCAAGAACGGCCACCACTCGGGCCGGATGAGGCCACCACAGACCATGAGGAAGTAGGCCTGTCCGTGCTTGCCGTCCAGGATGCGATCCACGGTCCAGACCGTCACCGCGACGAGGATCGCCTCCGATGTCCCGTGCAGGAAGTAGTAGTACCAAGCCTGGTCCTGGCGGCCGGTGAGCAGTATCCCCACGGCCGCCAGCAGTCCGGCGAAGTGACCCAGCCAGCCGCCTCCGGCCAGCCGGTGCGTCAGCTTCCACGTGCCCCACAGCGCCAGCAGGCCGCCGATCCGGGCGGTGATCACCCACAGCGTGGGCGCGGCACCGAACAGGCCGTAGATGGTCGTGAAGATCATCGGCAGCGGCTTCCACGACGGGCCGCCGTTGACGATGAAGCTCATATGCGGATCGGTGACCTCGCGGCCCCACACGATCCACGACCACGGGTCATAGCTGGGGATCGTCGGCAGGATCGCGGCCGAAAGAGCCGCCAGCACCACGCACACCAGCACGGCGATCACCGCCGGCGAGCGGGGGACGCGAGGCAGGGAGCGGCCCGATGAGGCTCCGTGAGACTCTCCGGAGCCGGCGGAGCCGCTCGCAGATGGCCGCTGCTGCGGCGAGTCGACGGCTGACATCGGCGGGCGATTGTAGCGGCGGGTCCTGGCGTCTCGGTAAGGCGACCTGCGCCCTGGCCGTGGCTGTGGCGCTGTTGTTCATGACCCTCGCCGCCGCCGCGCCGCCGGCCGCGCTGGCCCAGCCCGGCCCTGTCTACACCGCAACCCCACCCACGCTCGGAGCGCTGTATCGCGACGGCCCCGACGATCGCTGGCTGCTGGGCGGCACATGGCTGTACCGACCCGATCCCACCAACGTGGGACAGGCTGGCGGCTGGTGGCGCAACATCGCCTCCACCGGCGGGTGGTCGACCGTCACGGTTCCCAACTCGTTCAATGCGGGCGACCTCTCCAACGCCAGCATGGCCGGCTCGGTGGGGTGGTATCGGCGCGACTTCACCGTGCCCGCCAAGGCGTTTCGCTCCTACGTGCCGGCCCGGTTTCGCAGCTGGATCGTCCGCTTCGAGTCGGTCAACTATGGAGCCACGGTGTGGCTCAACGGTCGCAAGATCGGCACCCACGCCGGGGCCTACCTCCCCTTCGAGTTCCCGCTCAAGGGCGTGCGCGCGGGCGTCAACCGCCTGATCATCCGCGTTGATAACCGCCGCAACCCGGGAGACCTCCCGCCGGGGCCCGGGGGAGGCTGGTGGAACTACGGCGGCATCAACCAGGAGGTCTACCTGCGCTCGGTGCAGGCGGTGGACATGTCACCGGTGGTGATCCGTCCGGTCCTCCCCTGTCCGACCTGCGCGGCTCAGATCCAGGAGCAGGTTTCGGTGCGCAACTGGACGACCTCGGCCCAGACGGTCACGCTCCAGGGCTCCTACGGGCCCGTAAAGCTCAACTTCGGCGGCCACACCATCCTCCCGGGCGCGACCTGGGTGGCGCGAGCGGCGGTCACCCTTCCCGCGCCCCACCTGTGGGCGCCCGGTGACGCGTTCCTCTACCGGGCCGGCCTGACCCTGTCCGACGCCCACGGGCGAAAGCTCGAGGGCTACACGGACTACAGCGGGGTCCGCAGCATCACCACCGGCCCCGGCGGCCAGCTGCTCCTCAACGGCCGCGTCCTGGACCTGCGGGGCTTTAACCTGCACGAGCTCAACCTCCAGACCGGTGCGGCGCTGAGCCCCGCCCAGCTGCAGGCGATGGTGGGCTGGGTGCGGGAGCTGGGCGGCCGGATCATCCGCGCCCACTACCCGCTCAATCCCGAGATCGAGGAGGCCGCGGATCGGTCCGGCATCCTCCTGTGGTCCGAGGTTCCCGTGTATCAGGTGAACTCGAGGTATCTGACCCGGTCCGGATGGCTCAACGACGCACACACGGTGCTGCGGACGAACATCCTGACCAACCAGAACCACCCGTCCATCCTGGTCTGGAGCGTCGGGAACGAGCTGACGACGCCGCCCGATGACGCAGAGACGCGCTACATCGCGGGCGCGACCCAGCTCGCGCATCAGCTCGACCCGACTCGGCCGGTCGGGATGGCGATCTCCAACTGGCCCGGTGTGGCCTGCCAGACCGCCTACGCGCCGCTGGACGTGATCGGCTTCAACGACTACTTCGGCTGGTTTGACGCCGGCGGGGGCGGCACCGACGATCCTGACCAGCTCAGCCCCTTCCTGGACCTCCTGCACGGCTGTTATCCCTCAAAGCCGCTGATGATCACCGAGTTCGGCTTCGAGGGCAGCCAGAACGGCCCACCCGAGCAGCGCGGCACCTACCAGTACCAGACCGATCAGGCGGCGTTCCACCTCTCCGTGTTCGCTTCCAAGCCCTACATCGCGGGCGCGATGTGGTTTGCCCTCCAGAGCTTCGCGGCGCGGCCGGGCTGGAGCGGCGGCGATCCGTTCCCCCACCCGCCGTTCGTGGAGAAGGGAGAGATCGACCTGGAGGGCAATCCCGTGCAGCCGCTGTTCTCGACGATCCAGTCGATCTATGAGTCCACGACGCAGATCGGGCCCGCGCCCGCGCCGGCCAAGAGACGGGGCAAGCGGGGGCTGTAGCTGGGCTGGCGGGTTCGCCGGCGGCGAGCGTCGCGACGCTGATGACAAGAGTGACGTCATGCGACGCTTTCGTCATCAGCGTCGTCTCGGTGGCCAGCGGACCAACCTCTGGCCGCCCTCGATGCCCGCCGTTGACGTTCGCCCAGCGCCAGCTGCGCTAGCGCTTCGGCGCGAACCGGCAGCGCACGAGGGTGCCGATCACGCGGAACCCGTCGGCGGCGGTGAGCTTCTTGCCCTCTTCGGTGGCTCGCGCGCGGTAGTGGACCGGGACCTCGAAGATCCGCTCGCCCTTCTGCACCAGCCGGGCGGTGATCTCGGGCTCGATCGAGAACCCGGCCGCGCTCAGCGGCAGGCTCTGGAACAGCTCGGTCCGGATCATCTTGTGGCAGGTCATGATGTCGTGCAGGTAGACGTTGAACAGGACGTTGCACGCCAGCGTGACGCCCTTGTTGCCCAGCACGAACAGGAACGAGTGGCTGGTGTAGCCGTCGAAGGCGCGGACGCCGAAGCAGGCGTTGGCCCGGCCGTCGAGCAGCGGGGGCATGAGCAGCGCCAGGTCGGCCGGGTCGTACTCCAGGTCGGCGTCGAAGATGCAGACGAACTCGCCGCGCGCCTCGCGCAGCGCGGTCTGGATGGCCGCTCCCTTGCCCTGGTTGTGCTCGTGCTCGAACAGCCGGACCCGGCCGTCCCAGTCGCCGTTGCGCAGGATCTCCCGGGTGCCGTCGGTGGAGCCGTCGTCGACGATGATCAGCTCAAAATCACTGGGCAGCTCGGTGTCCAGAACCTCGGCGATCGCCCGCTCGACGCGCTCGAGCTCGTTGTAGACGGGCATCAGGATGGAGAGCATGTGTGAATAACGCGGAGGGAGATCGGCTGGCGGGGCGCCGTCCGGCGGGTGGCGTCCGCGAGGAGGCCCGATCCTAGCGAACGTCGTCGGCATCCGAGAGGATGCGCCGATGGACTTCGCGCGCGAGGGATTGCTGGACGGACTGGAGGGTGAGGAGCGCACCCAGCGCGAGCAGCTGCTCACGCGTCTGATCGAGGACGGCTTCAGCGTGGAGGACCTGCGCCACGCCGTCGAGGAGAACCGGCTGGCGCTGCTCCCGGTCGACCGGGTGCTGGGCGGGACGTACACCGCGCGGGAGATCCAGGAGCGCAGCGGGCTGACCGCGGCGGGCGTGATCCGGATCCGGCGGATCCTGGGGCTCCCGGAGCCGGATGTCGACGACCGGGTGTTCTCCGACGAGGACGTGGAGGCCGCCCGCGCCATCAAGCTGTTCCTGGATGCCGGGTTCGACGAGGACCGGATCTACGAGATCACTCGGGTTCTGGGCGAGGGGATGGCCCGGCTCTCGGCCACCATCACCGCGGCCTTCCTGGAGACGTTCCTGGAGGCCGGCTCCAGCGAGGTGGACGTGGCCGAGCGATTCGCGGCGCTGGCCGAGCAGCTGACCCCGGCCACGGGTCCGATCCTGGTGGCGGGCTTCAAGAACCACCTGCGCGACAGCGTCCAGCGCGGGGTCCTGGGCCGCGAGGAGCTGCTGGCCGGCGACGCCGCCAACACGCAGGACGTGGCCGTGTGCTTCGCCGACCTGGTCGGGTTCACCCGCCTCGGCGGTCAGGTGGAGGTCCGCGAGCTCGGCACGGTGGCCGGCCGCCTGGCCAGCCTGGCCTCCTCGCTGGCCGAGCCGCCGGTGCGCCTGGTCAAGACGATCGGCGACGCCGCCATGTTCGTCAGCCCCGAGCCCGCGCCGCTCGTCGACGTGGCCCTGGCCCTGGTCGACGCCTTCGAGGAGGAGGGGCTGCCCAGCCTGCGCGCGGGGATCGCGCTCGGCCCCGCGGTCATGCACGCCGGCGACTACTACGGCAACTCGGTCAACATGGCCAGCCGGGTGACGGGGGTCGCCCGGCCGGGCAGCGTCCTGTGCACGCGTGAGATTCGCGATGCCGCCCGCGACCGGTTCGACTGGTCCTCGGCCGGGCGCCACCGGCTCAAGGGCGTGTCAGGTCACACGCCCCTGTATCGAGCCCGGCCCGTCGACGGCGCGGAGACCGGCCGCGAGACCGGCGCTAGCTGACCTTCAGCAGATCGACGACGAACACCAGCGTCGAGTTCGCCGGGATCCCGGGCTGGGCCGAGGAGCCGTAGCCGAGGCTGGGCGGGATGATGAGCACGCGGCGGCCGCCGACCTTCATGCCGGAGAGCCCCTGCACCCAGCCGGGGATGATCGAGCCCGTCGTCAGCGGCGTCGTGAAGGTCTGCTTGCGCTTCCACGAGGCGTCGAAGACCTTGCCGTTCTTGTACAGCGCGCCGACGTAGTTGACGGTGATCGTGCTGCCGGACTTGGCCGTCGCCCCGGTGCCGGTGACTAGGTCCTTGGTCTCCAGCTTCTTGGGTGGCGTGCCCTTCTCGGCCGGGACAGCGGGCTGCTTGGACAGGGGACCGGAGGTCGGCGTCGGAACGCTCGCCGTAGTCGTGGACGACGTCGTCGAGGTGGACGGAGCAGTGGTGATGGCACCCTGGGTCGAACCGCCCGAGGGTGCGGCGGCGACGCCCGGCGCGGTGGAGCTGCTGCCACCACATCCGGCGACGACCGCACCCACCGCGATCACGGCGAGGGTGAGGGATGTCTTCTTTGGCATATCGCGGCCGGAGGCTAGCGGGAACGGCTAAGAGTCGGACAAGAACCCGGGGCGAGGTCACGACCCCGGGCCACCTCTCAGGTGGCGATTCGCTCCAGCACCTCGGAGTCGACGTCGAAGTTGGCATACACCTCGCCGACGTCGTCGGACTCCTCCAGCATGTCGATCAGCTTCAACAGCCGCGACGCCTCGGCCTCGCCGACCGGCACTCGGGACTTGGGCCGGTAGGTGACGTCGGCGCTCTCCAGCGCAATCCCCGCCTCGGTCAGCGCGTTGCGCACCGCCACCAGGTCGGCCGGTTCGGCGACGATCTCGTACACGTCGTCGTCCAGTGAGATGTCCTCGGCGCCCGCGTCGACGGCGATCAGCAGGTCGTCCTCGTCGTAGCGCGACGCGTCGACCACGATCACGCCCTTCTTGTCGAACAGGTAGCCGACCGACCCCGGCTCGCCGAGGTTGCCGCCGTGCTTGTTGAACGCGTGACGCACGTCGGCGCCGGTCCGGTTGCGGTTGTCGGTCAGTGCCTCGATCAGGAGCGCCACGCCGCCGGGACCGTAGCCCTCGTAGAGCACGGTCTCGATCTGGTCGGCGTCGACGCCCTCTCCCGTGCCCTTGGCGATCGCCCGCTCGATGTTGTCCTTGGGCATCGAGGCATCGCGCGCCTTCTGGACCGCCAGCGCCAGCGACGAATTGCCGTCGACGTCGCCGCCGCCCTCACGCGCAGCGATCGTGATCGCGCGCGACAGCTTGGTGAAGTGCTGCCCGCGACGCTGGTCGACGACCGCCTTCTTGTGCTTGATGGAGGCCCATTTCGAATGACCGGACATGCCTGTAACTATAGGCGGGGCCGGGGTATTCCCACAGCTTTCCGGGGGCGGCGCCGGGTTGTCCCCACAGCTTCCCTTGGACGGCGCCGGGCTATTTCCACAGCTTCCAGGGGGCTCCCCCACGGGCCCACAGGTCGTTGAGCACGACCGCGTCCTTGTAGGTGTCCATGCACTCCCAGAAGCCGTCGTGGCGGAACGCCCGGAGGCCGCCGGCGGCCGCCAGGCGCTCCAGCGGGCCGCGCTCCAGGACCGAGTCGGGCGTCAGCAGATCGAGGACCGACGGCTCAAAGCAGAAGAAGCCGCCGTTGATCCAGTGCTGGCTCTGCGGCTTCTCGCTGAAGCCGGCCACGACGTCGTCGCCGTTGAGGTGGGCGATCCCGAACGGCAGCTCGGGGCGCACCACGGTCATCGTCGCGGCCGCCCCGTGGCCCTGGTGGGCCGACAGCAGCGCGGACAGGTCGATGTCGGCCACCCCGTCGGCATAGGACAGACAGAACGTCTGGCCGGGCAGCTCGCCGGCGGCGCGGTGCAGCCGTCCGCCGGTCGGCGTGTCCTCTCCGGTGTCCAGGCAGCGGATCTCGACCCCCTCCGGCCAGGCCTGGTCGGCCACGAAGCGCGCCACCTGCTCCCCGCGGTAGCCGGTCAGGAGGAGGAACCGCTCGAAACCCTGGGCCAGGTGGATCTGGAGCACGTGCCACAGGATGGGACGGCCGCCGATCTCCACCATCGGCTTGGGGATCGACTGCGTGCGTTCCTGCAGGCGGGTGCCCCGGCCGCCGCACAGGATCACGACACTCGGTCTCACGGCGGCGCATTATCAGGCATCATCCGACCGGTGACTGCACTAGCCCATCCCGAGGTCTTCAAGGCCTACGACGTCCGCGGCCTGCACGGCGACGAACTCGACGCCGAGACCGCCCACGCCATCGGCCGCGCCTTTGCGCGGGTCATCGCCGACCAGGAGAACAAGCGCACCGGCGACCTGCGCCTCGGCCTCGGCCGGGACATGCGGCTGACCGCCCCGGAGATGGCCGCCGCCTACCGCGAGGGCATGGTGGCCGAGGGCGCGACGGTGCTCGACGCCGGCCAGGTGGGGACCGAGATGCTCTACTTCCTCGTCGGCTCCCGGGATCTCGACGGCGGGCTGATGTGCACCGCCTCGCACAACCCCAAGCCGTACACCGGGGCCAAGCTGGTGGGGCGCGGCGCGCTGGCACTGTCCGGGGACGCCGGGCTGGGCGACGTCCGCGATCGGATCCTCAACGGGCTGGGCGGCTTCCCCGGCGGCGGATCGGTGCAGGAGGTCGACATCTATGGCGACTTCCAGGAGGCGGCCCTGGGGTTCATCGACGCCGCGGCGATCAAGCCCCTGAAGATCGTCGCCGACGGCGGCAACGGAATGGCGGGCCCGATGGTGGGCCCGCTGCTGGAGCGCCTCGGCCTCGACGTGAGCGAGGCCTACTTCACCCCGGACGGCAACTTCCCGGACCACGAGCCCAACCCGATGCTCCCGGAGAACCGCGAGTTCATCATGCGGGAGGTGGTGCGCCAGGAGGCCGACCTGGGGATCGCCTGGGACGGCGACGCCGACCGCTGCTTCTTCATCGACGAGACCGGCCGGTTCGTCGACGGCGACTTCCTCACCGCGCTGCTCACCGAGTCGATGCTCGACAAATACCCGGGCGCCACGGTCCTGTACGACGTCCGCGCCAGCCGGGCCGTGGCCGACACGGCCGCCCAGCACGGCGGCACGGCCCTGGTCAACCGCGTCGGGCACGCGTTCTTCAAGACCCGGATGCGCAAGGAGGGGGCGGTGTTCGGCGGCGAGGTCTCGGGCCACTACTACTTCCGCGACTTCTACTGCGCGGACTCCGGCACCCTCCCGGCGCTGCTCATCCTGGAGCTGCTCTCCCAGCGCGGGGTCCGCATGTCGGAGCTGCTGGAGCCCTATCGCAGCCGGTACTTCATCAGCGGCGAGATCAACTCCGAGGTCAAGGACGCCCCGGCCAAGCTGGAGGAGCTGGCCGAGCGCTACTCCGACGGGGAGCAGAGCCGCCTCGACGGGCTCTCCGTGGACTACGACGACTGGCACTTCAACGTGCGTCCGTCCAACACCGAGCCGCTGCTCCGGCTGTGCCTGGAGTCGTTGGCCTCCCCCGAGGACATGGAGGCCAAGCGCGACGAGGTGCTGGGCCTGATCCGCTCGTGAGCCCCGGCGGCGCGGCCGGCGACACGGCCGGCGGCGCGGCCGGCGACACGGCCGGCGGCGGGGCCGCCGACGCCGAGGGCGAGGCGCTGGCCCAGGCCGCGGCGGCCGGGATCCACCGCATCGCCCTTCCCACGCCGTTCCTGGTCGGCCGGGTCAATTGCTATCTGATCGAGGACGACCCGCTGACGCTGGTCGACACGGGCCCGAACTCCGGCAAGTCGCTGGACGATCTGGAGCGGGCGCTGGGGGCGCTCGGCCACCGGGTCGAGGATCTCGGGTTGATCGTGATCACCCACCAGCACATCGACCATCTCGGGCTGCTGGAGATCCTGGCTCGCCGCTCCGGCGCGGACGTCGCGGCGTTCCACCTGCTGGAGCCCTACCTGCGCAACTTCAGCGCCAGCGCCGCCGCCGACGACGAGTTCGCGATCGGCATCATGCTCCGCCACGGGGTGCCGCCGGAGTTGGCGACGGCCCTCGGCGCGGTCGGCGCCGCCTTCCGCGCGTTCGGCTCCAGCGGCGGGGTGACCCAGCCGCTGCGCGACGGCGACGAGGTCCGCCTGCGCGACCGGACGCTCCGGGCGCTGCACCGCCCCGGCCACAGCCCGTCGGACACCATCTTCGTCGATGAGCGGCGTCGGATCACGCTGGCCGGAGACCACCTCCTGGGCCACATCTCCTCCAACCCGTTGCTCTCCCGGCCGCTCGGTCCCGAGCCGGTCGCAGATGGGGACCGGCCGCACGCCCTGCTCGACTACATCGCCTCGATGCGCGCCACCCGGGCGATGCCGGCCGGGTTGGTGCTCGGCGGCCACGGGGCGCCGGTGACCGATCACGTCAGCCTGATCGACGAGCGCTTCCGGATGCACGAGCGGCGCGCCCGCAAGATCCAGGGCCTGCTGGAAGCGGAGCCCGCCCACTCGGCCACCGCGTTTGACCTGGCCAGCGGCATGTGGGGCAACGTGGCCGTCACCCAGGCGATGCTGACCATCTCCGAGGTGATCGGGCACCTCGATCTGCTGATCGCCGACGGCACGGTCCGCGAGGACGCCGACGGCGACGTGACCCGCTTCTCGGCGGTCTGATCCGGGCCGCAACTGGTCGGACATCCGGTCCGGCGCGCCGCGGGGTCAAGTCGGCGCCGTTGCTGCCGATATCCCGTCACGGACATGTCTAACCGTCGCGCAACCGGCGGGACTCGCTCCGCATATGCCGTCGCCGAGATCGGCGTCGTCGATCCGGCGCGTCCGGACTACCGCGGTCTGCTGCACCGTATCCCGGCCATCCTGTACACGGCCGACACCGGCGAGGAGGGCCGCTGGCACTACGTCAGCCCCCAGATCGAGGCGATCCTGGGTTACACGCCGGCCGAGTGGTGCGCCGACCCCGGGCTGTGGGCCAGCCGGCTGCATCCGGACGACAGCGGCCGGGTGCTGGCCCAGGAGTCGTGCATGGCCGCCGGCGATCTCGGCGCCAGCGCGGCCGAGTACCGGCTGCTGCACCGGGACGGCCATCCGGTCTGGCTCCGCGACGACGCCCTGCTCCAGCAGGACGAGGACGGCGTGTCTCGCTGGCATGGGGTGATGTCGGACATCACCGACCAGAAGGCGGCCGAGGCCGAGCTCGAGCTCCGCGCCGCCCAGCAGGCCGCCGTGGCCCGGCTCGGCGAGCACGCGCTGGAGGGCGCCAGCCCCAAGGACCTGATGCAGGAGGCGCTGGCCGCCGCCGTCGAGTTGCTGGAACTCGAGATCGGCGCCGTGATCGAGCACCTGCCGGACCGGCGCTCGTTCGTGTTCCGGGTCACCCATGGGCTGCGCGGGGTCGGGCCGGAGGTCATGATCCCCGACGGGCGCGGCTCCCAGGCCGGCTACGCCCTGCTGCACGGCACGCCGGTGATCGTGCCCGACTGGGACCAGGAGCACCGGTTCACGCGCTCACCGGTCCTGACCGAGCATGGCGCGCGCAGCGGGCTGACCGTGCTCATCCAGGGCCGCCGCGAGCCATACGGGATCCTGGGGCTGCACTCCACCGCGCCGCGGGCGTTCACCACCGGCGACGTCGACTTCGTCCAGGCGCTGGCCAATGTCCTGGGCGACGTCGTGGAGCGGCAGGTGACCGACGACGACATTCGCCACCGCGCGCTGCACGACCCGCTCACCGGACTCCCCAACCGGGTCCTGTTCATGGACCGTCTCCAGCACGCGACCGAGCGCCTCCGCCGGCGCTCGCAGTCACTGACCGCCATCCTCGTCCTGGACCTCGACCGGTTCAAGCTCGTCAACGACAGCCTCGGACACCGGGTCGGCGACGAGCTGCTGGCCGCGGCGGCGCCGCGCCTGCGCCAGGCGGTGCGCTCCAGCGACACCGTGGCCCGCTTCGGCGGGGACGAGTTCGGCATCCTGCTGGAGGACATCGGCGGCGAGCGGGAGGCGATCGACATGGCCGAGCGGATCGCCGGGGTGTTCGCCAATCCGTTCGTGCTCGACGGCAGCGAGCACTTCGTCACGACGAGCGTCGGGATCGCCCTGGCCGTGGGTGGCGAGCCGGCCGACGATCTGATGCGCGACGCCGACGCGGCCATGCACCGGGCCAAGGAGCGGGGACGGGCCAGGTGGGAGCTGTTCGACGAGACTCTGCGCGGCCGCGCCATCTCCCGCCTGCGCGTCGAGAACGACCTGCGCCGGGCGCTGGAGCGGTGCGAGCTCACCCTTGACTACCAGCCGCTGGTCTCGATGGGCGACGGTCGGCTGGTCGGCGTCGAGGCCCTGGTCCGCTGGGACCACCCCGAGCGTGGGCGCATTCCCCCGTCGGATTTCATCCCGGTGGCCGAGGAGAACGGCCTGATCGAGTCGATCGGGCGGTGGGTGCTCACGCGCGCCTGCCGCCAGGCCGCCGAGTGGTACGACGCGCGACCCGACGCCGCGCCGGTATCGATGTCGGTCAACCTGTCCGCGGTCCAGGTGGCCAACACGGGTCTGGCCGAGGCCGTGGCGGCGGCGCTGGGCATGTCCGGGCTGGACTCGTCGCTGCTGGCCCTGGAGCTGACCGAGAGCGTCCTGGCCGGCGACGTGGAAGAACTGGCGCGGACCCTGCGGTCGCTCAAGGCGCTCGGCGTCCGCCTGGTGCTCGACGACTTCGGCACCGGCTACTCGTCGTTGTCGTATCTCACCCGCCTGCCCCTCGACGTGCTCAAGGTCGACCGCTCGTTCATCGGGGGCCTGGGCGTCGAGCCGCGGGACACCGCCATCACCGAGGCGATCGTGGCCATGTCCCAGGCGATGTCGATGGAGGTCGTGGGCGAGGGGGTCGAGACCGAGCTCCAGCTGACCGAGCTGAACCGGCTCGGCTGCGATGTGGCCCAGGGCTACTACTTCTCCCGGCCGGTCCCGGCCGACGAGATCACCCGGATGCTCGACGACGGGCCGCCCTGGCGACCGTCCCGCGCACTCTGAGCGCCGCCTCGCTTCCTGGCGCTCTGCCCGCCCGCCGGCCGATCAGTGGAACGCGCTCGTCCCCGGCTGGACCGGTGACACGGTGGTGGCCCCGCACTCCGACGCCCCGCCCGGGATGTCGACCCTGAGCGTGGCGGTGTCGTTGGGCGCGATGACCTGGAGCCCGTAGGCCGTCTGGCAGGGGGCGCTGGATCCGCCGCCGTGCGAGACGCCGAGCCGGAACGAGAAGCTGTCCCCCGGCTTGACCACCACCGTCGACCGCGGCAGCGTGCCGAAGAAGTCCGAGGTGGTGCGGGTGGAGTTCGTCTGCAGCGCACCGCCGGACTTGTCCAGGAACTGGATCCCCGGATACCCCAGGGTGGTGCAGCTGGACGTGCCGGTGTTGCGCAAGGCGAAGCCGAGCTCGCCGTGGCCCGTGGCCCCCTGGCCGCCCAGGTAGGTGAGGGCCAGCCCGGACGCTTTGCACTCCGCCGGCCCGGCCACGCTCGCCCCGCCCGCGCCGGTGCCGGAGGTGGTGGACGCGGCCGCGGTCGACGCCGACGACGTCGTGGAGGTGGTGGTAGTGCTGGAGGCCGTGGTTGACGCCGGGGCGCTGCTCGCCGTCGACTGCGAGCTCGCCGCCGCGGGCTTGGCCGCGCTGGAGGTGGTCGTGCCCGAGCCGCCGCATCCAGCCAGGGCGGCGGCCGCGGCGAGCGGGAGAGCGAGGAGTGAGATCCGCATCATCTGGGTGTTCGTGTCCGAGTTGGTCGGATCCTCCGGCTGCAACGCGCCAACCGGACCGCCATCCAGGTCCCGTCGCCATGGCAGTATCCAGCCGTGACCGACGAGCTTCATAAGAGCGAGCTAGCCGGCGAGAACCTGCTCGCCCGGCTGAACCGGCTGGACCCCTACTGGGGGCCGCAGCTCCTCATCCTACTGGCCCTCCTGCTCGACCTCTCGCTGTCGCGCAAGGTCTCGCCCATCCATCCGCCGTGGCTGCTGCCGGGACTGGAGGCGCTGGCGGTGATGGGGCTCGTCGTCGCATCCCCCCATCCGCGGGTCCGCCACAGCCCCCTGCGCCGGCGCGTGGCGCTGACCGTGATCGCGATCGTGAGCGCGACGAACATCGTCTCGCTTGTGCTCCTGATCGAGGAGCTCCTGCGCCAAAACCACGCCACCGGCCCCTCGCTGCTGGGGTCCGGGGTCGTCCTGTGGGGCACGAACGTGCTCCTGTTCGGCGTCTGGTTCTGGATGCTCGACCGCGGGGGGCCGGCGGCGCGAGCCGCCCCTGATCCGCCCCCTCCGGACTTCCTGTTCGTCCAGATGACGCAGCCTCGTCACGCGGAACCGGGCTGGCAGCCGAAGGTGATCGACTATCTCTATACATCGTTCACGAACGCGACCGCGTTCAGTCCCACCGACACGATGCCGCTGACCCCGACGGCGAAGTGCCTGATGGCCGTTCAGTCGCTGACCGCGCTGGTCACGGTCGGTTTGGTCGTCGCCCGGGCCGTCAACATCCTCCAGTAGCGCCCCGGGCCGCGTCCGCGCAATCCACCTGCTTCCCTCTAGACCACCAGAAAGATGAGCACCCTCGCCCCCACTCCCAACCCGCAGATCGAGGCCGAGCTGCGCCAGATCGGCACAGAGCTGTACCGCGCGTTTCCGGCCGCTTCGCGCCAGCCGCTGCGCGCCCTCGACGCGCGCGCGATGGACCTCGCCGCCTCCGACCGGGAGCTGCGGGCGGCGCTGTTCCGGTTCGTCGACGTGGCGCCCGCCTGCCGCTCGCTTGACGATCTCGCCCGCCACCTCATCGGCTATCTGGAGGAGGTGCCCCAGACGCCGCCGCCGATCTCGGCCGCGATGCGCATCTCCCACACCCGCGCCGGGCGGACCGCGCTGGGCGCCGCCGCCGCCGGCGGGGTCCGCCACATGGCCCACCGCTTCATCGTCGGCGAGACGCCCGAGGCCGCGCTCGGCACCCTGCGCAAGCTGTGGGAGAGCGGCGTGGCCAGCTCGGTCGATCTGCTCGGCGAGGCGACCGTCACCGAGGCCGAGGCCAACCGCTACGCCGCGCGCTGCGCGGACGCCGTTGCCCGGCTGTCGGCAGCGACCCCGTCCTGGCCCGGGCGCCAGATCCTGGAGGCCGACAGCGTCGGTCCCCTCCCCCGGGCCAACGTGTGCGTCAAGGTGTCGGCGCTGACCCCGCTCCTGCGCCCGGATGCCCCGGAGCGGGGCCGGTTGGATGCCGCCCGCCGGCTGCGTCCGCTGCTCGCCGCCGCGCGGGATTCCGGGGCGCACCTGCACATCGACATGGAGTCGCTCGACTCGCGTGAGGCGGTGCTCGACCTGGTGCTCGACCTGCTCGACGAGGAGGAATTCCGCCAGGGGCCCTCGGCCGGGCTCGTCCTCCAGGCCTACCTGCGCGACTCGCCGGACCTGCTGGCGCAGATCATCGGCTGGGCGCGGGCCACGCCCCGCACGCCGCCGCTCACCGTGCGGCTGGTCAAGGGGGCGTATTGGGATCACGAGCTGGTCCAGGCCCGCCAGCATGGCTGGGAGGTCCCGGTCTTCACCGACAAGCACGAGTGCGACCGCAATTTCGAGACGCTCACCCGTGAGCTGCTGGCCGCCCGCCCGGCGCTCCGGGTGGCGATCGCGTCGCACAATCTGCGCTCGGTCGCTCACGCCATCGCCTGCAACCGCGTCGCCGGCAGTCCGGACTCCGATCTCGAGCTGCAGGTTCTGCGCGGGCTGGGCGACGAGCTCCAGCATGCTCTGGCCACCCGCGGGTTCCGCGTCCGCACGTACTGCCCGGTCGGCGACCTGGTCGCCGGGATGGCCTATCTCGTCCGGCGGCTGCTGGAAAACACCAGCAACGAGGGCTTTTTGTCGGAGCACGCCCGGGGCGTGCCGGTGGAGCAGCTGCTGGCCGCTCCCTAGTCCTATCGTCAGTGACCATGAAGCCGTTTGCCAATGAGCCGATCCTCGAGCTGCGCCGCGCGGCGGTCCGGGCGCAGCTGTCGGATGCCCTGACCCGGGTCGACCAGATGCTCCCGCTCCAGGTCCCGGTGTGGATCGCCGGCGACGCCCGGCACGGAGACGCCCTGCTCTCGACCGACCCCGGCAACCCTGATCGCGTCGTCGCCCGCGCCGCCGCGGCGACCGAGGCCGATGTCGACGCCGCTGTCGCCACCGCCGGGCGCGGCGTCACCCGGTGGGGGGCCGCCACCGCCGACGAGCGCGCCCAGGCGCTGCTGGGAGCGGCCGCCTGGATGCGAGAGCGCCGGCTGGAGCTGGCCGCGCTGGAGGTGCGCGAATGCGCCAAGCCGTGGCCGGAGGCCGACGGCGACGTGTGCGAGGCGATCGACTTCCTGGAGTACTACGCGCGGGGCGCGGTCGAGCTCGCCCGCGGCCGGGCGCTCGTGCAGGTCCCGGGCGAGCGCAACGAGCTGCGCTACGTGCCGCGCGGGGTGGTGGCCGTCATCTCCCCGTGGAACTTCCCGCTGGCCATCCCGTGCGGGATGACCTCGGCGGCGCTGGCCGCCGGCAACGCGGTCGTGCTCAAGCCCGCCGAGCAGTCGCCGGCCATCGCCCATCAGCTCGTCGAGGCGCTCCGCGCCGGCGGGGTGCCCGCGGACGCGATCTCGCTGCTGCCCGGCGAGGGCGACGCGGGCGCGGCGCTCGTGCGCCACCCGGGCGTCCACGCCATCGCGTTCACCGGGTCGCTTCCGGTGGGGCGGGAGATCGTGCGCCGAGCCGCCGAGCCGTCCGACGGCCAGAACCACTTCAAGCAGGTGGTCGCCGAGCTGGGCGGCAAGAACTGCGTGATCGTCGCGGCCGACGCCGACCTGGACGAGGCCGTCCCGGCCATCGTCAGCTCGGCCTTCAACTACGCCGGGCAGAAATGCTCGGCCGCCTCCCGGGTGCTCGTCGACGACGCCATCGCCGACGTCCTGCTGGACCGGCTGGCCGGCTCGGTCGAGACGCTCGTCGTCGGCCAGGCCGAGCAGCTGGGGACGGACGTGCCGCCGGTGATCGAGCGGGCCGCCCAGGAACGGGTCCTGCGCTACCGCGACATCGCCGCCCGGGAGGGCCGGATCATCGCCACCGCCCCGGTGAACGGCGAGCCAGGCTGGTTCTGCCCGGCGACGGTGGCCGCCGACCTCCCGGCCGAGTCGCCCGTCCTGAACGAGGAGATCTTCGGCCCGGTGCTGGCGGTCCAGCGCGTCCGGAACGTGGACGAGGCCTGCGACGTCGTCGACGGGCTGGCCTACGCGCTGACCGGCGGCCTGTTCACCCGGGACCCCGGAACCGTGCGCCGAGTCCGCCAGCGCTCGCCGGTGGGCAACCTGTACGTCAACCGGGGGATCACGGGCGCGATGGTCGGCCGCCAGCCGTTCGGCGGCAACCGCCTGTCCGGGACCGGGCTGAAGGCGGGCGGCCCGGACTACCTGCTCCAGTTCGTCGAGCAGCGCGCCGTCAGCGAGAACACGATGCGTCACGGGCTGGAGGTCTGACCGGGCGGGAGGTCTGACCGGGTGGGAGGTCTGCCCGGTTGGGAGGTCTGCCCGGGCCGGAGGTCCGACCGGCCCCCGAACCCGCCCTTGCAATACGGCGGGCGCGCCACCATCATGGGGAGCCGCGTGGTCGTGCCGCTGACAGTGGCGTGGAAGCTCGTATTCGCCGCCGTGCTGGTGGCGGCCATCTTTGCCAGCGCCTGCGTGCGGGCCCCTCGGTACAAGGTGCCGGCGGCCGAGCTGCGCCGACTGGTGGTCTGCTCGCTCGCCCTGTACGCCGTCGGCGCGCTGGCGTCGCTGTCCCATCACCCGGCCCTGGCCGCCGTCGTCTACGGCGCCGGGATCTCGGTGGCGGCGCTGGCCGCCTGGCTGTCCCGCGGGCGCGACCAGGAGGATCCGCCGGACGACGGCCACCAGCCGGTCGACGAGCAGCCCCCGCCGGAGCCGGACGGCGTCCCTCGCGTGGACTGGGCCCGGTTCGAGCGCGAGTTCCGGGAGTACGCCTCCAAGCAGCGCCCGCCCGCCGAGCCGCCGCGGGTCTAGCGGTGGCTCAG
>JBPYFQ010000076.1:0-8357 GCA_051985625.1 Solirubrobacteraceae bacterium
TCGCATGTCGGTGCGTTCGGGCCGGTGCTCGGCGCCTTCGCCGATGCACGCTGGGAGGCCGTCACCGTCCCCATCCGGCCCGGCGACGTCCTCGTCCTCTACAGCGACGGGGTGCTCGATGCGGCCGGCGCCGAGGATCGCTTCGGCCCGGAGCGCCTCCAGGCGGCGCTCGCGCCGGCCGGCGGCGCGGCCGACGCCGTGGCCCGGGTGGACCGGGCGCTGGCCGAGTTTCAGGTCGGCTTCCAGGCCGATGACACCGCGGTCCTGGCGATCGAGCGTACGTTGGTCGCCGACGACCTCATGCCGCCTGGGGAATCGACCGGCGCCGTGCGTGCCTGAGGGCGATCGAGCCGGCCTCGATAGCCGCTAGCGCCGCATTGCGTCCCAGGCCGTGGTCAGCACCCGGCGCAGCACGCTCTCGATCTCGCCGAACTGCTCGGGGCCGGCGATCAGCGGCGGGCACAGCTGCACGACCGGATCGCCGCGGTTGTCGGCCCGGGCCAGCAGGCCGAGCCGCCGCATCTCCGGGCCCACGATCCCGCGCAGCAGGTGGTCGATCTCGTCGGCGTCGAAGCGCTGTGCGCTGTCCTGGTCTCGCACCAACTCGAGCGCCCAGAAGTACCCGGCGCCGCGGATGTCACCGACGATCGGCAGGTCGCGCAGCGACTCCAGCATCTCCCGGAACTGCGCCTCGTGGGCGAGCACGCGCCCGCACAGATCCTCGCCGGCCAGGATGTCGAGGTTGGCCAGCGCGACGGCGGCGGCCACGGGGTGGGCGCCGAACGTGAAGCCGTGGGCGAACACCTCCTCGGCCTCCAGGAAGACATCGGCCACCCGGTCGGAGGCGATCAGCGCGCCCATCGGCGCGTAGGCCGAGGTCAGCCCCTTCGCCGTCGTGATCAGGTCCGGCACCGCGTCGTAGCGCTGCACGCCGAACCAGTGCCCCAGCCGGCCCCAGCCGCAGATCACCTCGTCGGCGATCAGCAGCACTCCGTGACGGTCGCAGATCTCGCGCACCCGGGGCCAATATCCGGGAGGCGGCACGAAGCAGCCACCGGCGTTCTGGACCGGCTCCAGGATCACCGCGGCGACCGTCTCGGCGCCCTCAAACCGGATCTGCTCGTCGATGGCGTCGGCGGCCCACAGCGGATCCAGCCCGGCCGGCGCGCGGTACGCGTTGGTGTTGGGCACGTGGCGCCCGCCGGGAATGAGCGGCTCGAACTGCGCCCGCAGCGCCGTGATCCCGGTCGCCGTGAGCGCCCCCATCGACGTGCCGTGGTAGGCGGTCCGCCGCGCGATGATCTTCGTCCGCGTCCCCTCTCCCCGCAGCCGGTGGTAGTTGCGGGCCAGCTTGAGCGCCGACTCCACGGCCTCCGAGCCGCCGCTGGTGAAGAACACGCGGTTGAGGTCGCCCGGCGCCAGCCCGGCCACGCGCTCGGCCAGCTCGATCGCCGGGGGATGGGCGTAGCTCCAGTTCTGGTAGAAGGCCAGCTCGCGGGCCTGCGCGGCGCCGGCGTCGGCCAGCGCGGCGCGACCGTGGCCGGCGTTGACGCAGAACAGCGCGGCCAGGCCGTCCAGGTAGCGCCGGCCCGCTTCGTCCCACACGTAGCACCCGTCGCCCCGGACCAGGATGGGGACGTCGGCGTCCAGCTTCGTGAAGTGCATCCACAGGTGGCGGGCGGCGCGCTCCTTCAGCGACGCGCCGGCGTCTGGGCGAGCGAGGCTGGTGGCCATGGTCCTCCTCAGGGCATCGATGTGATCACAGAGCCGGCGAACAGCGTCCCCACGCCGGGACGGGGCCGGAGCAGGCCGGTCAGGCGCAGTGCCTCCCAGACGCTCACCTGATTGGCGGTGAGCACCGGCTTGCCGAGCTCGGCCTCGAGCCGGTCGATCGACCTGACCGTGTGCAGCGCGGTGTCCGGGACCAGGATCGCCTCCGCCTCTGGGTGATCGGCGGCTGCGACAAAGGCCAGCACCTCGTCGGCGGCGAGCCGGCCCGCCGCCTCGGCGGTGAAGATGCCCTGGCTGTCGGCGTTGGCCACGATGTGACCGGCGTCGCGCAACAGCCCGACGAAGTGACGGGCTAGCGGCTCGGGGTAGGACGCCGCCACGGCAACGGTCCGCGCCCCCAGCGCCGCCAGCGCCGAGACGAATGCCAGCGACGTGCTGGACGCCGGGCCGCCGAAGTCGGCGGCGAGTTCGTCGGCCTGGCGCTGGGCGCCGTTGAGGCCGAACACGAAGCTCCCGCTCGTACACGCCCACATGGCGAAAGCGGCTAGATGGTCCCGGAGGACCTCGGCGCCCTCGCGCAGGCGCCAGCGGGCGCCGGTCTCGGTCAATGCCTCGACCGTGTGGACGTCCTCGCCGATCGACGTGTGGACGACGTCGGCGACGACCGAGCCGTCCGGGAACAGGGTCTGGACGAGCCAAGGAAGGTCGTCCTCGGCGGCGTATCCCGGATACAGGAATCCGACTCGTCCCGGATGGATCACGCGCGGCACTATGTCAGATCGTTTGATTGTTGACAATAGTCGCGCCCTCGTCTAGGGTCCCTCCACCGGAGGCGTTGGTATCGCTGCCCAGTGATGGAGGAGATTGCTGTGAGTGACTTTGCATCGATCAACCGACGTGAGCTGCTCAGGCGCGCCGGCGGGCTGACGGCAGCGGCGGCCGGCATCCCGCTGCTCGCCGCCTGCGGGAGCGCGTCGAACGGCAGCGGGTCCTCGGATCCCCTGGCCGCCGCCAAGAAGGCCAAGAACATCAATGTCGGGTTTGCCAACGAGGCGCCGTACGACTTCGCCACCTCCGCCGGCCAGCTCACCGGCGAGGCCCCGTCGGTGGCGCGCTACGTCATGAAGCAGCTGGGGGTGCCAAACATCACCGGCGTGCTGACCCAATTTGAGTCGCTCATCCCGGGGCTGGAAGCCGGCCGGTTCGACATGGTGGCCGCCGGAATGTTCATCACCCCGGAGCGCTGCAAGTCGGTCATATTCAGCAACCCCGACTATGCAGCACCCGAGGCGCTGGCCGTCCCCAAGGGCAATCCCAAGCATCTGGAGACCTTGCAGGACGTGGCCAAGGCCGGGGTCACGCTGGGCGTGCTGTCCGGCGCGGTGGAGGGCGGACTGGCCACGTCGGCCGGGGTCAAAAGCTCCAACATCAAACAGTTCCCGGACCAGACCTCGATGATCGAGGGACTGACGGCGGGGCGCATCGACGCCATCTGTCTGACCAGCATCTCGTTGCGCTACGCGATCCAGACCGCCGGCCAGGGCAAGGTGGAGCTGGCCACGCCGTTCTTCCCCGTGGTGAATGGCAAGAAGTCGGTCGACGGCGGCGGATACGCCTTCCGCAAGTCGGACGCCAAACTCCGCGATGCGTTCAACAACGTGCTGCACCAGATGCAGAGCGACGGGACGCTGCTGAAGATCGTGCAGCCGTTCGGCTTCGGCCCGGACGAGGTCAACGCCGCCAAGGGGCTGACCGCCGCGTCGCTCTGCAAGGCCTGACCGAGGGGCGCAGCGGGTCGCCGGCATGCTCGCGTTTGCCTCGTTCACGCAGTACCTGCCGCCGCTGCTGCGCGGCGCCAAGATCACGGTGGAGGTAGCGGCATGCGCGATCGTGGTCGCGATTGTCGTCGCGCTCATCGTCGGCCTCGGCCGCCGGTCGGCGCACCCCACCGTGCGGCGGCTGTCCAGTGTCTACATCGAGTTCTTCCGGGGAACCTCGGTGCTGGTCCAGATGTTCTGGATCTTTTTCGCGCTGCCCGCGTTCGGGGTGAGCCTGTCCCCGTTCGTGGCCGGCGTCGTGGCACTGGGGCTCAATGTGGGGGCGTACGGGGGCGAACTGGTCCGCGGGGCCGTCCAGGCGGTCCCGCGGGGCCAGGTGGAGGCCGCGATCGCCCTCAACATGCGACCGTCGCTGCGGATGCGGCGCGTGATCCTCCCTCAGGCGGTCGTGGCGCTGCTCCCGCCGATGGGGAACCTGATGATTGAGCTGCTGAAGGGCACTTCGCTGGTGTCGCTGATCACGCTGAACGAGCTCACGTTCCAGGCGCAGATCCTGCGCTCGCGCACCGGCGCCACCCTGACCATCTTCGTGCTGGTGCTGATCATGTACTTCCTGATGTCCCAGGTCATCCATCTTGTGGTCTGGGCCTTGGAGCGCCGGGTCTCCCGGGGGCTTGACGTGGGACGCCAGCGGCGCCGCGAACCGTCGGCGGAGGGAGCGGTCGCCCGGCTGGCCGGTCTCAGGCGGACGAGAGGAGCCTGATGAACTGGGATTGGCATTTCGCCGGACAGGTCTTCCCCCAGCTGCTCTCGGCGCTGGTGATCACGATCGAGGCCACGCTGCTCGGCTCGGCGCTGGCGCTGGTGCTCGGCCTCCTGCTGGCCATCGCCCGGCGATCGCGCCACCGGTTCGTGTCCCTGCCCATCGCCTCGTTCATCGAGTTCATCCGCTCCACCCCGCTCCTGATCCAGCTGTACTTCCTGTTCTTCGTCCTTCCGGATCTGGGCATCGTCCTGGGGCCGTTGACGGCCGGCGTCATCGGCCTGGGGGTTCATTACGCGACGTATATGTCGGAGACGTACCGCGCGGGGATCGAGAGCGTGCCCCGGGGACAGTGGGAGGCGGCCCGCGCGCTCAACCTGTCGACGCGGCGCACCTGGATCGGGGTCGTGCTCCCCCAGGCGATCCCGGCGGTCATCCCGGCGCTGGGCAACTACATCAACGCCATGTTCAAGGACACGCCGCTGCTGTCGGCGATCACTGTCATCGAGTTGCTCGGCAAGGCCCAGGCCATCGGCGCTCAGACCTTCCGTTACCTGGAGCCGGTCACGGAGGTCGGCATGTTCTTTCTCGTGCTCAGCCTGACGGCTGCCTGGCTCATCCGCAGATTGGAGAATCGCCTTGCCCGCAAGTGACCTGCCCGCCGTCGCCGCCGCCCAGGCGTCCCAGCGGTCCGGCTCGCCGATCGTCCGCTTTGACAAGGTGTCCAAGCGCTTTGGGGACAACGTCGTGCTCAACGAGCTCGACCTCGACGTCGCCGCCGGGGAGAAGCTGGCCATCATCGGCCCCAGCGGCTCGGGCAAGACCACGCTGCTGCGGCTGCTCATGACGTTGGAGCAGCCCACCGGCGGCGTCATCTGGGTCGAGGACGAGCCGCTCTGGCACCGGCGCAAGGGCGACCAGCTGGTGGCCGCCGACGAGAAGCACCTGCGCAAGATGCGTGGGAAGATCGGCTTCGTCTTCCAGCACTTCAACCTGTTCCCGCACATGACCGCGCTGCGCAACGTGACCGAGGCTCCCATTCATGTGCTCGGCCTGTCTCGCGACGAGGCCGAGGAGCGAGCCAAGCGGCTGCTGGAGATGGTCGGCCTGGCCGACAAGGTCAACCACCATCCCTCCCAGCTGTCCGGCGGTCAGCAGCAGCGCGTGGCGATCGCCCGCGCCTGCGCGATGCAGCCGCAGATCATGCTGTTCGACGAGGTGACCTCGGCGCTGGATCCCGAGCTGGTCGGCGAGGTGCTGGCCGTCCTGCGCCAGCTGGCCGAGAACAGCGGCATGACCATGCTGATCGTCACCCACGAGATGCGCTTCGCCGAGCAGGTGTCCGACCGAGTGGCGTTCTTCGACGGCGGGCGCATCGTCGAGCAGGGACCGCCGGACCACATCTTCCATCACCCATCCCAGGAGCGCACCCGGGCGTTCCTGCGCGCCGTGCTGGAGGCACGCTGACCACGACCGCGGTCGCTCCTGGGGGGCCACCGGCGGTGGGCGAGCGACCGCAGCGAATGGCCCGGGTCCGGGCGGCCATGCGCGAGCATGGGCTGGACGCCCTGTTCCTGGTCCGGCCGGAGGACATCTACTACCTGACCGGGCTCAACCACCAGGGGCACTTCGCGCTCACCGCGCTCGTCGTGCCCGCCGACGACGAACGGCCCGCCGTCCTGGTGGCTCGCGAGATGGAGCGTCCCACCTTCGACGCCCAGGTGGCCGGCTGCGAGCTGCTCGGCTACGGCGACGACGAGGACCCGGCTCTGGCCGCCGTGGCGGCGCTGCGGCGGATCACCGCCACCGGCGACGTCGGCATCGACCGTTCCTCGATGGCGCTCCCGCCGGCCGTCTGGGATGCGCTGCGAGCGGGGGTTCCCGCCGTCCGCTGGATCGACGCCGGCGGTCTGGTGGAGGGTATGCGGGCCGTCAAGTCGGCCTGGGAGATCGAGCAGGTGCGGCGGGCGGCGGTCATCTCCGACCGTGCGCTCCAGGCCGCGCTGGCCACTGCGGGGCCCGGCGTGAGCGAGCGGGAGATCGCCGCCGATCTCTACCGGGAGCTGGTGGCGGCCGGCAGCGACCACCCCGGCTTCGTGCCGCTGGTGCGCTCGGGGCCGACGCTCGGCCACGAGCACGTGACCTGGGGCGAGCGCCGCCTGGAGGACGGCGACACCCTGTTCCTGGAGCTGAGCGCCTCGGTGGCGCGCTACCACGCGCCGACCAGCCGCCTGGCGTTCATCGGGCGGCCCCCGGCCGGCATCGAGCGCAGCGCCTTCGCGGTGGCGGCGGCGATGGAGGCGGTGCGGGGGACGCTGGCGCCGGGCGCCCGGGCCGGCGTCGTGTACATGGCCTGGCAGTCGGCGATGAACGACGCGCTGGGGCACGACCGCCACCGCCGCCACCACTGCGGCTACCTGGTGGGGATCGGGTTTCCCCCCAGCTGGTCCGGCGGCGGCACGCCGATCGGGCTGCGGGCCGGCAGCGACCTGGAGATCCAGGCCGGTATGACCTTCCACGCCATCTCGTGGATCCTCGGCCAGGACGTGCCGGACTTCGGGATCTCCGACACGGCCCTGGTCACGCCCGACGGGTGTGAGCTTCTGACAACGACCCGGCGCGATCCGATCGTGATCGCCTGAGGAGGACTGACCGCCATGCGCATCACGAGCCTGCGGGCGACCCCGGTCGCCGTCCCGTTCCGCGCCGAGGAGCGATGGGCCTTCGGCGGCCGCCGGGGCATGATCAGCGTGCTGCTGGAGGTGCACACCGACGAGGGGCTGGTCGGGCTCGGCGAGGCGTCGGCCTACCCGTCGGTGGACGTGGTGCTCGCCGTGCTGCGCTCGGTCGAGTCGCTGGTGGTGGGCGAAGACCCGTTCGAGATAGAGCGGATCATGAAGCGCATCCAGGTGGTCGGCACCTGGCATCACGTCAAGGCCACCAGCCCGGCCATCGCCGCGGTCGAGATGGCCTGCTGGGACATCGTCGGCAAGGTGTGCGGCCAGCCCCTGGTCAACCTGTTCGGCGGCAAGGTGCGCGACTCGGTCGAGTTCTTCTACTACCTGTCTCCCACTTCGGCCGAGGCGGTGTACGCTGACGCCCGGCGCGGGGCTGCGATGGGCTTTCGCACCTTCTATCTGAAGGTGGGGGCCGGCGATCCGCGGGAGGACATCGACCGCGTCGCGGCAATTCGTGACGGCGCCGGCGACGACGCGCTGATCCGGGTCGACGCCAACGAGTCGTGGTCCTCGGCCGCTGCGGTGCGGATCGTGCGCGAGATGGAGCGCTACCGGCTGGAGCTCGTCGAGCAGCCCGTGTCGGGGCGCAACCTGCAGGAGATGGCCTACGTGCGCAGCCGGATCAACACGCCGCTGCTGGCCAACGAGGCGTCCTGGACGCGCTATGACCAGCTGGAGGTGATCCGCCACGGCGCCGCCGACGTCGTCTCGGTCGACAACCAGATGGACGGCGGCCTGCTCAACCTCAAGCGCGGCGCCGGCCTGTGCGAGGTCGCCGGGCTGCCCGTGCTCAAGCACTCGCTGGGCGAACTCGGCCTGGCCGTCTACGCCGCCGTGCATGTGATGGCCTCGACGCCGAACTTCCTGTACGCCAACCAGGGCTACGGGTCGTTCCTGGAGGAGGACATCGTGGGCTCGGGCGAGGCGCTGCCCTACGAGAACGGGTGCCTGCGCGTCCCGGACGGGCCGGGCATCGGCGTCGAGCTCAACGCCGACCGCGTCGCTGGCTACGCCGAGATGTACGAGCGGGAGCGCGAGCGGTTCGCGTTCCACGACCCGGCGGCGCTGGCCCCGACGCCGCTTATGCCGAAGCGCTGAACAGCCGTTGGCGGTTGTCGGCGGGCAGGCGGCCGTTGGCCGGGAGGCGGCCCAGCACCCGGAGCGCTGCCCACATCGTGGCCTGGTTGGCCGACACCACCGGGATGCCGAGCGCGCGCTCCAGCGGCTCGATCACGTCGTAGGTGCCCAGGTTGGTGCAGCTGAGGACCAGCGCCTCGGCCCCTTGGCGCGGGACCGCCCGGGCCAGCTCGGCGACCGCGTCCGGGCCGACACGCCAGATGTCCGCGC
>JBPYFQ010000077.1:0-3668 GCA_051985625.1 Solirubrobacteraceae bacterium
GCACACCGAATGGGTGGGCGACGCGCCGGGCCTGGTCCTGGGACGCATCGTCTGCCAGGTCATCAACGAGGCCGCGTTTGCGCTCGGCGAAGGTGTGGGTAGCGCCCAGGACATCGACGCCGGCATGACCCTCGGACTCAACTACCCGCGCGGGATCCTGGCCTGGGCCGACGAGATCGGACTCGACCACATCCTCAACGTGCTGGACTCGCTGTACCTGGAGCGCGGCGAGGAGCGCTACCGGCTCGCTCCGCTCCTGCGCCGGCTGGCCTGGTCCGGTCGCCTCGGCCGCGCCACCGGCGAGGGCTTCTACTCCTACGAGGCGCCATGAGAGCGGTCACGTTTCAGGCTCCGCACGAGGTCCGCGTCGACGAACGGCCGGCGCCGGAGCTGACCGGCCCCGACGAGGCCGTCGTCGCGATCGAGGCGAGCGGCATCTGCGGCTCGGATCTGCACATCTACCACGGGCGCGTGAAGATGGAGCCCGGCTTCACGATCGGCCACGAGTTCGTCGGGACGGTCACCGCGGCGGGCGACGACGTCACGCGGGTGAAGGTGGGCAACCGTGTGCTGGGCTGTTTTCACACCGCCTGCGGCTCGTGCTTCTACTGCATGCGCGGCTGGTACCACAAGTGCGACCGCGGGAGGGTGTTCGGCCACGGCGAGCTGCTCGGCTCCCTGCAGGGCACCCAGGCCGACCAGGCGCTAGTGCCGATGGCCAACATGACGCTGCGGCCCGTCCCGGACGCGGTGTCCACCGACGTGGCGCTGTTCGCCGGCGACGTCATGGGCACCGGCTACCACGCCGTGGAGGAGAGCGGCGTGAGGCCGGGCGACAGCCTGGCGGTGCTGGGGCTGGGACCGGTCGGCCTGTGCGCGGTCCAGGTGGCGCTCGCCGCCGGGGCCGGCCCGGTGCTGGCGATCGACACGGTGCCGGCCCGGCTGGAGATGGCCCGCAGCTTCGGCGCGACGGCGGTGCACCTCACCGAGGACAGCCCGCGTGACGTCGCCCGGCAGCTGACCGCGGGCCGCGGCGTCGACGCGGCCGTCGACGCCGTCGGCCATCCGGACGCCCTGAATCTGGCCATCCGCCTGACCCGCAACGCCGGCACGGTCGTCGCCATCGGCGTCTACGCCGAGCCCGCCCAGGTGCATATGGGACTGGTCTGGATCAAGGCGCTCACGCTGCGCGGCGGCCAGGCGAACGTCATCGGCCACGTCGATCGCGTGCTCGGCATGCTCGCCGCCGGCGCGCTCGACCCCACGCCCCTGGTGACTCACCACCTGCCCCTCGACCAGGCCCCCGAGGCCTACGCGATCTACGATCGCCACGAGGCCCTGAAGATCGTCCTGACGCCGTAGGCGCGCCCGGAACGTTCCGGGCGCGCGGATCGGCGCCTACGCCACCGGGTCCTGGAGGAGACCGAGCATGTTGCCGTCCGAGTCGGTGACGGTGGCCACCAGGCGGCCACCGCCGACGTCGTGGGCGGGCTCGCTGACGGTGGCGCCCGCGGCAGTCACCTCGGCCAGCTTGGCCTCGATGTCCGCCACTTCCCAGAAGGCGACCGGTGAGGCGTACTTCTGTGGGCCGCCGCCCGGCACCAACCCGATGTGCTCGCCGCCGGCGTCGAAGCCAACGTAGTAGGACGAGTCGGCGGTGGGGGCGGCACCGAGCAGCGCGGCGTACAGCGCCTTGGCTTGCTCCAGATCGGAGACGGGATGCAGCACAACCTTGATCCCCTGGGTGGAAGAGTCAGCCATGATCACTCCTGAAGGTCGTGGGTGAACTCGAATGAGCGGTGACGACCAATGTAGGACCGGCTCATGGCCGGCGCTTCTCGATTCCTGACCGGTATTTCCCCCGCGACGCCACCCGCCGCCGCGGGCGGAACTCAGGAGGCGGCGACCCGCGCGGAGCTATCGAAAGGGGCCGTGTCCCGCAGGTACCACTCGGCGTCGAGCGCCGCCTGGCACCCGGTGCCCGCCGCGGTGATCGCCTGGCGATAGGTGTGGTCGACGAGGTCGCCGGCGGCGAACACGCCCGGGACGTTGGTGAGCGTCGAGCGCCCCTCGGTGAGGACGTAGCCGCCGTCGTCGGTGTCGACCTGACCCTGGATGAGCTGGGACTGGGGATCGTGGCCGACGGCGATGAACGCGCCGGTGATCTCCAGGTCACGAGTCGAGTCGTCGCCGGTGTGGCGTAGCCGCGCCACGGCCAGGGACTTGTTGTCGCCGGCGATGAACTCGTCGACCACGTACGGGGTGATGAACTCGATGTTCGGCACCTGGCGGGCCCGGTCGAGCATGATCGCCGAGGCCCGGAACTCGTCACGCCGGTGCACGATCGCCACCTTGGAGGCGAACTTGGCCAGGAACATCGCCTCCTCCATCGCCGAGTCGCCGCCGCCCACGATGAGCGTCGGCGCCTGCTTGAAGAAGGCCGCGTCGCAGGTGGCGCAGTAGCTGACGCCGCGCCCGGACAGCTCCTGCTCACCCGGCACCCCGAGCTTGCGGTGCTCGGCGCCCATGGCCAGGACCACGGCGCGCGTCAGGTGGAGGTCGTCGCCGACCCACACCTTGTGGGGCTCGGATCCGTCCCGGGACAGTTCGACGGACGTCACGTCGTCGGTCTCCAGCCGCGCTCCGAAGCGCTCGGCCTGGTCCCGGAACTGCTGCATGAGCTCCGGGCCCATGATTCCCGCGGGGAAGCCGGGGTAATTCTCCACATCGGTCGTCTGCTGGAGGAGGCCGCCCCACGCGAACCCCTCGATGACCAGCGGCGAGAGCTCGGCGCGCGCCGTGTACAGGGCGGCCGTATAACCGGCCGGGCCGCTGCCGATGATGATCACGTTCTCGATTGGCTGTTCCATTACTTCATTAAGTATAGCTCGGGCTGGTCTCGCTGCGCCAGCGGTGCACGGTCCGCCGTAGCTGAAGGTACGCCACCGCACCGGGAAGTGTCGGCAGCCAGAAGGCCAGCGCCCGGTAGGCCAACACCGCCACGACGGCGAGATCCGGAGCGATGCCGAACGCCGAGAACGCCCCGATCATGGCGCCGTCCACCCCGCCGATGCCGCCCGGCAGCGGGAGCACGTTGCCCAGCATCCCCACGAAATACGACATGACCACGACCGCCGTGGGCGGCGATCCGCCGAACGCGTGAAAGCAGGCCCACAGGACGGCGATGTCAAAGCCCCACCAGCCCACCGCCCCCAATAGCGCCCAGTCGCCGGAGCGCACGAGCGAGATCGCGGTCCGGATGCCGCTGGCCGCGGCGGCTGGGGCCGCGGCGGCCTGGCTGGCCAGCCGGCCCAGCCGGCCCAGGCGCCCCCCGTGCGACCAGCGGGCGACCAGTCCGTCGAAGTCCCCAGGGACCAGGGACACGGCCAGGAAGATCGTGATCACCACCGCGCCGAAGATGGCCGGAATCACGGTGATGGCGAACGGGGCCTGCCCGGGGAACACCCCCAGGTACAGGCCGAGCCCGACCACGACGAGCGTCGCCATGAACACGCCGTAGATGAGCGCCGTGAAGGCAATGAGCCGGCAGGCCACGATCCGCGGCTCCATCCCGGAGCGCCGCAGCGCCCATGCCGTCAGCGCGATCCCCCCGGCGCCGGCCGCGGCGAACAGGCGGGTGGCGGCCAGGCCGGCCATGGTGATCTGGT
>JBPYFQ010000078.1:0-3489 GCA_051985625.1 Solirubrobacteraceae bacterium
CAACCGGACCCAGATGCTCCGCGTCCCCGACAGCGGGCGGGTGGAGAACCGCGCCTGCGACGGCGCGGCCAACCCGTACCTAGCCATGGCGGTCCAGCTGGCCGCCGGACTCGACGGCATCGATCGCGGCCTCGACCCGGGAGAACCGAACCGCGACAACCTGCACGCTCTGCCGCCTGCTGTCGTCGCCGCCCGCGGCATCCGAACCCTGCCGCCGACCCTGCTGCACGCCGCCGACGAACTGGTCACCGACGAGGTGCTCCGCGAGGCGCTGGGCAAGACCCCGGACGGGGATTACATCGACTACTACGCACAGGTCAAGCGGGAGGAGTTCCGCGCCTGGCACTCGGCAGTGACCGACTGGGAGGTCGAGCGCTACCTCACGCTCTTCTGACAGCCAGGAACGACGAAAGGATCCTTCCTCATGGACGCGGACTCGGTCACAAAGGCTGCCGGAACGCTGCTGGACGCGTACGCCAGCCGCACTCCCGTGCCGCCGCTCACGACGACATACTCCGGAATGTCGGTAGACGACGCTTACGCGATCCAGCTCGCCCAGGTGACGGCGTGGACTTCGGCTGGCGCGGTCGTGAAGGGCCACAAGGTGGGGCTGACCTCGATGGCGATGCAGAGGCAGCTGGGGGTGAACCAGCCGGACTTCGGAGTCCTCCTTGACAGCATGTTCCTTCCTGAGGGCATCACGACCGACATCACGCGGTTCCTACAGCCAAGGGCCGAGCCGGAGATCGGGTTCGTCCTGGGGCGTCCCCTTTCCGGACCCGGCGTGACTGTCGCCGAGGTCGTGGCCGCCGTTGACTTCGTCCTGCCTGCCCTGGAAATCATCGACTCCCGCATCGCCGACTGGAAGATCACCCTGCCGGACACGATCGCCGACAACGCGTCCAGCGGCGGCCTGGTCCTCGGCAGCCGGCCTGTCCGGCCGGAAAGCCTCGACCTGTCGCTCACCGGCTGCCTGCTGTACCGCAACGGCCGACTGGTGGACACCGGCGCAGGCGGCGCGGTGCTCGGCGGCTCGCCGGTCAACGCCCTCGTCTGGCTGGCCAACGTGCTCGGGGAGCGCGGCGTGGCGCTGGAGGCGGGCCACGTGATCCTGCCCGGCTCCGTCACCGCCGCTATCCCGATCAACCCGGGCGACACGATCAGCGCCACGTTCGACCGGATTGGCACGGTCAGCATCACGTTCTCGGAGCTGGAGGGCAAGTGAGCAAACTCACCGCCGCGATCGTCGGGCCTGGCAACATCGGCACCGACCTGCTCGTCAAGCTGCTGCGCAGCGACCTCATCGAGGTGCACTCGATGGTCGGCGTGGACCCCGCCTCGGACGGCCTGGCCCGCGCCCGGGACCTTGGAGTGCCTGCCTCCGCCGAAGGCGTTGACTGGCTCATCGCCCAAGACGTCCTGCCGGACCTAGTCTTCGAGGCCACGTCCGCGAAGGCCCACCTGGCGAACGCCCCCAAATACCAGGACGCCGGGATCACGGCCATCGACCTGACCCCGGCCGCCATGGGACCGTTGGTATGCCCTCCGGTGAACCTCGATTCCGTGTCCGACGAACCGAACCTCAACATGATCACCTGCGGCGGACAGGCCACGATCCCGATTGTGAACGCCGTGTCCTCCGTCGTCCCTGTCCGCTACGCAGAGATCGTCGCATCGATAGCCTCGCGGTCCGCCGGCCCCGGCACCCGCGCCAACATCGACGAGTTCACCGAGACGACCGCGCACGCGATCGAGAAGGTCGGCGGCGCGCAGCGTGGCAAGGCGATCATCATCCTCAACCCCGTGGACCCCCCGATGATCATGCGGGATACGGTCTTCTGCGCGGTCCCGGCGGACGCGGACACCGCCGCCATCACCGCGTCCATCGAGAAGGTGGTGGAAGAGGTCAAGCAATACGTGCCGGGCTACACGCTGCGTGCCGAGCCGCAGTACGACGAGCCCCGCGACATCTGGAACGGCATGGCCCGGGTCGCGGTGTTCCTGGAGGTCCGCGGCCACGGTGACTACCTTCCGCCGTGGGCCGGCAACCTGGACATCATGACTGCCGCAGCCGCCCGGGTGGGCGAGCTGCTCGCCGCCAGGAAGGTGAACGCATGAGCGCCGCTGAAGCGCAGCCCCCGCAGAAGATCCGCATCACCGACTCGACGCTCCGCGACGGCAGCCATGCGATGGCGCACCGGTTCACCGAGGAGCAGGTCCGCGGTGTCGTGCACGCCCTGGACAGCGCCGGCGTGGAGGTCATCGAGGTCACCCACGGCGACGGGCTGGGCGGCTCGTCGTTCAATTACGGGTTCTCCGCCGAGGACGACATCAAGCTGGTCTCCGCCGCCGTGGACGAGGCCAGGGCCGCAAGGATCGCCGTGCTGCTGCTGCCCGGCGTCGGCACGATCGAGGACCTGCGGAAGGCACGCGATGCGGGCGCCTCCGTCGCCCGGATCGCCACGCACTGCACGGAGGCGGACGTGTCGCTGCAGCACTTCGCCGCCGCCCGCGACATGGGCATGGAAACGGTCGGCTTCCTGATGCTGTCTCACCGGATCGGCCCGGAGGAGCTGGCGAAGCAGGCGCGGGTCATGGTCGATGGCGGCGCCCAGTGCGTCTACGTGGTCGACTCGGCTGGCGCGCTGGTGCTCGGCGAGGCCCAGACCCGGGTGGCTGCGCTCGTCAAGGAGGTCGGCCACCAGGCTCAGGTGGGCTTCCACGGCCACCAGAACCTCTCGCTCGGTATCGCCAACTCGGTGCTGGCCGCGCAGAACGGCGCGCTCCAAGTCGACGGTGCGCTGTGCGCCCTCGGCGCGGGCGCGGGCAACTCTCCCACCGAGGTGCTCGTCGCGACATTCGAGCGGCTCGGTATCCCGACCGGCGTGGACGTGCAGGGCGCCCTCGCGGCGGCGGAAGACGTGGTCCGCCCCTTCCTGCACCGGCTCCCGTTCGCCGATCGCGGCGCGATCACCCAGGGCTACGCGGGCGTGTACTCGAGCTTCCTGCTGCACGCCGAGCGGGCCGCGGAGCGCTACAAGGTCCCCGCCCACGAGATCCTGCAGCGCGTCGGCGAGGCTGGTTACGTGGGCGGCCAGGAGGACATGATCATCGACGTCGCCCTCCAGCTAGTCGCCGAACGCGACCGCATCGAACCTTGACGCGCCCTTCTGACGGCGTGTTTTACAGTAAATCTCCAGTTCGGGTGTAGATTACTAGCGGCACATGAAAGGTACCGCTGAGCAAGACAAAGTGGTGAAGCTGTGGCCGATGAGCCAGCTTTCGCGTGGACGATCGGCGACGCCGCGCGGCGCGCGGGCGTCAGCCCGGGCACGATCCGGCTATGGGAGCAGCAGGGCCTGATCCAGCCCAGCCGCTCCCGGGGCGGGATCCGGCTCTTCGACACCGCGCAGGTGCGCCGCATCGAGCGGATCGCCTACCTGCGCAGCGTCGACAAGCTGAACCTGGCGGCCATCAAGTCGGTGCTCA
>JBPYFQ010000079.1:0-9950 GCA_051985625.1 Solirubrobacteraceae bacterium
GCGGGGCCCAGGACACCGCTCGTCTCAGCTGCGCCTACCTCAGTGGTAGGCCGTCAGGTTGTGCTCGGTCGCCACGAACAGGTAGCCGTCGGCGAAGCTCGGCTGAGCGAAGACCGAAAAACCGCCCAGACTGATCGTCTTGAGCAGCTGCGGAGCCGGGGGCCCGGTGCCGTTGGGCACCGTGACGTGAGCGTTGTACAGATAGAGCTGCTGCGAGCTCCCGGTCGAACAAGTACTACTCCCGTAGGTGTCGACCGCGAGGACGCCCGCTCCGTCCATGGCCGGTGGGCCTTCGACCGCGCACGGGAGATACGACTGCCAGAGGAGCCGGCTCGCGGGGGCGGCGTCCGGAGACAGCGCCTGGATCGATCCCGGATGTCCGTTGGGCGTCTTTGTGCTCCCCAGGATGAGCTGGTTCGCACCCGCGTCCCAGACGCCGCCGCTGTTGCACAAGCCGCCCTTGACCGCCAGCGGGTAGGTCCATACCGGTCCGCTGCTCAGCGATTGGCTCCGGAGGGCGTAGAACGTCCCGTTCTTGCTGCAATCGCCGATCATCGGCGTTGCCGTCGTGCCGATCAGACCGCTGAACAGCGTCGGCGTGGCTCCGAAGTCGTAATCGGTGCCCGCCTGGCGCGGCACCGTCCAGATGTCCTGTTTGGTAGCCCCCTGCAGGCGGACGATCGAGAACGAGTCGCCCTGGACTGCGCCCGACATCTGGGCAGCGTTGCCGGTTGCCACCCAGGTGGAGGAACCAGAGGCCGCCGGGGTCGACCAGATTGATGCTCCCAGTACGCCCGCCGGCACGCTCATGTAACGGCCGACGAACGTACCCGTGGCTTGATTGAACACGCCAATGCCGCCGGTCACCAGCGGCTTGTCGCAGCCCGAGGCGATGCCGACCGAGATGGTTCCGTTCGCCACCACGGGTGACGCCCAGGCGAGGGCACCCACCTCCGTGTCGACCGCGACCGGGTCGGTTGTCCAGACCGGCTTCAGCGTGCTGGCGTCAAGCGCCCACAGGTAGATGCCTCCCTTGCCGGTGGTTGTGCCGTTGGCACCGGTGATATACACCGTCGGCGCCCCCGCACGGTTGGGATCCGGCGCCACAGTCGCAGTGGCCTCTATGCCGTAGTGATAGGTCGACTTACTACAGGCCTGCTCGGTGCCCAGCTTCACGCTGTGGACGACCGCGCCCGTCGTCTCGTTGAGCTGATAGAAGGTCCCGACCTTCGAGCCGATGTAGATCGATCCGTTGTAGACCACGGGACTCGATTCGAAGCCTCCTGCCGGGGCGATCGTCCAGGCGGGCGCGAGCGCGGCGGCCTGCGTGGGTGTGATCGCCGTGGCTGCGCTGTTCAGCGACGAGTGACCGTTGTCGAACTGATAGCCGGGCCAGTTCACAAACGCCAGCGCAGACGTTGCGCCGACCAGTGAGGCCAGCAGTGTCAGCGCGGCTGCGAACGCCGATACAACCGTCCGTCTCTTCATGATGTTGCCCCCTCTGCACGCCCCAGCCGGCGGACCGCTCGCGGCTGAGCTTTGCCCCTCGGTGTTGACGCCGAACTTACACCACCGGCTTGCACACGTCAACGCGCGGCGCCGACTGCGGCTGACGGCCAACCCAGATCGCGCCGGAACCGGCGCCCCCGCTAGCATGCCGCTCGCCTGGCCCGCTCCCCCGCTCGTGCGGGGCCGACCAACAACATGCTTCCGATTCTGGACAACGTCCCGTGGCAGATGACACCGGGCGAGCGGGCCGCGCTCGAAGGCGTGCTGGCGCAGGTCAAGCCCCGCCTCGCGATCGAGATCGGCACCGCCGAAGGCGGATCGCTGAGGGGCATTGCCCGGCACAGCGAACAGGTCCTGTCGTTCGACCTCGTCCCCCCGACGTTTGACGTCACGACCGTTCCCAACGTCACCTTCCACACCGGTGACAACCATCAACTGCTCCCGGAGGTGCTCGCGAAGCTGGCCGCAGAAGGGGCGAAGGTCGACTTCGTCCTCGTCGACGGCGACCATACCGCGGATGGGGTGGAGCGCGACCTTCGTGATCTTCTCAACTCGGCAGCGATCGAGAACACCGTCATCGTCGTCCACGACACCATGAACGACATCGTCCGTTCCGGGCTGGAGCGGATCGATGCTGCGGCCGAGCCGAAGGTCGCCTACCTGGACCTGAACTTCGTGTCCGGCCGGCTCAACTACGGTGGCCCTTTCCATCATCAGCTGTGGGGCGGTCTCGGCCTCATAGTGGTCGGGCCCACCCGCTCGCCGGAATCGCCTGCCCCCACGGCCGACCAGGGCGCCTACACGATGTTCGAACTCATCGCGCCGGTGCGCGACACGCTCATCGCCCAGGAACGGGCTGACGGCCCGAGCGGTCCGGGCCGGGTGCGGGAAGCGCTGTCCGCCGGGGGGCCGCCGGCGCTGTCCGCCGAGCCACCGGAGTCGCCGGTGGACGAGCTCCGCGCCGCCGTCATCGAAAGCCAGCGACAGTTCGACGAGATTCGCAACTCCAAGAGCTGGCGGCTGACGGCTCCACTGC
Organism: Solirubrobacteraceae bacterium; assembly: GCA_051985625.1. Classification (GTDB taxonomy): domain Bacteria; phylum Actinomycetota; class Thermoleophilia; order Solirubrobacterales; family Solirubrobacteraceae; genus Palsa-465. The sequence continues at coordinate 2,546 of JBPYFQ010000079.1, forward strand.
GCGCGGCCGGACGGGCCGTTCGCGACCGCCGCGCCTGACGGCGTGGCCTAATCCCTGAGCCACGGCGCGCACATCACGATCTGGCTGTAGCGCCCGACTGAGAGCACCTGTTCCAGGTCCAGGATCGTCAGCGTGCCGTCGCCCGCGATGTCGTGGAACCGCCAGCCGTTCGCGGCGTAGCGGCGCAGGATCGAGCTGAACTCCACCCAGGGCTCTCCCATGCGCTCCCGGTAAACCTCAAACGCGACGCGGTCGACCCGCTGGCCGGCTACCAGCTCGCTCATGCCCTGGAGGACCAGGTGCTCTGCGCCCTCCACATCGATCTTGATGAGGCCGACGCGGCCGACCTGGTCAAGGCTCTGGTCCAGGCTCTCCAGCTGGATTTCGACCTCGCGCACCGTGTCCATCGGCGTATGCGTGAAGTACGCCGGGCCGGGCTGGAGAAGTGAGCTGTTCCCGCGAAAGCGCTCCGTGGCGTACAGGGTGGTTGTCCCCGGTCCCGCAGCCGCTCCGGTCGGCCGGATGGTCACCTGCTCGTTCAGCCAGTTCACCGCCACGTTCTCACGTAGAAAGGGAAGAACGTCCGGGTTGGGCTCAAACGCTACGACGTGACCCTGTGTACCGACCAGGGCCGCCATCAGAACGGTGTACATGCCGACGTTCGCGCCCACGTCGACCGCCGTCTGCCCCACCGTGAGCGTGCGCATGAGATAACGCGTGAACGGCTCCTCGTAAATCCCGCGCGTAACCAATTCCGGCGTGAGGCTGAGATCGTCAGCCGGGACGAGCAGCATGCCACCCCACCTCAGCCCCACCAGGACCCGGCCATTGCCCAGGTAGGTGCCGAACGATCCGCTGCGGACCGGCCACCCGAGATCGTTCGGCTGGCCGTTGAGCTCGCGCAGCTCCGCCGTCAGACGTGTCACCGTCTCGATCTGATTTCGAAGGCCCCGGACGTCCTGCTCCAAGCCGCGGACCCGCGGGTCGCGCAGCACACGCTGACCCATTCTTCGCGCGCGCTGGGTCGCCGGCGCGCTCCACGCCCGCTGGAGGATGCGCGTGGAGCGGCTGGGGCGCGGGGGGCCGACTCCGTTGATCCCATCCGCCAGGTCGCCGCGGACCGTCGGCGCCAGCCGCTGCAGGAACCGCGTATCGACGCCGCGGAGCGCCGCCTCGTCGCTGGTCGCCACCTCATGGACGAGCTCCAGGCGGTCCTGCTCGCCCCCGGCCGCTTTGTCGGCGCGGTAGGCCAGATCATCGACGTCGGGCGAGCGATGCAGGATCGCTTGGTACAGGCCGTTCACGAACTGGTGGTCATCCAGATCACGCAGGCGCGCGATCGCGGCCATGTAGTCCTCGGGAAAGGCCACCGGGTCGACGAGCTGCTCCGCCGCCGCATCGGGGTCGTCCACCCCTCCGAGCTCGCGTATCACGTCCGCCAGGCCGCGCTGGACTGCCGCTTCGGCATCGTCCGCGGTCACATCACTGCGACCGGACCGGTGAGCGACCTCTTGGAAGAGACCCAGGATTCGTTGGACCGCGATGTCGTTCGTGAACTCGGACTCGTAGCGTCGCCGAGCGGCCACCCCCATGCGCCGCCGCAGATCCGGGTCGTCGATGAGCGTGCGAAGAGCATCGGCCAGGGCCCGGGCATCGTCTGGCTCCACGAGAAGTCCCGTCTCGCCGTCGTCCACGACTTCGGGGATCCCTCCCGCTCGGCAGCTGATCACGGGCCGCGAGAACATCATGGCCTCGAGGTTCATCAGGCCGAACGATTCATAGCGCGAGGGCGCGCAGAAGATGTCGCATTCCCGGAAGTGCTCGTCCAGCATCGCCTCGCTCACCTCACCTTCGAAGCTGATCCGGCGCAGGACCTCGGGCTCGGAGGCCAGCTCTTCCGCAACCCGGTCCCGGTAGGGCCGGGGGTCGTCGGACGCGTACGGGTTGTCGGCTCCCACCATCCGCAGCCGAGCATCGCTCCGGCTCCGGAGGACATCGACGGCGGCCTGGATCAGCGTGTCCACTCCCTTGCGGGGTTCCAGTCGCCCAACGAACAGGATCTCGACACCCTCGTGAACGGGGGGGTCGCATCCCCCGCGGGCACGATCCGGCATCCCCAGCCACAGCACCTCAGCCGGGATGGGGGAGGCAGCGGGCGCGTGCTCGCGGACCTGGCGCAGGTTCGCCTGGGAGAGCGGATGCAGTTGATCAGCGCGACGCAGCGCCGCGTCCTCCAAAGCGATCTGCCCGGGGACCTCGGGCTTGGCTGCCACAGCCGGCTGGGTGGCGGCGATCGTCCGCATGGGGGTGCTGAGTGTCATGACGGTCGGCCACCGCGGGTCCAGGGCGCAACCCAACACCTCAGCGAGCCACACGTTGCCGGCGACGAGATCAAGCGAGAACCGGCGGTCTGCGTTGGCGACCGCCCGCCACGCGGCGACCACGTGCGCCAGGTTGGCCTTGAGTGGATGGCCCGTGAGAGCGGGCACCAGTCGCTCCCCGCCCGGGTAGCGATGGATCCACACCCCGTCTTCGAACTCAAGCCGGTACGGAGGATCCGCCTGCGTCACCACGTGGACCTGGTGGCCCCGAGCGGCGAACCCGCGCGCGAGGTCGACGGTGTAGCGAGCGATGCCGCCCATCGGCTTCGGTGGGTAGTCGAGCGACACCATGCAACAGGTGAGACGCCGCTCGCCGGCATCCAGCACCGGATAGGCCTTGAACGCCGCGGCATCCTTCGGGGCGAGAGATCTTCCGGCCCGCTGACCCGCCACGCCCTGCGTGAAGCCGGCTTGGAATCCGGCCTCCATCCGCTCTTGGAACCTCCGAGCCTCCTCGCCGCTGAACTGGCCGTGACGTTCGGCGTGGCGGGCTTGAGCCCGGAGCAGATCGAGTTGGTCGGTCAGTCGCCGGACGATCTCCGCCACCGGCCGGTGCGGCATTCCGGCCCGAAGGGCGAAGTACGCGCGGTTCTTGACCAGGACGTAGGGATCCGTGATCTGGGCCTTCTCGCGCCGGAGGCCGCTGGGCAGGACCTTGTGGTGAACGGCTGCGCGCTGGAGCGGGCGAACGAGCCGGCCCAGGTCGGTCGCCTGCATCGCGATATCGACGTCGTCGTAGATGTACTCGATGTTCTCGTCAAACCCCCCGACCGCCTCGAGCACCTCTCTGCGAAAGCTCATGTTGGTTCCCTGGAGATAGATACAGGGGTCCGCTCCGGGACGGCAGAAGTCGTCGAGGGGAGGCTGCCGGTCGAAGTCCGTTGCCCCCACTCGGTCGCAGACCGCATAGCGGTACTGGAGGTTGACCCCGGTGGTGTCGTAGACCAGGCCGCCGACTCCACCCACCTCCTCGTCCTCCGAATAGGCGGCAAGGAGGTCCTCCAGCCAGCGCGGCTCGGGGATGGCGTCGTCATCGATGAATGCGACGACGTCGCCGGCGGCTTGATCGATGCCCAGATTTCGCGATTTGCTGAGGTTCAGCTCGTCGTTTGGCACGACCCGAAGCCACTCCGCCCGCTCGGCCAGCATCTCGGCGGTGTCGTCCTGGCACGGCCCCATCACGACGACGACCTCGAAGTCGTGAAACGTCTGGTACCGGAGAGCATCGAGCAGGACTCGCAAGCTCGCGCTGCGGTTGGTCGTCGCGATGACAACGCTGGCTCGCATCCGGCGGCGGAGCATAGAGCCTGCAAAATGGCCCCGGTGTCGCGACGGGCGGCCCGTCAGCCGGGCCTGGGGAGCGGCGGCGGATATCCTCGCCGGACGGCTCGCTGGCGACAAAAGCATGCCGCCGGCCGCCCCAAGCCATGAGCGAAACCGAGCCCCCTACTCAGCCACCCACGCCCGAGCCATTGCGCCGCTTCAGCCTGCGAGAGCGCCTCGTCCTGACGTATCGGAACCACGGCGGCCGGTCGCTGGCCTACCGGCTGATCATGTTCCCTCTTCGGTTCACACCGCTGCGTGACCGGGCCCGGCACCGCCGCGGCGCGCGGCCGGATGGTGTCGCGCGCGGCTGGTACCGGCGCGAGGGGCGCCCGGTGACGATCGTAATTCCCTCCTACCGCGACGCCGCTCGGGTCAAGCAGCTCGTCAAAAGCATCCGCGCCACGAGCGATCCGAGCCGCGTGCGCATTGTGGTGACCGACGACGCCAGCGGCCCGGAGCACGTGGCGAAGCTGCGCCAGATCCAGGGCGTCACGATCATTGAAGGGGGCGTCAACGCCGGCTTCGCCGCGAACGTCAACCGCGGGATCAAAGCCGCCGACCCCACCGCGGACGTGGTCATCCTCAACTCGGACACCCTGGCCAGAAGGGGCTGGCTGGCCGCTCTCCAGTACACGGCGTCCCTGGCTGACGACATCGGGATTGTCGGCGCGAAGCTGCTCTACGAGGATGGCCGGATTCAGTTCGGCGGCACGGTCCGGCACCCGGACCATCCGGAGTGGTTCGACCACCGGTTCCGATTCATGCCGCGCTCCTGGGGTCCGGCCGCGATCACCCAGCCCGTGCTCGCGGTCACGGGTGCGTGCATGTACATCAGACGCGAGCTCATCGACGAGATCGGGCTATTCGACGAGGCCTTCCCGATGGCCTACGAGGACGTCGACTACTGCCTCCGGGCCTGGCAGTCCGGCTACCGGGTCTTCTACTCCCCGGCGGCTGAGTTCGTCCACTTGGAATCGGTCACCCGTGGTTGGGGCGTCCGCGAACCCGAGCGGGAGTCGCAGCGGGTGTTTTGGAGCCGCTGGGGCACGTTCTTCGACGCGCGCGAGGTCCGAACCCCGGACGGCCGCCTCCGTGTCATCTACGTCACCGAGGACACCGGCGTCGGCGGTGGCCATCGCGACGTGTTCGAGCACCTCAACGGACTCCTGGACCGCGGTCACGATGTCGAGCTCTGGACTCTCGCCGGGCCACCCGTCTGGTTTGACCTCCGGGCCCCGATACGAACCTTCGAGTCCTACCCAGCCCTCGTGGAGGCTCTCGCACCGGTCGACGCCATCAAGATCGCCACCTGGTGGAACACGGCGGCAGCGGTCTGGGACGGAAGCGTCCTGCACGGCATCCCGGTCTACTTCGTCCAGGACATCGAGACCAGCTACTACCCGAACAGCGCGGAGATGCGACACCGCGTCCTCGCCTCGTACCGGCATGAGTTCCGGTACATGACGATCTCCTCGTGGAACCAGGCACGGCTCGAGGAGCTCGGACTCCGCTCGGCCCTGATCCCGCCGGGCATCGACCTGGACACCTTCCGGCCCCTGCCGGCGGCGACGCGTCGCCAGGACATGATCCTGGCCCTGGGCCGCTCCAACCCGTTGAAGAACCTCGGCCTCACCCTCGAGGCGTGGCGGCGGCTGCCCACCCCGCGGCCGGAGCTGTGCCTGTTCGGTATCGAGCCTCAGCTCGCCAGTGAACCTGGCATCCGTTACGTGACCTCGCCCTCCGACGACGAGGTCAACGAGCTTCTCAATTCGGCCACGGTGTTCGTCCAGACCTCGGTTCACGAGGGCTTCTGCCTCCCGCCGCTGGAAGCTATGGCCACCGGCGCCGCGGTCGTATGCACTGATGCGCACGGGAACCGCGACTTCTGCATCGACGGGCACAACTGCCTCATGCCGGCGGCGGACGCCGGCGAGGTGGCGCAGGCCCTGTCGCGCCTTCTGTCCGACGAGGATCTCCGCCAACGGCTTGGGCGCGAGGGCATCGATACGGCGGCCGCCTACGCCTGGAGCGCTCGGCTCGACGCCTTGGAGCGGTTCCTGCTCGACGTGGCCGAACCCCGGTCCGTGTCGCCCTCCACAGATGCGGTTCCCCAGCCCCGCGCCACCCCGCGCCGGTAGCGCCGGAGCCGCCGCGCCGCCCGGGCGACACGGTCGTCCCGTTTCCGCTTAGCTGCCGATCCTGATCCTGTTCCTGCACCATCGCTACCGGGCGCCCGGCGGGGAGGAACGCGCCGTCGAGGACCTGGCCTGGCTGGTGCGCGAGCATCTCGGCGAGGACGCCGAGATCCTGACCCGTGACTCGGCGGCCGTGGGCGGGAGCCGCGCCGCCGCCGGCCTGCTCGCCGGCGGCCTGCACCCCGACGAGGTGGCCCGGGCGGTCCGGCGCACGCGGGCGCGCATCGTCCACGCCCACAACCTCCACCCCACCTACGGCTGGCGCGCCCTGGCCGCCGCGCGGGCGGCCGGCGCCGCCGTCGTCCTGCACCTGCATCAGTACCGCCTGGTGTGCGCCATCGGCATCTGCTTTCGCGACGGCCACGAGTGCACCCGCTGTCACGGCCGCAACACGCTTCCCGGGGTGCTGCTCAAGTGCCGGGGCTCGACCGCCGAGGCCGTCGCCTACGGCGCCGGGCTGGCCACCTGGCAGCGGCGGCTGGCCGATCAGGTGGACGCGTTCATCACGCCCAGCCGCTTCGCCCACGCGCGCCTCCAGCAGCTGGGCGCGCCCCTCGGCGCCACGTTCGTGGTCCCGAACGTGGTCCGGGACCTGGCCGACGCGCCTCCGAACACGCTCGGCCGGCATGCGCTGGTGGCCGGGCGCCTGGTGCCGGAGAAGGGCGTCGACGTGGCGATCGACGCCTGTCGCCGGGCCGGGATCCCGCTTGTCATCGCCGGGGATGGGCCCGAGCGCCGGCGACTGGAATCACAGGCGGGCGGGGACGCGGTCACGTTCGCCGGCCACGTTGCTCCCGCCGAACTGGCAGACCTGCGGCGCGGTGCAGCGGTGGCGTTGATGCCGTCCCGCTCGGCGGAGACGTTTGGGCTGGCCGCCGCGGAGGCGATGGCCGCTGGGATACCGGTGGCGGCCACCCGCGTCGGCGGGGTGCCCGAACTGGTGCCTGACGAGTGGCTGGCCGCCCCCGGTGACGCCGAGTCACTGGCCGAGGTGATCCGGCACATCCGGGCCGACCCGTCGGCCGGGCAGCGAGCGCTGGCGCAGGCGCGACGGCTGACCTCGCCGGATGTCATCGCTCCGGCCCTGGCCGGCGCCTACGAGGCGGGGATCGCCCGCTGCGCGCCGTCCCCGGCGCACCTGGGCGAGTGAGCGACGAGCGACACCGCGACGAGATTAACCAGAACCCCGGCGAGCCGATCCCGCAACCGCCGGCCACGGCTCGCCCGCCGGCTCCTGAGGCCGCGCCGTCACGGCCGCAGCCGGCCCGGGCGGGCGGGCGCGACCGGCCACGAGGAGTGCGGCCAGCACGAGCGCCACCCCGGCCAACTGCAGCGGGCTGGGCGACTCGCCGAAGATGATCGCCGCCAGCACGACGGAGCCGATCGGCTGGACGGTCAACAGCATCGACCCGATCGCCGCCGGCAGCCGCGGGAGCGAGGAGCCGATGAGCAGCCAGCCCACCACCTGCGAACTGATGGCCAGCAGCGCCAGCCAGCCGGCGC
>JBPYFQ010000080.1:0-19739 GCA_051985625.1 Solirubrobacteraceae bacterium
GGCCCCGAGGGCGGCGGCGGCCAGCGCCCGGCACTGCTCCAGGGTGTGCTCGGCCAGCGTGGCGCGAACGTCCGGCAGACAGCCGGGCGCCATCGACAGGCTGGTGACCCCGAGTCCCACCAGCACCAGGGCCAGAAGGGGGTCGCTGGCGGCCTCGCCGCAGACGCCGACGGCGCGGTTGGTGGCGGTTCCGGCCCGGCCGGTCATCTCGATCAGCCGCAGCAGCGCCGGCTGCCAGGGGTCCAGCAGCTCGGCCAGCGAGCCGGCCAGCCGGTCCGCCGCCAGCGTGTACTGGGCCAGGTCGTTGGTGCCGATGCTGGCGAAGTCGGCGACGGCCAGGACATCGTGCGCGCAGAGCGCAGCGGACGGCACCTCCACCATCACCCCGGCCTGCTCCAGGCCACGGGCATGGGCGGCGTCGGCGAACGCCTTGGCCTCGGAGGGGGTGGCGACCATTGGCGCCATGACCCACACCTCGGCTTCACTGCAACGCGCGGCCCGGGCGATCGCCTCCAGCTGCTCGTCGACCAGCTCCGGGTGGGTGCGGCCCAGGCGCAGCCCGCGGACGCCGAGCGCCGGGTTGGGCTCGTCGGCCTGGGCGACGTAGGGCAGCGGCTTGTCGGCGCCGACGTCCAGGGTGCGGACGACCACGCGGCGGGGCGCGAAGGCGCGGAACACCTCGGTCAGCGCGGCCTCCTGCTCGGCCAGCGTGGGCGCGGTGGAGCGGTCGAGGAACATGAACTCGGTGCGCAGCAGCCCGACGCCCTCGGCGTCGGTGACGGCGGCCGCGGTCAGGTCGGCCGGGCCGCCGATGTTGACCAGCAGCGGGACGGGATGGCCGTCGGCGGTCGTGCCGGGACCGCTGCTGGCCGACCGGCGGGCGGCGCGGGCGTCGCTCCGGCGGCGGGCCTCGTCGACCTCGGCCGGGCTGGGGTCGGCGATCACCTCGCCGTGGTCTCCGTCGACGAGCACGGGCCGGCCGTCGAGCAGCACGCCGGCCTCGGCGCAGGCGGTCACCGCGGGGATCCCCAGCTGCTTGGCCAGGATCGCGGTGTGACCGGTGGGGCCGCCCTGCTCGGTGACGATCCCCAGCACGGTGGCCGGATCGAGCGTGGCGGTGTCGGCGGGGGAGAGGTCGACGGCGACGAGCACGAACGGGTGGCCCGGGTCGGGCACGCCCGGCATCGGCAGGCCGAGCAGGTGGGCGACGGCGCGGTCGCGCAGATCCTGGAGGTCGGCCGCGCGCTCGCCCAGGTAGCCGCCGATCGACTCCAGCACCCGGCGGTGCTCGGCGAACGCCTCGTCGACCGCATGGGGAGCATCCTGGCCCGTCGCGACCCGTTGGGCGACACCGTCGGCGAGCACCGGATCGCGCGCGATCATGGCCTGGGCGACGAGCACGTCGTGGGCCGTGCCCTCGGTCGCCGCCGCCCGCGCGTCCAGTTCGTCGGCGACCGCCCCGAGCGCCTCCGCCGCCCGGGCCGCCTCGGCGGCCGGGTCGTCGGGAGCCGCTGCGGCGTCAGGCAGCGCCGGTGGCGCAGCGAGGCGGGCCACCGGCCCCGCCGCCTCGCCGGAGCTCACGCCCAGTCCGTGCAGCCGGCGCGACATGTCACGCCGCCTCGGAGTCGAGGTCTGACGCCAGCAGGGTGCTGAGCTCGTCGAGGACCTGGTCGGCGCCCTCGCCATCGGCTGACAGCACCACGTCATCGCCGCCGCGGGCGTCGAGCCCCAGCACGAGCAGGATGCTGCGGGCGTCGACGGGGTCCCCGCCGGGCTTGGCGATCTTCACCGGGACCGGCTGGCGGGCCGCGGCCTGGACGAACAGGCTGGCGGGCCGGGCGTGCAGGCCCACCCGCGAGCCGATGGTGACGGTGCGCTCACTCATGGTTGTCTCCTGGGGGATCTCGATGTGGATGATGAGTTCAGGGGGGATCTCGATGTGGATGATGAGTTCACGGGGATCTCGATGCGGATGATGGGTTCAGGCATTGGGACGGCTCAGGCGGTGACGGCCGCGCGGCTACGAGAGGCGCTCGTCGTCTCGGGCGGCTCCTCGGCGACCGGCGCGGTCGTGCGCAGCGACTTCAAGGCGATGACCAGCCCGGCGCTGGTAATCACGCCCGCGGCGATGGCCAGCAGGTACAGCCCCGGGTTGCCGATCAGGCCGACCACCCAGATGCCGCCATGGGGCGCGCGGGAGGTGGCGCCGACCGCGAACGAGAGGGCGCCGGTCACGGCGCTCCCGGCCATCAGCGACGGGATGACCCGCAGCGGATCGCCGGCCGCGAACGGGATCGCGCCCTCTGTGATGAACGACAGACCGAGCAGCCAGGCCGCCTCGCCCGCCTTGCGCTCGGCCGGGGTGAACAGCCGGGGGCGGACGACGGACGCCAGCGCCAGCGCCAGCGGCGGCGTCATCCCGGCGGCCATGACCGCGGCCATGATCTTCAGGTTGCCGCTGGCCAGGCTGGCCAGGCCGAACGTGTAGGCGACCTTGTTGACCGGACCGCCCATGTCGAAGGCCATCATCGCGCCGAGGAGCGCGCCGAGCACGATCCCGTTGGTGCCGCTCAGGCCGTTGAGCCAGTTGGTCAGCGCGGTCTGCGCCGACGAGATCGGCTGGCCGATGACGACGATCATGATCGTGCCCACGATCAGCGTGGTGACCAGCGGGATGATCACGACCGGCATCACGCCGCTCAACGCCCGCGGGACGTGGATCTGCAGGACCGCGTAGGTCACGCCGCCGGCCAGGAGACCGCCGAGCAGTCCGCCGAGGAAGCCGGCGCCGACAGCGGTGGCCAGCAGGCCGGCCACGATCCCGGGCACCAGGCCCGGCCGGTCGGCGATCGCGAAGGCGATGAAGCCGGAGAGGATGGGAACCAGCATCTTGAACGCGGTGGAGCCGATGAAGAACAGGACGCCGGCGTACCCGACCTGACTCAGCAGCTTCGTCGGATCGGTGATTTGGGCGTATGTGTGGCCCTGGAAGGTGCCGCCGTTGACCTTGGTAGCCACGCTGGCGCCGCCGATCAGGAACGACAGGGCGATCAGGATGCCGCCGGCGGCGACGAACGGGATCATGTAGCTCACGCCGGTCATCAGCCACTGGCGCAGGCGCGTCCCGACGCCGGCGCCCGCGTCGACCTTGGTGGTCAGGCTGGCGAACACGTCGCCGGACGGCGACGACTCGACGGCCTCGGAGGCGGCGGTCGCCCCATCGGCGGCCTCGGCCTCGGCCGCCCGCTGCTCGGCCTGGGCGACCAGTTCCGCCGCCTGGTTGATCCCGGCCTTGACGCCGGCCTGGACCAGCGGCTTGCCGGCGAACCGCTCGCGGTTGCGGACCTCGACGTCGGCGGCGAAGATCACCGCGTCGGCGTCGGCGATCACTTCCGGGGCGAGCGGCTGTGCGCCCGCCGCGCCCTGGGTCTCGACCGCTATCTCGTGGCCGGCGGCCTTGGCCGCCTGCTCGATGGCCTCCGCGGCCATGTACGTGTGGGCGATTCCTGTCGGACAGGACGTTACGGCGACCAGCTTCATTGGCCGCTCACCTCCCGGGTGATGAGCTCCGCAGCCTCCTGCGGATCGTTTGCGTTTGTCAGCGCCTCCCGGAAGGAGGCATGAACCAGCCGCCGAGCCAGCGCGGCCAGGATCGTCATGTGATCGGCGCCGCCCTCGGCGGGCGCGGCGATCAGGAAGATGAGGTGGGCGGGGCCGTCCTCGGCGCCGAAGTCGATGCCGGCCGGCGACCGTCCGAACGCCAGCGACGGCGCGGTCACGTGCGCCGAGCGGGCGTGGGGGATGCCGATCCCGCCCTCCAGGCCAGTCGGCATCTGCGCCTCGCGGGCGGCGACGTCGGACAGGAAGCCGTTCAGGTCGGTCACGCGTCCGGCGTGCTCCAGGCGCTGCGCCAGCGCCCGGGTCACCTCGGCGCGGTCGGCGGCGGACAGGTCGAGGTCGACCAGTTCCGGGGTGATGATGCTCATGCGGATACCTCCAGGGCGTTCAGCGAGTTGATGACGACCGCGCCGCGGTCGATGTCGGCGGGATGCGGCATGCGGCTGCCGGGCAGGGAGACAGCGGCGGTTCCCCACGCCACCGCCTCGGCCAGGGCCTCGGGGCCGGCGCCGCCCGCGGCCAGGAACCCGGCCAGCGTGGCGTCGCCGGCGCCGACGGTGCTGCGCGCGGTCACCGCGGCGCTCCCGTGGTGGGTGCCGGTCCGGTCGGCCAGCACGGCCCCTTGACTGCCGAGGCTGGCCAGGACCGTCCGGGCGCCGGCGGCGCGCAGCCGGGCGATGGCGGCCAGTGCCGCCTCCAGCCCGTCGACGCTGATTCCGCTCGCCTGGGCGAGCTCTCGGCGGTTGGGCTTGATGAGGTCCGGTGAGGCGCTCAGCGTGCGGCGCAGGAGATCGCCGCCCGCGTCGACGGCGACGCGGACGCCGGCGGCGTGCAGCGCGCGGGTCAGCGTCGCGTACAGGTCGGCCGGCGCGCCTGGGGGGAGGCTGCCGGACAGGACGGCCCAGCCGGCATCGCGCGTGGCGGTCAGCAGCGCGTCGGTGAGCTGCGCCACCTCGGCGTTGCTGAGCACGGGCCCCGGCTCGTTGATCTTCGTCGTGGTGCCGTCCGGCTCGACGATCGTGACGTTGGCGCGGATGGCGCCGGAGATCGCCACCGACCACACGCGCAGTCCCTCGTCTTCGAGCAGCGCCAGCAATTGGGTGCCCTCGGCTCCGCCGGAGGGCAGCACGGCGAGGCTGGCGTGGCCGTTGGCGCTCAGCGCGCGCGTGACGTTGACGCCCTTGCCGCCGGCGTCCACCCGGATCGCCCGCGCCCGCGTGACCGCGCCGCGCGTCAGCCGGTCCACCTCGGAGGTCCGGTCGACGCTCGGGTTGGCGGTGAAGGTGACGATCATGCCAGCACCACGCGGGGGCCGGCCGCCTGCAGGTCCATGGCGAGCGCCGCGTCGAGCCCGGCGTCGCAGATGATGGTGTCGACCTCGTCGAGGCCGCCGACCCGGGCGAAGCAGTCGTTGCCGATCTTGGTGTGGTCGGCCAGGACGACGGCGCGGCGCGCGGACTGGAGCATGGCGCGCTTGACCGCCGCCTCGCCGACGTCCGGCGTGGTCAGGCCCCGCTCCAGGCTGACGCCGTTCATGCCGAGGAAGGCGACGTCGACGAGCGTCTCCGAGAGGACCTGGAGGGCCCACTGGTCGACCATGGCCAGCGTCCGCCCGCGGACGCGGCCGCCGATGGTCAGCACGGTCACGTTCGACCGGGCCGACAACGTCATTGCGATCGGCAGCGCGTTGGTGACGACCGTGAGCTCCCGATCGGCCGGGATCATGTCGGCCAGCCGGGCGGTCGTGGTCCCGGCGTCGAGGAGGATGGCCCCCTCCACGGGGACCTCGTCCAGCGCCGCCCGCGCGATACTCGCCTTCTCGTCGGCCATCGCCGCGTCGCGCTCGGAGACCTTTGGCTCGAAGCCGAGGCGCTCGACTGGGATCGCTCCGCCGTGCACGCGCCGCAGCAGGCCGTGGCGCTCCAGCGAGGTCAGATCCCGTCGGACGGTCTCCGGCGTGACGGCGAACTCGCCGGCCAGATCGGCCACGTCGACGCGACCCTCGGCCCTTGCCTTCTCGAGGATCATCGCGTGTCGCTCTTCCTGATACATGGTTGCGTTTGCCTCTGGTCTGGTGTTGGTTTCTGTTGTTATACCGCCGTTCGTGTTGGTTTGTCAAGCCCATCTGGCCGGAGTCGGGGGAAAACGGGCGGAGGTGCGTCGGACCAGCGCGGAAGGCCTCGCACGGGTCCGGCACCTGGCCGGCCGCGGATCCGGCGATGCGTCAGCGGCGGGGTGAGCGACGCGTCAGTTCGGCGGGGCGCCATCCGTTTGTTCTACGCCCGGCGTTGGGCTCAGCGATGAGATTCCGGCCCGGACCGGGTCTGAGTAGGTGAGACACACCATCACAGGGGAGCCGAGATGACTGCGCCGACTGACACCATTCGCGAGCTGGATCGCCGTACCAGCGACGGCACCGATGTGCAGCTGCTCTGGGACTCGCGGACGGGCCAGGTGTCCGTTGCGGTCACCGACGTGCACACCCGGGAGCTGCTTCGCTTCGAGGTCGACGGCCGGGACGCCCTCGAGGCGTTCCATCACCCATATGCATACGCGGTCCGCGATCGCCCGGTGGCCGACGCGTCGCCGTCCCGCGGCTGATCGTCCGGCGCGGCCGTGACATTCGTCACGGCGAATTGGTGAGTGCCGGCCTCTACCCAGAGGACCGTGCAGCTGTCAGTCTGTCTCCACGCTCACTGACGCCCAACCTGAACCCGTCAGTGACACTCACACGGAGACAACACGCACATGCTCATTCTGCTGCCCCTGATCCGCCGGCTCAGCATCCGCTCGCGCCTGATCGTGGGTGTGACCGTGAGCCTGATCGGCTCCCTGCTGAGCGCCGCCGCGGTTGCGGTCGCGCCCGGCCTCCTGATCCACGGCCTCATCACCCTGACGGTGGGCGTGGTCTTCCTGATCAGCGCCCGTATGGTCAAGCGTCCCGCAGCCTGAGCAGCAGGCCGCCGCCGAGCAGGGCGGCGGCGGCCCATGCGGCGAGCACTCCCAATCCGGCCCAGGGGGCGATGGGGAGATGGCTGAGGTGGGTGGTGGCCTGGATCGCCAGCCCGGCGGTCATCGGTCCGATCTGCTCGAGGTGGCGCTGAAGGCTCGGGCTGGTGGCCAGCCCGACGACGACCGGAAACACGTAGAGCAGGCCGAGGACGATGCCGATCGCGATCGCGGAGTCCCGCACCGCGGCGGCGACGCCCAGGCTGAGCAGGGCGATCAGCGCCAGATAGAGCACAGAGCCGACCGCGGCCCGCAGCGTCAGCCCCTGGCCGAGTGACAGGAGCGGGTAGCCGTGGGCGGCGGTGAAACCGTGGGCGGGGAGAATGAGTCGCCCGGCCAGAACGCTGCCGCCCACAGCGACGGTGCCGGCGGCCAGCGCCACCGCGGCGAGGGTCAATGCCTTGGCCGCCAGCATGGTCGTCCGGCGGGGCGTGGCGGTCAGGGTCAGGTCGATCATGCCCGTGCTGTACTCCCCCGAAATCATCTGCACCCCCAGGATGGCGAGGACCGCCTGGCCGAGGTACACGCCGGTCAGGGTGAGCTTGGCGATGTCCTGGCCGGTGCCCGACGATGCGAAGTTGACCGCCAGCGCCACCGCCACGCTGAGAGCGACGGTCAGGACCACCGCGCTGACCGCCAGCCACCCCGGACCGGCCACCGTGCGCAGCTTGGTCCACTCGGAGTGCAGCGCCTGCCTCATGCGTCCCGAGTCCGCAGGAGGCGGTGGGCGAGCGCCAGCGCGGCCAGGGCGTACACGAACAGGACCGCCAGGCCCACCCCGGGAGCCAGCGGATAGAAGCCCCCGGCCGGCGTGTACAGATAATTGACCTGGTGGTAGGCGGGGAGAGTCTGCTGTACCGCGAACGCCGCGGCGGGGGTCAGCCGCAACAGCCACTCCGCGACGCTCGCGGGCAGCGCGGAGGCAACCGCCAGGACGTAGGGCAGGACGACGAGGATGATGGCCGCCGTGACCGCCGCGGCACTGCGGCGCAGCGCGGTGCCGAGCGCCAGCGCCAGCACGGCCACCAGCGCCATCAGGGCCGCGGTGCCGAGGATCACCCTCAGTTCGGTGGCGGTGCCGGTGGGGTAGACGAAGTTGCCGTTGGATCGCAGGATGTGGTTACCGAGGGTGACCGCCACCGCGCAGGCGACCGCGCCGGCCACGAATGTGACGACGGCGATCACGAGCGCCTTGGCGGCCAGCATCCGGCCGCGCCGCGGGCTGGCGGTCAGTGTCGTCTCGATCAGTCCGCGGCGATACTCGGCGGTGATGAACATCGTCCCCAGCACGATCGCCACGATCAGGCCGAGGAACACGCCGGTCAACGCGGTCTGGTCGGTGTGGGCGATGGGGATGCCGACGGCGGGCGCGATGTCGCCCGAGCCGCTGATGCGGAAGCCGGCTCCCGTCCGCTGATAGCCGACCGAGCTGAGCGTCGGCAGCTGCGGGTTGGCGCCAACCTGCCGGCCGCGCCAGCCACCGGTCTGCCAGCTGCCGCGCAGGCCCAGGCCGTCGAACCCGGCAGTGGCCGCGGTGGACTGCAGGTTCACACCGCCCTGCCCGCCGAAATACTGCTGCGACGAGTCGGCGACGGCCTGGGGGGAGGTGACGAACAGCCCGGCCTGCACCGCCTTCGGCAGCCCGGCCAGGTGGACGGCGCCGACCCTGGTCCATCCGATTCCGTCGGCGGACTGGAAGCTGGTGAGCGTGTCGCCGGATCGGGTCAGCCGCACCCAGCGCGGGGCGCGGACCGGTGCACCCGGGGCGGCGATGTCGTGCGTGTAGTCGTACTGCATCCGCACCCCGTGGCCCCCGGTGAGCATGATCGCGGCATAGCGGGAGCCGGGCCGGGTGGTGGCGGTCACAATCAGGCCGGCCTTGGCCCAGGGCTGGACGCGGCCGGGGGCGCCGACGAGATCGCCGGCGGAGACCACGGCGCCGCTGCCGGTCTGGATCCGGCCGCTCAACGCGCCGACCCGGACGGTGATGCTGCCGTCACCGTCGAGCGTGCGGTGCACGAGGTAGTAGGTGTCGGTCACCGCCCCGCCGCCGGGACCGATCGGGATGTGCGGCTGCACGACCCGCAGACAGGGCGTCGACGAGGCGGACGGCGGCGGGCTCCCGGGGCAGGTCGTTCCGGCCACGTGGCGGAAGGTGGCCAGGTAGGCGAACAGAACGATCACGAGCCCGGCGATCACGGCGCCGATCACCCAGCCCCGGACGGTCCGGAACTTCGTCCACTCGGCGTGCAGCATGGGGACGAATCCGTCACGCCCGGCCGGGAGGTCGGAGCCGTAGGGGGTGGCGGCGGCGGTCATCGTGCCCCCTCGGCGGCGGGGACGGCAGGCGCGGCCGGCGGCCGGAACTGCACGGCGTCGCGGGTCAGCTCCATGTAGGCCTCCTCCAGCGTCGATTTGTGCGTGGCCACCTCGGAGAACGGCACGTCGGTCTGGCGCAGCGCCTCCACGATCGCCTCCGAGGTCAGCCCGGAGACCGTGAGCGTGTCGACTCCGGTGGCGGCCACCGTGGCGCCTGCTGTGGCCAGTGCACGCATCGCGTCGGTCCGGGCGCCCGTGCGCAGCGTCACTCGGCCGGCGGACGCGGCCGAGATCAGCTCGGCGACGCTCGTGTCCGCCACCAGCCGGCCGCGGCCGATGACCACGAGGTGGGTGGCGGCGTCCTGGAGCTCGCTCATGAGATGGCTGGAGACGAGCACGGCCCGGCCCTCGGCGGCCAGCGCGCGCAGCAACCCGCGCATCCACACGATTCCTTCCGGATCCATGCCGTTGAAGGGCTCGTCAAGGATGAGGACGCGTGGGTCGCCGAGCAGCGCGGTGGCCAGCCCGAGCCGCTGGCGCATCCCCAGCGAGAAACCGCCCGCCTTGCGCCGCGCCACCGACTCCAGGCCGGCTCGCTCGATCACGCGGTCCACGCGCCCCGATGCCAGGCCTTGCGAGTGAGCGAGCCACAGCAGGTGGTTGCGGGCGCTGCGGCTGGGCTGCAGCGCGCCGGCGTTCAGCAGTGAGCCGACCTCATGCAGCGGATGGCGCAGGGTCGGGTATGGGCGCCCGCCGATCAGCGCGCTGCCCGTATCGGCCCGGTCGAGCCCCAGGATGACCCGGAGCGTCGTCGACTTGCCGGCGCCGTTGGGGCCGACGAAGCCGGTCACCGAGCCGGGCCGCACGGTGAACGACAGGCCGTCGAGCGCCACCGTCTCGCCGAATCGCTTGCGAACCTCGTTGACTTCGATCGTCGCTTCCATGGCCGGAAACCTAAGCCGCGCCGGGCGCCGTGTCGTCGCGCTTGAGAGCCATCTTGGCCGTCGCTCCCGGGGGCGATCTCCCGGGTCCGGCATCCCCCGTCCGAGCGAGGACGGGATGGCTGGTCCGAGGGATGTCCGGACGGTCGCCCAGCGGCGACAATGTCACGCGTGCTCCAGGCAGCGAGTTGGCGGCGTGGACGGGCGGCCCACCCACGGGCGGGCGCGCCCGTCGCCGCGCCCGTCCTGGCGGCCGGCGGGCTCGGCCTGGCGGCCGTCATCGAATCAAGCGTGCGCTCGGCGGCCGAGGGCGTCAGCGCGCAACGAGCCCTGGTGCTCGGAGTCGTCGCGCTGTCGACGACCCTGCCGCTCGCCTTCGTCCCGCAGGAGGCGGCCGCCATCGTGCTCGTCGCCACCATCGTGCTGTCGCTCACGCTGTTTCACACGTTGACCGGGGCGGCGGTGATCGCCGCGCTGGTCGCCCTCCACGAGGTCGCCCGCCGGGGGTTGCCGCCGGCCCCCGCTCAGGTGGTCGCCGTAGGCCTGACGGCCGTGTTCCCGGTGCTGGTGTTCACCGGCCCGGTCCCGGCCGGCTCGGAGGCGGGCGTGCTCACGGTCCTGCTCACCGCCCTGGCTCCGGCGGCGGCGCTGGCCGGAGTGGCGCGCCGCGCCCGCGGACAGGCGCGCCGCTACGACGCCGCCCGCCGGGCCGCCGCGGGTGACCTGCTGGAGCATGCCGCTCGCGGTGAGCGGGCGCGGATCGCACGAGAGCTGCACGACGTGGTGGCCCACCACATTTCGATGATCGCGGTGCAGGCCGAGACGGCGCGGATGGCCACGCCCGGGTTGCCCGCCGCCGGGGCGCGGCGGTTTGCGGCGATCGGCGACACCGCCCGCACCGCCCTCACCGAGATGCGGCGGCTGCTGGGGGTGCTGCGCGAGGACGCCGAGGCCGACGCGCCTGACCTCGGTCCACAGCCGGGCCTGCAGCAACTCAACGAGCTGCTCGACCAGGCGCGCGAGGCGTCCGGATCGGCGGCGCGCCTGATCCTTCGCGGCACGCCGGTGGCGCTGGACCACGGCGTCGAGCTCGCCGCCTACCGGATCGTCCAGGAGGCGCTCACCAACGCGCGGCGGCACGCGGCCGGCGCGGGGGTCGACGTCGAGCTGCGCTACACCGCCCGCGCCCTGGTGGTGCGGGTCCGGGACACCGGTCCGGGCCCGCCCCCGGAGCTCGCTCTGGCCGGCCATGGCCTGTTGGGCATGCGCGAGCGCGCCGCGGCGGTGGGCGGGCGGCTGCGCACCGGCGCGGCGCCCGGCGGCGGGTTTCTCGTCGAGGCGACGCTCCCCATCGGCGCCGGCGAGGTGGCGACATGACCGCCACGCTGCCGCCGGCCGTGCGCATCCTGGTCGCCGACGATCACGAGGTCGTCCGTTCCGGGTTTGCGGAGCTGCTCGACACCCAGCCTGACCTGGCGGTCGTGGGCACCGCGTCCAACGGCCGCGAGGCGGTTCGGCTTGGTCGCGAGCTGGGTCCCGACGTCGTCCTGATGGACATCCGCATGCCGGGCATGGACGGGATCGAGGCCACGCGCCAACTCACGCGTCACGCCGCCGGCACGCCGCGAGTGCTGGTGCTCACGACGTTCGACCTCGACGAGTACGTCTACGACGCGCTCCGCGCCGGGGCCAGCGGCTTTCTGCTCAAGGACGTCACCGCCGAGCGACTGATCGACGCGGTTCGCATCATCGCCGCCGGCGACGCCCTCCTGGCGCCGGGCATCACCCGCCGGCTGATCAGCGAGTTCGCGCAGCGCCCCGCGACCACGCCGAAGCCGCCGGCGGCGCTGGACGAGCTCACCCCACGCGAGGCCGAGGTCCTGCAACTGCTCGCCGCCGGCCTGTCCAACTCGGAGATCGCCGCGACACTGGTGATCACCGACGAGACCGTCAAGACTCATGTCAGCCGGATCCTGACCAAGCTGGGGCTCCGTGACCGGACGCAAGCCGTGGTCCTCGCCTACGAGTCCGGGCTCGTGGTCCCGGGATCGCGGCCGGCCCTGGGCGACCGGCCGCCGCTGTGATTACCGGGCCCGAGCCGGTTCCCGGCCGGCGCCGAACATGGGCACCGTCGAGACCGGATCGCCGTCCGGGACACGGACCCGGCCCACCATGTGGTCGATGACCATGTTCTGGAATCGGTGCAGCGGCTCCTCGAACCGGTAGCACAACCGCCCGCCCGGGAACGGCGTGGAATCGAGCCCCTCCTGGACCCGTTCGACGATCGCGATGTCCTCGCGGTTCACGCCGTCCCAGAACGCGGTCAACTGGTCGACGGCCTGATCGACCTCGGCGCCGCCGCCGGCCTCCGGGTGGACCAGTAGGTACGTGGTCTCGTGGGTCATCCGGGGGCTCACGGGCTGGGCGTGGATGATGAACAGATGGTTGGGCAGGATGTTGACCGCCACGTTCGGGAACAGCCAGGCAAACCGCGCGCTGACACTGTCGTCCTCGCTCAGGTGGCTGACCGCGGGTAGCCCGCGGCCCCATCCGCCGTCGTCGGTGTCCGGCGCGATCGGCGTGGTGCAGAACCCTGAGTACATCCCCTTCCCCTGCCAGCGGTAGTGAGCGTCGATGGGTGACACCTTGACCAGACCGGGGTGGACCCACGGCAGGTGGTAGTACTCCATGAAGTTCTCCGCCACGAGTTTGTAGTTGGCGGCGATCTCGTACTCGGCCCGGCGCGCGATCGTCCATTCCGGCAGCCGGTGCCCGGCGGTCCGCTCCAGCAGGTCGCCGAGTTGATCCGCCAGGGGAGGCGGATCGGCCGCCAGGTTGACGAAGATGAGCGGCCCCCAGGCGTCGACGGCGACGGGCAGCAGTCCGTAGTCGGCGCGATCGAACGCCTGGCCGTCCTCCATGTCAAACGCCGCGCGCTGGTCGTCCGGGATGCCGGAGTCGCTGAACATGGGCGTGCCGATGCACGCGCCCTCGTAGTTGTACGCCCAGCTGTGGTACGGGCAGCGGATGAACCGCTTGAGCCTGCGGTCCTCGGGGTGCAGCAGGCGCGTGCCCCGGTGCCGACAGACGTTGTAGAAGCTCCGGAGATCGCCTGCCCGGGTGCGCAGGACGAAGATCGAGCGGCCGGCCACCTCGGTCACCAGCACGTCGCCGGGCTCGCGCAGCTGCGAGCTGCAGCCGGCGGCCACCCAACTGGAGGCGAACACCCGCTCGCGCTCCAGGGCGAAGAACTCGTCTGACGTATACGCCTCGGGCAGGAGGGTCTGAGCGACGGGGGCGGGGCGACGGGTCGCAGCGTACGTCTCCTCGCGGGTGAACGCGGTCATCGGCCTGCTCCTCTAACGGCCCACCGTAGAATGGTGGGGGGTGATCAATCAGTGGTTGAGGCTAGCTTTCCGGATCGGAGCTGTCAACGCCGCCCACGGCCGGTCGCAGCGGGCCCCCGCCGCGCGTCGGCCGATGCCGATGGCGCCGATAGGATTGGGCCGCTTGCGCCGAGCTCGGAAAGGCCCACGCTGAATCAGTCGGTCCAGAAGGCCGTCACGCTGCTGCGGCAGACGGCCGCCCATCCCAGCGGGACGAGCGTGTCGGCGCTGGCCCGCTCGGCCGGGGTGCCGCGGGCGACCGCGCTGCGCCTGATCCGCACGCTGGAGTCAGAGGGCCTGCTGATCCGGCTTGCAGAGCGGGACCGGGTACTGCTCGGTCCCGAGCTTGTTCGCCTGGCGCGCCAGGTCGACATGGGCACGGTCCTGCGCGAGGTCGCCGGACTGCCGCTGGGGACGCTGAGCGAGGCCGTCGGCGAGACGGTGACGCTGAGCGTGGTCGCCCACGATGGCGACCTCGACGTGGTGGCGCAGATCTCCGGGCCGCAGCACCTGGTCCCGCGCTCGTGGCTCGGCGGGCGGTTCCCGCTGCACGCCAGCTCCAGCGGCAAGATGCTGCTCTCCACCTGCGATGACCAGCGCCTGGCCCAGCTCCTGGCGGGGCCCCTTCCGGCGGTGACCCCGCACACCATCACGAGCCGGCGCGCGCTGCGCCGCGAGCTGGATCAGGTCCGGGCCCAGGGATTCGCCACCACCGTGGACGAGCTGGAGGAAGGCCTTTCCGGCGTGTCGGTGGGGATCTTCGGCGACGGGGGCGCCCTGATGGGCACCGTCAACGTCAGCGGCCTGAGCCAGCGGCTGGATGCGGCCGCCCGGGAGCGGGCCGTCGAGCACATCCGATCGGTCGTCCGCGAGATCGAGCTGGCGGTGGGGGATGATCGCCGCCCGAAGCCGCCCTCGAGGGCATGAGTATGATTTATCATGATGCGACGAATCACTTGCCTGATCGCCGCGCGGGGCCACAGCTGCATCGGTAACGGGGCGGGGCGATGACCGTCAGCTTTCCCGCGCTGGGCGACTCGACGAAAAGCAGCCGGGTCGTCAACGAGCTGGAGCGCCGAATCCTCAGCGGCGAGCTCCCCCCCGGCGAGCGGCTGCCCACCGAGACGGACCTGTGCGAGATGCTGGCCGTGAGCCGAAGCGTCGTGCGGGACGCGATCCGCACCCTGGCCGCTCGCGGACTGGTGACCGTCCGGCAGGGACGCGGGATGACCGTCGCCGAGCCGGACAGCACCGCGTTCGGCCACGCGCTGATGGTCCTGCTGTCGCGCTCCGGGCTGAAGATGGGCGACGTGGTCGATGCCCGGGCCGAGCTCGAGACCTCGCTGGTGGGGTCCGCCGCGCAGCGCGGGCAGCCGGAGGACTGGGACAAGCTCGAAGCCAGCCTGAAAGCGTTCGCCGACGCCGTCGCCGCGAAGCGCTGGGACGAGGCGCGTCAAACCCATCTGGACTTCCATCTCGGCATCCTCCGCGCGCTGCATCTCCCGGCGTTGGAGGTGCTGCTGCTCCCGATGGCCGAGATCATCCTCGCCAGCGCCGCCCCGCCGCGCCTGGAAGCCGAGGAGGACTGGGAGGTCGAGACGCACTATCCGATCATGGAGGCGCTGCGCGCCGGCGATGCCGCGGCGGCCGAGGACGGGATGCGCGCGCACTTCAAGGCGACGAGGGGGGAGAGGCGCTACGGGGAGTTCCGCTCGCGGCCGTTCAACCTGGTGTTCGCCGAGCTTCCCTGGGCGACGCCCTGAGCCGCTTGGGCGGCCCCGCCGGCGCGCCGGCACGACGACCGTGCCCTCCCGGGGCCCGCTCCGGAAGCATCATATGATAATATGACCTGATGGGCGCACTCGGCTCGTTTGAGCGCGACATCGCGGACGTCTGCGCCCGCGCCTCCGGGCTGCCGGTGGGGCTCCAAACCCTGTCGACCCTGCTGACGATGCGGCGGACGCTGCACGCCGAGCCCGAGCTCTCCAACCAGGAACGCGGAACGGCCGAGCGGCTGCGCCAGGGTCTCGAGGAGGCGGGGCTGACCGGGTTCCGGCCCGCCGCCGACATCGGCTTCGTGGTCGATGTCGCCGGCGCCCACGACGGGCCGACGGTCGCGCTCCGAGGCGAGCTGGACGCGCTGCCGATCACCGAGGAGGTCGATCTCCCGTGGGTGTCGCGCAACCACGGCGTGATGCACGCCTGCGGGCACGATGCTCACGCGTCGATGGTCTACGCGGCGGCCCTGGAGCTGCATGCCCACCGCGACGAGCTGGCCGGCACGGCGCGCTGCATCTTTCAGCCGGCCGAGGAGGCCGAGCCCCTCGGGGGCCGCCGAGTCGTGGAGGAGGGGCACCTCGACGGCGTCGCCGGAGCGATCGGGATCCACGTCGACCCGACGCTGCCGACCGGAGTGATCGGGGTTCAGCCCGGCGTGTACTCCTGCGCGTCGGACGAGTTCGACATCGAGGTGCGCGGCGCCTCGGCGCACGCGGCCAAGCCCCACGAGGGCGTGGACGCGATCGCCATCGCCGCCGCCCTCGTCTCGGAGCTTCAGATGGTCGCCGCCCGCGAGCGCGATCCGTCGATCCCGCTCGTCATCTCGGTGGGCTCGTTCCACGGCGGCTCCGCCTACAACGTGCTGGCCGACCGCGTCACCCTCGGCGGGACGATCCGGACCACCGACCCGGCCGTCCGCGAGTTCGCCGGTGAGCGTCTGCGGAGCATCGCGGCGGGCGTCGCGGAGCGGCACGGCGGCTCGGCGACGGTCACGCTGCGCCGCGGCGAGCCGCCGGTCGTCAACGACCCCGGGATGGTGGCCCTCGTCGCCGACGCCGCGCGGCGCCTGGCCGGTGAGGGCGCGATCGTCCCGGAGCCGGCCTGGACGGCCAGCGACGACTTCGGGTTCTACGGCGAGGCGGCCGCGTCTGTCTACTTTCGGCTGGGGATCCGACCGCCGGGGAGCGGCACGGCGTTTCCCCTGCACCATCCGCGCTTCGTCGTGGACGAGGATGCGCTGCCACTGGGCACCGCGGTGCTCATCGAGGCGACGAAGGCCTTCCTCCGCCCCGGTCAGGACGCGGGCGGGCACCAGCGATGAGAGGTGGACGATGAGCGAGTTTGACCGGCAACGGCTGTGGCACCCCTTCGCCGACATGGAGAACGTGATCGGACACGAGGTCGTGATCGAGCGGGGGGAGGGCGCCTGGGTCGTCGACAGCGACGGGAATCGGTACCTCGATGCCTCGGCCGGCCTGTGGTACTGCAACGTCGGGCATGGGCGCGCCGCGCTCGTCGAAGCGGCGGCAGCGCAGATGCGGCAGATCGCCAGCTATCAGATCTTCGACGTGTTCGCGAACCGGCCGGCGCTCGACCTGGCCGACAAGCTCTCAGAGATCGCCCCCACGGGCGAGGGGAGCGTGTCGTTCCTGGTCAGCGGGGGCTCCGACGCGGTCGACACGGCCGCCAAGCTGGCCCGTCGGTACTGGGGCGCCAAGGGCGAGCCGGACCGACAGCTGATCGTCGCGCTGGAGGGCGCGTACCACGGCATGCACGCGTTCGGGACCAGCCTGGCCGGGATCGAGGCGAACGCCGCCGGATGGGGCCCGCTGGTCGGCGGGATCCTGCACGTTCCCCGAAACGATCTCGGCGCCCTCGACGCGACGCTGTCCGAGCACGCCGGCCGGGTGGCGGCATTCATCGGCGAGCCGGTCCAGGGCGCGGCGGGCGTGTACCCGCCCGCGGACGGATACTGGAACGGCGTCCAGGCTCTGTGTGATGAGCACGACATCCTGCTCATCGCCGACGAGGTCGTGTGCGGATTCGGGCGGCTCGGGCGCTGGTTCGGCAGCCAGCGGTTCGGCATCACCCCTCACCTGGCGGTGACCGCCAAGGGAATCAGCTCCGGCTATCTCCCGATCGGGGCCGTGCTGGCCTCGGCCGAGGTGCGCGACGTGTTGTGGCAGGCGGGTCCGTTCCGCCACGGCTACACGTACTCGGGCCACCCTACGGCCTGCGCGGTGGCGCTGGCCAACCTGGCGATCATCGAGGACGAGCACCTCGTGGAGCGCGTGGCCGAGCTCGAGCCGGTGCTGGCCGACCGTCTTGCGCCGCTGGCGGACCATCCCGGCGTGGCCGACGTCCGCGCCTGCGGTCTGCTGTGCGGGGTGGAGCTGTCCGCGGACTGGCGTGCGCGGATGCCGGCCGTGGAGAACGTCATGCTGGAGGCCCGCCGCCGCGGCGTGCTGGTGCGGGCCCTCGTCGGGCGGACCCTTCAGATCTCACCGCCGTTCGTGATCACCGAGGAGGAGATCGGGGACCTGGCCGGGGTCCTGCACGAGTCGCTGGAGCAGGCCTACCGCGAGGAGCGAGCGGCCTGATCGGGTGGCTCGCCGGCCGGCGGCCATCGGCCGACATGGCGCCGACAATTGATATGATTATCAGATGGATTTGAGCCAGGCCGGAGCGCGGGACGGCGCCACACCGATGCGACGGCTGACCGGCAAGACGATCATCGTGACCGGGGCCACGATGGGGATCGGCGAGGCGGTGGCGCGCCGCCTGGCCCATGAGGGCGCCTCGCTCGTGCTCGTGGCCCGCGGTCGGGAGTCCGGCGAGGCCCTCGCGGCCGCGCTTGGCGAGCGCGTGCGGTTCCTGGCGGCCGACGTGACCGATCCGAGTACCGCGGACGCCGCGGTGCACGCCGCCGAGGAGTTCGGCGGCGTCGACGTGCTCGTCAACAACGCCGGCATCGACTTCACCGGCGCGCTCCTCGAGACCCAGGAGGAGGACGTGCGCCGCGTGTTCGAGACGAACGCGTTCGGCGCGGTCTGGATGCTGGTGCGCGTGGCCCGCGAGCTGAAGGCGCGGGGCGGCGGAGCGATCATCAACGTGACCTCCCGGCTGGCGTCGATCGGGGTACCGACGATGGCGATCTACTCCGCTTCGAAGGGGGCGCTGCTCGCGCTCACCCGCGGCGCCGCCGTCGAACTGGCCCCGTACGGCGTGCGCGTGAATGCGGTGGCCCCGGGGATGACCTTCACTCCGCTGCTCCGCGAGTGGATCGACAACCAACCCAGCCCCGCGGACTTTCGCACCCAGCTCGAGGCGACCATCCCCCAGCAGCGCTTCGCCGAACCGGACGACGTCGCTGCCGCGGTGGCCTTCCTGGCTGCCGACGAGTCGTCGCACATCACCGGCGCTTCGATCCCGGTCGACGGGGGTTACACGGCGGCATGACCCGCTACGTCGCGTCGGCCGGCGCGCGGAACGGCCGGGATTTCGCGGTGCGCGCCGCATCTTTCACCGGCTCGCCCATCGACGACAGCACGAGCCTGCTGCAGAGCCAGACACACGACATCGTGCGGCTCGCCATGGGGAGCCCGGCGTCCGAGGCGATCCCCTCGGAGGTGTTCGCCTCGATGCTGGGCACGGCGCTGCCCGGCGATCGCACCGGCGCCTACGACTACGGCCCCACGGAGGGCGAGGCCGGCCTGCGCGAGCTGCTGATCGAGTTCCTGGAGGGCCAGGACGGCGTCGCCCCGGCCGGGGAGCGGCTGCTCATCACCTCGGGCGGCATGCAGGGCCTCGACCTGGCCTGCAAGCTGTTCGTCGACCCCGGGGACCTGGTGGCGGTCGAGTCGCCCACGTATACGAACGGCACCGGCGTGATCGCCGGGTACGGCGGAGAGGTCCTGGAGGTCCCGACCGACGAGGACGGGCTGAACGTCGAGGCGCTGCGCGAGCTCGCCTCCGGGCGCGAGCCCAAGATGATCTACGTGATCCCGAACTTCCAGAATCCCAGCGGCGTGACCCTGTCGCTGGAGCGGCGCGAGCAGCTGGTCGAGCTGGCCCGGTCCTGGGGCTCGGTGATCCTCGAGGACGACCCCTATCGGCAGCTGCGCTTCGAGGGAGACCCGCTGCCCAGCCTGGAGGAGATGGCGGCCGGCGCGGTCCGAGTGGTGAGCGTGCACACGTTCTCGAAGATCCTGGCGCCCGGTCTGCGCGTCGGCTGGGTCACCGCCGACGCCGACGTGGTGCGGCGGATGGTGGCTGCCAAGCAGACGCTGGACACCTGCACGAACGTGCCGATGCAACGACTGGTGGCCGGCTTCATGGCGGCGGGGCGGCTCGACGAGCACATCGTCGAGCTCCGCTCGGAATACCACGCGCGCAAGCGCGACATGCAGCGCGCGCTGAGGACGCATTTCGGCGACCTCGAGGCGCACTGGACCGATCCGGACGGCGGCTTCTTCCTGTGGCTCACGCTGCCCGAGCCGGTCGACTGCCAGGCGCTGTTCCCGGTGGCCCTCCGGGAGGGCGTGGCCTTCATCCCCGGGTCCGCGTTCAGCGTCTCAAAACGATTCACCAACGCGCTCCGGCTGGCGTTCTCGGCCACCCGCGGCGAGCGCACGGAGCTGGGGATCATGCGGCTGCGCGCCGCCCTTGACCGATACCTGAAGGAGCT
>JBPYFQ010000081.1:0-3276 GCA_051985625.1 Solirubrobacteraceae bacterium
TCGAGCTGCTCCGTCACGCCGCGACCGTGCTCGAGAGCTCCGGCGCTCGGCTTGAGCACGCCCGCGCCCTGGCCGATCTCGGCGCCGCCCTCCGGCGCGCGGGACACCGAGCGGACAGCCGCGAGATCCTCCGGACCGCCCTCGACCTCGCCCACCGCTGCGGCGCACACGCCCTCTCCGAGCGAACACGCACCGAGCTGATCATGGCCGGCGGCAGGCCCCGACGGCTCGTCCTAACCGGGCTTGACTCGCTAACCGCGAGCGAGCGACGCGTCGCCCAACTGGCCGCCGCCGGTCTCGCCAACCGCGACATCGCGCAACAGCTGTTCATCACCACTCGAACCGTCGAAGGACACCTCACTCACGCCTACCAGAAGCTCGACATCACCTCCCGCGAGCAGCTCCCCGCTGCACTCGCCACCCCCAACGTCGAGACCACTGCCTCTGCTGCGACACTTGCCTGATCGCACCGACGGGTCGCCGTGGACAGGAAGAGTGCGAGCGGACGTCCCCGGCGCAGAGGAGGCGGTCCCGCTTTCCTCTCCCGCCGGTACCACGGCGCCGACCCCGTCGGAGCCCTGCAACGCGCGGATCTCGAGCATCTTTGGGCCGTTGAGCTTGCGGACGCCCGTCGAGCCGAACTCGGAGACGCGCCTAACGCGCTAACCAGGTGCATGGGCCGCGTGGCCGAGATGCGCGTGCTGGCATGGACGCGAGTCCGCACCGACGAGACCTAGCAGCAGCAGGCGTTAGCGCACGCTTCCGTTCAGCCAGAAACGAGCAGTCGGACGTGATCGGTGCTCGTAGCCCGTAGCGGAACTCTGGGGTGGTTGGGGTGGAGGGCGACCCGTGGTGGTGTGGCCACCCGCCGACGAGCGGTTAGGTGATCGTGACCGTTGTGCGCTGGACGATCCTCCGTTGGCCGTGCAAGGTTCTGAGGATGAGGGTGTAGCGGCCGGGATGGAGCTGGCGGATCTGATGGGTGAGCACTAGCTGCCAGCGACCGGCGGCTGTCGGCACGGCTACGCCGGTGGCGTAGGCCCGGTGTGCCCGCGTGAGGGTGGCGCCCAGGTCGTCGCTCTCGATCTTGAACGTGACCGGTCCTGAGACCAACCTGGTGGTGCAGTGTTGCACGGTGGTCTTGTGCTTGTGGCCGTTAGTGACGGTCGTCTTGGTGACCTTGTTGCAGACAACCAGCTCGATCTGCCCGGCAGGACCGGTCGCGCCAGTCTGCCCGGTCGCTCCGGCGGCTCCGGTCGCCCCTGTCTGACCTTGCGGCCCGGGAGGGCCGTGCGGCGGCGCGGCAGGCGTCTGCGGCGTGATCTGCACGTTGGGAGCTCCGGACGAGTCGGTCGCGTACGTGACGGCGCTGGCCGAAGGAGTCACGTAGCTGCCGCCGCCGCCACCACCGGCAATAGTGCTGGCGCAGCCCCCGAAACCACCCTGCGTGCCGCCCTGGCCGCCCCCACCCCCGTAGTAGCCGCCGCCGCCACCGCCGGCACCATCGGTGCCGATCGCGCCACTTTCGCCGCTGCCGCCGGCGCCTGCTTGGCCGAAGGTCCCCGGCGAGCCGACGCTTTCCGCTGGCGGGTTGCATGTTGGGCTGTTTCCGCCAGCCCCTCCACCTGCGATCCCGCCAGCGCCGCCGCCCATACCGGCGAAGAACCCGCTACCCGGACCATCTGCATTGCCACCAGCGGAGCCTCCGCCGCCACCGCCCGCGACCAGGAGCCTTGAACCCAGCGACAGCTCCCCGCCGGTCGAGCTCGACACCGAGCGCACGTCGCTTGCCCCGCCGCCACCAGGCCCGCCTGGGAGTCCACCCCCAGTGCCACCCGCCCCGCCGCCGTTGAACCCTCCGGGCCCACCAGCGATACCGCCCACAGCCGCGGCTGCGCCGCCAACCTCAACGTACAGAGTTTCGCCGGAGCTGACGGGAACGAACGCCCCGACCGCCGCTCCGAACCCGTGACCGCTACCGAAATTACCTCCGGGAGCGCCAACCGCCGCAACTTGCAGGTCAGTCACACCGCTTGGCACCACATAGCACTGCTCCTCACCAGTGCTGAGGAACGTCACCGTACCCGTCTGGCAGGCAGCCGCCGCCGCACCAGGCGCAAAGGCAACCCCCCACAGCCCCAACAACCCGCAGAGCGCCACCAACAACCCCAACACCCGACCATGCACAACCGCCAACGACCGGGGGACCCACCGGGCCGCACCCAAAATCATTGCCACCACCTCCAAACGCCGTAGGCCCTCCGTGGCGACCAATAACGACGACACGGTATTCCTCCGATCCGGCGCCGACAAGCCAGGGCGCAGGTCATCACGCTGCCGAAAAGATCGAGGGGCAGCACTCTGGTGGTCGTCGACTGGGTGGACGATCCGGATGTACGGGCCCGGGCTGCTCCTGGTAGCCGAGGCCGCTGCCCAGCCGGTCAAATGTCCAATTCGCGCTACTGACCCCCGACGGACGGTGACGGATTCATGAGAAGACGCTAACCCGGGAGAGCGGAATCCGGGAAGGGTTAGCTGATGAGTCGTGTCACGCTGCTGGTCGCGGATAACGAGCCCACTCGGCTAGGGATTCGGATGGCCCTGCGTGGAAAAGCCGATGTTTGCGCCGAGGCCGAGGACGCCGAGCAGGCGATTCGAGCAGCCAAGCAAGAGCAGCCCGATGTCTGCCTTGTGGGACGCAGCATCACCGGCGACGGAATAAGTGCGGCCCGCGGGATCTGCCGAGCGGCACCGAAAGCGGCGGTGGTCCTGGTCGCCGACGCGATCGACGCGGATGACGTGCTCAACGCAGTACGGGCCGGTGCCGTCGGTTACGTATCCGCCGACGCTCTTCACGCCGCTGGCCTGCGGCGAATCGTTCGGGCCGCCGCAAACGGTGAGGCCATTATCCCGCGGGCAACGGTCGGCAGGCTGCTGGAGGCGCTGCGCGACCGCGGCGACCTCAGCGCAAGAGAATGTCAGGTGCTCAGCATGCTGCGCCGCGGTTATTCCACCGCCGCCATCGCCGAAAAGCTGGGAATTACGCCCATTACCGTGCGCCGGCACATCTCCGACCTCGTCCACAAGCTCGGCGTAGAGGACCGGTCCGCGCTCACGAGGCTGACTTGAACGCGATCACCCACTTTCGCAATGATCGAAACGGGGCAGTCTCCGGCGCGAGCCCGTCGGCGACAGCCTCCGCGCTGTCGCCTTTGGCCCAAGTCGGCGTCCTTCCCGGCATCCACCGACAGGCCAATCAGTTCTGGTAGGACCGAA
>JBPYFQ010000082.1:0-2006 GCA_051985625.1 Solirubrobacteraceae bacterium
GGCGCCGCGTTCTGGGAGGTCGCCGGCGATCCGGTCTCCATGGCGGCCATGACCCGCCCGGTGGCGCGGACGGTGCGGATCAGCATGATGTACACCCCGCCGGAGCACCGCCGCAACGGCTACGCGGCGGCGGTGATGCTCGCGGTCAGCCGTGCCGCGCTGGACGGGCAGATGCGTGAAGTCGTGCTGATCACCGAAGAGAACAGACCGCAGCGGCTGGCGGCGCGACTCGGCTATGAGCTGATCGGCGAGCGCTCCGAGCTGCGGTTCGGCCCGCCGACCGGCCCGCAGTCCCGCCTGGCCACCGGTCCGCAGCCCCGCCTAGCCACCGGTCCGCAGCCCCGTCTGGCCACCGGCCCGCAGCCGAGGCTCCGCGGATAGCGCGCCGCCGCTAGGCTCGCATCAAGCACATCGCATGTCAGGCCAGCACATCGCATGCAGGCCAGCACATCGCATGGCAGGAAGGCCACACCCGATCGTGACCAGCCCGACCTCCGCGGACTCGGGTGCCCCTGGTGCCCCGGCCGCAACCACGCTTGCGGTGATCCGGCAGATCGCCGCCGAACTAAGCGTCCGTGACCACCAGGTCACTGCCGCCGTCGAGCTGCTCGACGGCGGTGCCACCGTCCCGTTCATCGCCCGCTACCGCAAGGAAGCCACCGGCGCCCTCGACGACGCGCAGCTGCGCACGCTGGAGGAACGGCTGCGCTACCTGCGCGAGCTAGCGGAGCGGCGTGCGGCGATCCTGGCCTCCATCGCAGATCAGGGCAAGCTCACCGACGAGCTGGCGGCGCAGATCAACAACGCCGACACCAAGGCGAGGCTCGAGGACCTCTACCTCCCGTATAAGCCCAAGCGCAGGACCAGGGCCCAGATCGCCCGCGAGAACGGCCTGGAGCCGCTGGCCGACCTGCTGCTTCACGAACCGGAAAACGACCCGAACCAGGCGGCGGCCGGCTACCTCAGCGAGAACGTCCCCGACGCCGCGGCCGCCCTCGACGGTGCCCGCGCGATCCTCGTCGAGCGGTTCGCCGAGGACGCCGACCTGATCGGCCAGCTCCGCGAGCGCATGTGGTCCCAGGGTCGGCTCCAGGCGAAGGTCCGTGAGGGCAAGCAGGACGAGGGCAGGAAGTACTCGGACTACTTCGATTTCGCCGAGCCGTTCGGTCGGCTCAAGGCGCACCGGGTGCTCGCCATGTTCCGCGCCGAGAAGGAAGAGGTCCTCGACCTTACCCTCGACCCGGCCGACGGTGGCGAAGGCGCCCCCGGCCGCGGCGGAAGCTACGAGCGGCCGATCGCCGAGCGCTTTGGCGTCCAAGACCGCGGCCGCCCGGCCGACAAATGGCTCAGCGACACCGTCAGCTGGGCCTGGCGCACCCGCATCCTGGTGCACCTCGGCGTCGACCTGCGGATGCGGCTGTGGCAGGCGGCCGAAGCCGAGGCCGTCAACGTCTTCGCCGCTAACCTGCGCGACCTGCTGCTCGCCGCCCCGGCCGGCCAGCGCGCCACGATGGGCCTGGACCCCGGCTACCGCACCGGCGTCAAGGTCGCGATCGTCGACCAGACCGGCAAGGTGGTGGCCACGCACACGATCTATCCGCACGTCCCGCAGCACAAATGGGATGAATCGCTGCACGTCCTCGCCCGTCTGGCCAGGCAGCACGACGTCGAGCTGATCGCCATCGGCAACGGCACCGCCTCCCGCGAGACCGACAAGCTGGCGCTCGACCTCATCAAGGCCAATCCCGAGCTCAACCTCACAAAGATCGTCGTCTCCGAGGCCGGCGCCAGCGTCTACTCCGCGAGCGCCTATGCCTCCACCGAGCTTGGTGGCTTGGACGTCTCGCTGCGGGGAGCGGTCTCCATCGCCAGAAGGCTTCAGGACCCGCTGGCGGAGCTCGTCAAGATCGACCCGAAGTCCATCGGCGTCGGCCAGTACCAGCACGATGTCACCGGTACGAAGCTGGAGCGGTCCCTGGACGCCGTGGTCGAGGACTGCGTGAACG
>JBPYFQ010000083.1:0-3643 GCA_051985625.1 Solirubrobacteraceae bacterium
CGCCCGCTGGGACCGCCGGGCGTAAAGCGCCACCATCCGTTCGCCTCCAGCGCCCAGTCGTGAAACCCGCCCACCGCGTCGAACAGCTCGCGCCGGATGACCAGGTTGGCCGTCTGGTAGAAGCCGCGGTCGCGCTGGACCGAGAGGGTGCGGTCAAACGGCCCGCGAGGGCGGGTCGGGTCGGGGTCGACCGCCCCCTGCACGATGTCGGCGTCGCGCAGCGCCTGCAGGGCCTCGGCCAGCCAGCGCGGCGTCGGCCAGCAGTCGGCGTCGGTGAACGCGATCACCGGAGCGCGCGCGGCCTGCACGCCACGGTTGCGCGCGGCTCCTGCACCCCCGGCTCGCTCGTTGCGGATCAGTCGGACCAGCGGCGCGTGACGCTGGGCGATCGCCGCCGTGTCGTCGTCGGATCCGTCATCGACGACGATGACTTCATACTCGCCGTCGAGCTGCTGCGCCCCGAGCGCGCGCAGGGCTCGATCAAGCGTCGGCGCGGCGTTGCGCGCGGGGATGACGACACTGACGCTGGGCTGATCGTGGGCTGAAACGGCTGTCACCCGCCGTGGGAGCAGGACGGGGAGGCGAATATAGGACCTACGACATCGCACCGTCGAACTGCATCCCGGTCGATCGCAACTCACCTACCCTTGGCGCATGCGGCAGGGCGAGTCGACGACGCGTGTCATGGATGCCACCCCAGCCGACGACCGGCGGGCGGGCATCGCCAACCTCCGCAGCCACACCGCGCGCGGGATGCTCGTCAACGGCGTCTTTCAAGTCGGCATGATCGCGGTCAGTGCGCTGCGCGGGCTGATCGTGGCCGCGTTCCTGACCCGGGCGGACTACGGCCTGTGGGGGATCGTCGGGCTGACTTTGTGGACCGCCCTGGGCTTCAAGACGATCTTCGGAGCCAGCGACAAATACATCCAGCAGTCCGATGTCGATCAGGAACAGGCCTTCCAGCGCGCGTTCACGGTCGAGCTCATCTTCGCTGCCGCGGTGGCGCCGGTCGCCGCCGCCAGCGTCGTCGTGCTCGCCTCGGTGACCGGCCACCCGGCCGTCCTCGCTCCCGGGTTCGCCCTGCTCGCGCTGCTGCCGTCGGTGGCGCTGCAGTTCCCGATCGCGATCCTCTATCGCCGAATGGACTACCGCCGCCAGCGTCTGCTGCAAAGCATCGAGCCGGTCGGCGGGGCGGTCGTGATGATCGTGCTGGCGGTCCTCGGGGCCGGCTACTGGAGCTTCGTCGGTGGCGCCCTCGCCGGTTCATGGGCCGGGGCGCTGGCGGCGCTGCACTCCTCTCCCTACCGGCTGCGCTGGCGCTACGACCGAGGGACCCTGGGCGGCTACATCCGCTTCTCGATGCCCCTGCTCGTGTCTGGTGTCGCCCAACTGGGGCTCTTCCAGATGATCTACCTGGTCGGCGTCGGGCCGCTGGGCCTGGCGGGGCTGGGCGCGTTCACGCTCGTGGGCAACCTCGTCCAGTTCACCGATCAGGCCGACAACATCGTGACCGAAACCCTGTATCCGGCCGTGTGCGCGGTCAGCGACCGGATCGGCCTGCAGAGTGAGATCTTCATCAAGTCAAACCGCCTGTCACTCATGTGGGCGGTGCCCTTCGGGGTCGGGATGACGCTGTTCGGCGCCGACCTGCTGCGCTTTGGGCTGGGCACTCATTGGCTGCCGGCGCTGGGGCTACTGCAGATCATGGGCATCGTCACCGCGGTCAATCACCTCGGGTACAACTGGTCGGCATTCATCAAGTCGCGTGGGGAGACCTGGCCGATCGCATGGTCGGCGGCCGCCGTCTCGATTGTGGTCATCGCCGCGGGGATCCCGCTCATGTATTCCGACGGCGTGATCGGGCTCGGTTACGCGTTCGTGATCGGCACCGTCGTGTCGCTGGCGATCCGGGCGTACTTCATGCACCGCTTCTTCGAGGGCGCTGGGCTGTTGCGCCACGCCGTGCGCGCGTTCGGCCCGACGCTCGTGGCGATCGTCCCGGTGCTTGGCCTCCGTGCGGCCGCGGGCGGCGAAGACAGCCTCTCCGCCGCCCTGCTCGTGTTCGCGCTCTACGTTGCCGGCACCGTGGTCGCGACCGCCGCGCTCGAGCGGCCGCTGCTCCGAGAGGCGTTCGGCTATCTGCTGAGCCGCCGCCCCCAGGTCGCCTGAGCGCCTACGCAGCGTCCTCGAGGAAGGGCCCGTACCGGGTCGCCCCGAGCAGCGTCTTGATCTCGCCGTAGTTGGCGAGCTGCTCACTGACGCGTCGGGGCCCGGCCTTGACGAGCCGGCTGTGCGCGACCGCCGTCTCGATCCCGAGATA
The DNA here is from genome assembly GCA_051985625.1 of Solirubrobacteraceae bacterium. Lineage (GTDB taxonomy): Bacteria > Actinomycetota > Thermoleophilia > Solirubrobacterales > Solirubrobacteraceae > Palsa-465. The sequence goes on from JBPYFQ010000083.1 coordinate 2,321, forward strand.
GCCGCACACGCGATCCACGGTGGCCTGGTGAGAGTCGGGTGAAAGCAGATCGTCCTCGTAGGTGAGTGTGAGGTGAGGCACCGGCCCGACGATCTCGTTCAACACGCTCGTGTCGGACTCCAGGATCCAGGTCGCGGCCATCAGGCGCACGGGATCGACCGAGATCGGATCCACCGCCCGCGTATCCCCCTCGCGGTAGTGGAACTGGCGCTCGGTGGCCATGATGTACGACATCGCCTGCTCGACCGGGTTGCGGCGCACAAGCAGAATCACTTTGTAGCCGAGGCGGTGCAGAACCGCCGGATACTCCTCGGCGGGGCCGATCCCCCGGATGGTCCCGCCAGGGGCACGGAAGTGGCTGAGCAGCAGCTTGAAGCCGAAGGCCCGGCGGCCGCGCACCCCGGCCATGGCGGCGCGGGACTGGATGTAGGCGTTGGGAAACGCTCGGCCGTCGCGCAGAATCTCGCCATCGCATCGGATCATGGGGTGCGAATCGAGCAACGAAACGAGTAGCTCGCTGCCGGTGCGCCCAGTGGTGATGATCACGAAGCGGTGCTCGGCCGCCCGGCTGCGTGGCAGTATCGCCGGCGCATAGGCGCGGATGCGGCTGAGCAAGGCGTTCTCCAGCACCGGCCCGAGACTAGTCCACTCGGTCCACGAATTGTTCACATCCATGAACCTCTCATCGAGCCTTCGGCCACCGCTCACCATCGCGATCGTCTCGTGGAACACGCGGGCCCTGCTGGCCGCGTGCCTGGAGTCCCTTGCGCCCGACGCGCAATCCGGGCTGGCAGACGTGTGGGTGGTCGACAATGCCTCGAGCGATGGGTCAGCGCAGCTCGTCGCGCAGGAGTTCCCATGGGTGAGGCTGATCGCCTCGGAGGAGAACCTCGGCTTCGGCGCCGCGGTCAACCGCGTCGCGCAGGCGACCGACTCGGAGTGGATCGCACCGGCCAACGCCGATTTGCGCTTCGCGCCCGACGCCCTGCGGCGGCTGCTCGAGGCGGCGCCGCGCCATCCGGAAGCTGGGGCCTTCGCTCCGCGCTTGATCCTGCCCGACGGGTCGACTCAGCATTCGGTGTATCCGTTCCCGAGCGTCCCGTTCACGCTCGCCTACGCCGTGGGAGCCATCACGCTCAGCCGCCGCCTCGCTCGCCACTGGTGCATCGATGGCGGCTTTGACCCCGACGAGGGACGCGACGTCGGCTGGGCGGTCGGCGCCTTCCTGCTCGTGCGCCGCGCGGCGTGGGATCAGGCGGGCGGCTTTGACCCCGCCCAGTGGATGTACGCCGAGGACCTCGATCTCGGCTGGCGCCTGCGGCG
>JBPYFQ010000084.1:0-11301 GCA_051985625.1 Solirubrobacteraceae bacterium
TCGCCCGGGCGCGGCGGCTGACCGAGGACTGCGGCCGCCGGCCCGCAACCGTCTCAGAAGCGCGGCAGCTGCTGGGGATCCAGGCCCGTGAGCCTGCCGCTTGACGGCCTGACCGTCCTTGATTTAAGCCGCCTGCTGCCCGGCGGGTTCTGCTCGCTGCTGCTGGCCGACTTCGGCGCCGACGTCATCAAGGTGGAGGACACCGCGGCGGGGGACTACATCCGCTGGTCGCCGCCCTACTACGAGGGTGCCGCCACCACGGCCCGCAGCGCCCTGTTCCTGTCGCTCAACCGCGGCAAGCGCTCGATCCGCATCGATCTCAAGACCGAGGCGGGGCGCGAGGTGCTGCTCCGGCTGGCCGGGCAGGCGGACGTGGTGCTGGAGTCGTTCCGGCCCGGGGTCATGGACCGCCTCGGCGTCGGCTACGAGACCCTGCGAGCCGTCAACCCCGGCCTGGTCTACTGCGCCATCACCGGCTATGGGCAGGACGGGCCCTACCGGGGCCGCTCCGGCCACGACATGAACTACCTGGGGCTCAACGGGATCCTCGGGCTGACCGGCGACGCCGACGGCCCGCCGGTCCAGGCCGCGGCGCAGATCGCCGACCTGGGCGGCGGCGCGCTGATGGCGGCCGTGGGGATCCTGGTCGCCCTGCGGGAGCGCGAGCGCTCCGGGGAGGGCCAGTTCGTCGACTGCTCGATGTTCGACGGCTCGCTGTCGTGGCTGGCCATGCTCGCCGCCGAGGTGTTCGCCACCGGCCGCGCCCCGCAACGCGGAGAGCTGGGGCTGGCCGGGCGCTACAACTGCTACCGGCCGTACGCCTGCGCCGACGGGCACGTGACGCTCGGGGCGCTGGAGCCGAAGTTCTGGCAGGCGTTCTGTCACGGCGTCGGCCGCCCGGACCTGGTCGAGCATCAGTTTGATTCACCGGGTTCGGCCTCGCACGACGAGGTGTCGGCCATCTTCCGCGCGCGCACGCGCGAGGAGTGGCGCGCCTTCGCCGAGCAGTACGACTGCTGCCTGGAGCCGGTGCTCGACCTCGACGAGGTGCTGGCGTCCGAGTTGGTGGCGGCCCGGGAGATGATCGCCCAGATGGCGCAGCCTGGGGTGGAGGGCCCGGTGCGGCTTCTGGGAACGCCGATCAAGCTCAGCCGGACCCCCGGGGACCCGGCGCGGGGCCCCGGCCCGGCGCTGGGGGAGCACACCGCCGAGGTGCTGGCCGCCGCCGGCTACGGCGAGGAGGAGATCGCCGCACTGCACGCGCAGGGCGCGGTCGCCGGGGGCGACGAGACCGCCACCGGAACATTCTTGTCCTCCTGATGGCCACCACCGACGGGATGCTGCGGATGTCCGAGCTGGCGGAGCGCTCCGGGGTCAGCGCGGGCACCATCAAGCACTACCTGCGCGAGGGGCTGCTGGGCTCCGAGGAGGACGTGCTGCGCACCAGCCGCAACATGGCCTATTACCCCGAGCACTTCGTCGAGCGGGTCAAGCTGATCAAGCGCCTGCAGGAGGAGCGCTTCATGCCGCTGCGCGTGATCCGCGAGGTCATCGCCGGCGACCCCGAGCGGGCCGCTCGGGTCATCGAGCTGGAGGACCGGATCCTGGAGCGGGCGATCGAGACCGGCGAGAGCGGGCGCGTCTCCCGGGCGTCGGTGCGCGCCACCTACGACGTGCCGCGCAACGTGCTCGACCGCCTGGAGGAGCTGGCAGTGCTCACGCCCGGGCCGCGCGGCTACGACGCCGACGACGTGGCCATCATCGAGGCGATCTCCCGGTTCCGCGCCGGCGGATACGAGGAGGCGCTGGGGTTCACGGTGTACGACACGCTGCGCTACCGCGAGGCGCTTCAGCCGCTCGTGGCCGAGGAGGTCAAGGTGCTGCTAAAGCGGCTGGCCGGCGAGGTCGAGGTCGACCGGGCGCTGGAGATCATCACGTCCGGCGCGGAGCCCCTGCGTGAGCTGATCGGCGCCATGCACTCGAAGTTGCTGCTGGCCGAGTTGCGCCGCCAACGGCGGGGCTCGGCCTCCGCCGGCTGACCGCAGCGCTCACCGTCCGCCGGCAGCCGGCAGCCGGCGGGCCTGAGCCGGCGAGCATCCGCTCTGCACCATGACCTGCGCGGCGACCCCGATCTCCCGGCGCAGGGAGGTCCGTCTCCGGATGCCGGAGCCGGCGCCAAGGACGAACCCGGCGTCCGGGCGCACGCGGCGATCGATGTCGACGAGCACTGTCACGTCATGGGTCAGCGAGGGTGTGTCAGGAGCGGCGACGAATCCCGCGGCCACCGACTGACACTGATACACGATGTCTGACACCGCTCCGGAGATGGCCGAGACCTCCGAGCGTGTCGGAGGGTGGCGATCCGCGCTCCCGCAGGCGGTCGCCGTGAGGGCCGCGGCGGTCAGAGCGGCCAGCGCCGGCACCCGGCGAGGCGCCCTTGTCGGGAAGTGAGAGATTTGACGAGGAATGTGAATGGACGAATTGTTGCATTGCCGTTGGACGGGTGGTAGGGTCGCGCACTAGCTTTCGCCGGGCAGGGTAAGGGAGAGGAGTTACGGTCGTGCGGTCACTGCCGACCTGCTCCAAACGCATGCGCTGACACGCGGCCGGCAGTCCGAGCGTGTGAGTCGCCTGCGCGCAGAGCGACACATACCGTCGTCTGGCACACATCTGCCCATTCGGGTGGGTGAACGCAGGCCCAGCTGACACGGTCGCGGCGGCCGTCATGGGACCGGCCTTACACACTGCAAACAGATAGGAGCGTGTTCCCCATGCGAATGCGCCGAATCGCGGCGATCTGCGCCGTGGTCGGCGGGCTGCTGGCATTTCAGGCTGCCACGGCCGCCGCGTACACTCCCATTCAACCCATCGACGCTGGTCGAACGTTCGTCCTCAACGGTCACAACCTGACCGTCGACAAGCTGGTGGCGATCGCCCGTTACGGAGCGAAGGTGCAGCTGTCACAGGCGGCCCGGCAGCGATCGCTCAACGCCTACTACCTGTTGCTGGAGGGATCCCGCGAGGGAATCCCGATTTACTTCTTCAACCGTGGTACCGGTGCGGGACGACAGAATGTGATCTTCTCCGGCGACCCGCTGTCGACGCAGGTGACCTCGACGTCACCCACCTGTCCCCAGACCGGCCAGCCGTGCTCCAACGAGCAGTTCCTCCTCCAGCGTCAGCTCGCCACGTTCCAGGGGGGCGCCCGCAGCGGGCTGGGCCCGCAGGTCAACGACGAGGAGATCGTACGCGCGATGATGGTCGAGCGGCTGAACACGATGACCTACGAGGCCGCCACCCCGCAGGTGACCCAGATGCTCATCGACCTGCTCAACAAGGACGTCACGCCGCTCGTGGAGTCCCGGGGGTCTCCGGGCGAGGGCGACCTGCCGCAGATGGGCAACGTGGAGGGGACGATGGTCGGCGTCGGCCAGGCGTACTACCACGGGGTCAGGATGCCGGCGTCCACGGCCCTGGCCCGTGCGGGACTGCAGCCGCTGCAGAACCAGCCAGGGCAGTTCGAAGCGCCCGGCGCGCCGTTCGCCGCCGACGACGCGGCGGTGACCAGCACCAACGCCTTCACGATGGGGCAGGCGGCGCTGCTGCTCTACGACGCGCAGCGGTCGCTGAACTGGCAGGACCTGATCTATGCGATGGAGTTGGACGGCATGAACAGCAGCCTGACGCCGCTCGCCGCGCCGGTGCAGTTCAACCGGCCGTTCTCCTGGCTCAACGCCGATGCGGGGCGGGTGCTGGACATGGTCAGGGGCAGCTACCTGTTCAACATCGACCAGACCTCCAGCACCGGTGTGCCGTTCCGGATCATCCAGGACCCGGAGAGCCTGCGTGCCCTCAGCGAGCGCGACGGATCGGCCTGGGAGGCGTGGAATCAGCTCAAGCACGATCTCCTGATCCAGATGAACACCTCCGACCACAACCCGTCGGTGACACCGGGGTGGTCGCCCACCTCGGCGCCTGAGCTGAGCACGCCGTGGTTCATGCAGTACTACGTCAAGGGAGGCCAGGACGATCACGCCTGCAAGGGCGGGGGCGTCGGCCCGGCGACGGGCTGCCGGCACGGCTACATCCTGTCCAACGCCAACTGGGACCCGTATCCCATCGACAACGAGATCGAGGCGCTCACCAACGCCATCGCCAACATCGCCGTCAACGACGACATGGTGCCGCTGCGGTTCGAGAACACGTTCTTCACCGTGATAGCGGCCAACGATCCGAGCCTCCCGGCCGCCGCGATCGCCAACTCGGCGCCCGGTGCCGGCGACTACACGCTGGCCGATCTGATGGCCGAGATGCAGACCCTGCAGAACCCGGTCCCGGCGCAGGGGAACTCGATCATCTCGACGGTGGAGGACCTGCAAGCGGAGGGACGGATCAAGGTGGCGAAGGCTCGCCTGATGGTCGATGACCTCAGCTGGCTGCAAGGGCAGGACCTGCTCACCGCCACCCGGTGGCTCAACATCCGGCAGATCCAGGGACAGGCCCTGAACCTGACGCGGGATTTCGGAGCCGCCCCGACGGCGGCCTGGCAGGCGTTCCGGACGGTCGTGCCGTGGCAGGCGACCACCCGGCCGGACGTGCCGCCCGGCAACCTGGCCTACGACTTCCTGCAGGCCAACCCGGCGTCGCTGTTCTACCCGCCCGCCGGTCAGCCGCCGCGGGCCAATGAGAACGTGGTCGTCCCGATGCGGCGCCTGACGGGCGCGATCCGCGCGGCGCGAGTGCGGACGATGCGGTTCCAGAAAAGCCGGGCGCGGGCTCGCCACAACTACCTGGTTCTGGAATCTCAGTTCACGAAGAAGCGGTAGACCAGGCGGGGTGAGCGGTACGCGGTGGCCTCGGCACGACCCGGGGCCACCGCCGTCGTTCCCGCGCAGCGAGCGTTGAGTCAAACGGCGCCGGGGCGGGTATCTGCCACACTGACTGACTAGTCAATCGATCCGCCGAAATCCCGGGGGTGCACCGTGCGCGCAGCGGCCGTCCAACTCAACGCTACCGACGACACCGATCGTAACCTGGAACGGGCTGACCGCCTGGTCCGGCAGGCCGCGGCGGCGGGCGCCGACCTCGTCGCCCTCCCGGAGAAATGGACCGTGCTGGGCAAGCGCGAGCACATGGCCGCCGGAGCCCAGACCCTCGATGGACCGGCCATCTCCTGGGCCCGCGCCACCGCGCGGGAGCTGGGCATCGACCTGCTGGCCGGGTCGATGTACGAGACGGTTCCGGGCCGCGACAAGGGGGCCAACACGAGCGTCCATGTCGGCCCGGACGGCGAGATCCGGTCCGTCTACCGCAAGATCCATCTGTTCGATGTCGAGGTCGACGGCAGCGTCTACGCCGAGTCCTCGACCGAGGATCCGGGCGATGAGATCGTCGTCTCCGGGCTGGCCGGGGGCCTGACCCTGGGGTTGAGCGTCTGCTACGACCTCCGCTTCCCGGAGCTCTACCGGATCCTGGCCCTGCGCGGCGCCGAGGTGTTCTCGGTCCCCAGCGCGTTCACCCTGCCCACCACCCGCGACCACTGGGACGTCCTCGTGCGCGCGCGGGCGATCGAGAACCAGTGCTTCGTCGTCGCCCCCAATCAGGTCGGCCACCATCCGGGCGGGCTGCGCTCCGGCGGGCGCTCGCTGATCGTCGACCCGTGGGGGCTGGTCCTGGCCGGCGCGGCCGATACCGAGACGGTCATCGTCGCCGACCTCGACGCGGCCAACCAGCGAGATATCCGGCGCCGCCTGCCCTCGCTGGGCCGCCGCCGTCCGGAGGCCTACGCCTGGGAGACGCCGGCGCCGGCGGGCGCGACTGCATGACGACGGCGGCCACCGAGAAGCGCCGCGTCATCCTCGACGCGGCCGTCCGCGTGTTCGCCCGCCAGGGCTTCCACACCTGCCGGGTGTCGGACATCGCCGACGAGGCCGGCGTCGCCTACGGACTCGTCTACCACTACTTCTCCTCCAAGGAGCAGATCCTCGACACGCTGTTCCTGGAGCGCTGGGACGTCATGCTCGCTGCGATCGCCGAGGCCGACGCGTCGCAGCGCGCCCCGGAGCAGAAGCTGGCGGCGATCGCCGGTTTCATCATCGACTCCTATCGCCACGACCCGGAGCTGATGAAGGTGATCATCGTCGAGGTCACCCGAGCCGCGAACACGTTTGGCCGCACCCATCTGGGGAAGATCCGCGACGCCTACGCCGGGATCGCGTCGATCGTGGCCGGTGGTCAGGCGGCCGGGCGCTTTCGCTCCGAGATCACGCCGGAGTTCGCCGCCCAGGCGTTCTACGGATCGGTGGAGCAGGTCCTGACCGGCTGGATCTTCGAGAGCGCGCCGGTCGGAGACGAGGATCTGGAACGCGCCAAGGCGATGATCGTCGACACGATCTGCCGCGGACTTGAACTCCGGATTTCAGGTCCGGCCCGCGAGTCCGTCGAGTCTGCTTGAATGCGCTCGATGTTGGAGAGCCCTTTGGTCAAGCGCCTGCTGTGGAATGGGATGCTCGCCGGGTTCGGTGCGCTTGCGAGTCTCGCGGCGACCCGGGCCGCGGCCCTGGTCTGGACACGTGTGTTCGACGAAGAGCCCCCTGAGTGACCGACCAGCCGAGCCAGCCGTCATCCCACGAGACGGGGACCGACGTTCCCGCACAGCTCGCTCCTGACGCGCCGGCCGCGGCCGGTGCCGGCGGGGCGGCCGCCGCGCCGGGCGTGAAGCCGTCGGCGCCCACCACCCCCGGGCAGTGGGCACCCGGCGCCGAGCCGGCGTACGGCACCACCGAGCCCGGGCCCACCACGTATGAAGGCGGCTCGCCCAGCCGTCTCGAGTCCCTGTTTCCGCCCGAGAAGCCCGAGTACGCGGTCGGGGCGGCGTTCGGCGGCGGCCTGGTTCTGGCCCTGATCCTCAAGCGCCTTGCCCACTGAGCCCGCAGAGCAGGACAACCTCGCCGCGGCTGTCACCGAGGTTTCCGAGAAGCTCTCCGTCCTCGTCCGCGAGGAGATCGAGCTCGCCAAGACCGAGGTCGTCACCAAGGCCACCAGCCTGGGGCGCGGTGCGGCGGCGGCCGCCGTCGGCGCCGTGTTCGGCGTCTTCGCCCTCATCTTCATCCTGCTGACGATCGCCTGGGGCCTGAACTCGGTGTTCAACAGCATCTGGATCGGCTTCGCCATCGTGATGGTGCTGCTCCTCCTCCTGACCGCCTTCGCCTTCCTCTTCGCCTGGCGCAAGCTGCGCGTGGGCGCACCGGCGCCGACGATGGCCATCGAGGAGGCCAAGAAGATCCGCGAGACCGTCCAGCCGGAGGCCTAGTGCCCGGTCAGGCAAATTCGATGGCAGTCGACGCGCCCCTGGCGGCGCCTGGCTGCGTCCTCGGCTCCTCGTGTGGCGCTGCCACACGTCGGATCCTGCGTCCTTGCCATGCATCCACCAGCGGCACCTCTTGGTGCCACCGAACTTACCCGCTGGGACACTAGATGGCGACCACTCGCTCACCGGAGGAGATCCGCCAGTCGATCGAGCGCAACCGCCAGGAGCTCGGCGTGGCCGTCCAGCAGCTGCGGGGCGAGGTGGTCAAGCTGACCGACTGGCGCGGGCAGCTCCGTCGCCACGAGCCCCAGGTGCTGATCGGAGCCGGTGTGGCCGGCTTCGTCCTCGGCGGCGGACTGGCTGCCCTCGGCGCGCTCACGTTCGGGCGCAAGAAGCGCAAGCAGCTCGGCCGCTAAGCCTGGATCCACCGATCCCGCGGTCGTCTCGCCGCCGGATAGCCGTCGTCAGACGCCATCGGCGTCGCCCATAGGATCCACCCTTATGGCGCTCCGCCGATGACGACTGACTCGGCTCCCGACGCCGAGTCTCAACCCGTTATCGGTGGATCCAGGCTAAGTCTCCGCGCGGCGGGCCCGTTAGGCGAGATACGAGCTGGGCAGCCCGCCGACGCCGAGCAGCCCCGGGCCGACGTGGGTGCCGATGACCGGGCCGATCTCCGAGACGACTCGCGGCGGCACGCCGAACACCTCGGTGCCCCGCGCGGCCAGCTCGGCGGCCTCGTCGGGGGCCTGGATGTGCTGGACCATCCAGGCATCGGCGCCGGCGTCCGCGCGGTCGCGCAGGAGATCGACCATGCGGTCGAAGGCCCGCCGGGAGGTGCGCACCCGCTCCACCGGGGTGATCTCCGATTCGACGGTGAGGATCGGCTTGATCCGCAGAGCCGAGCCCAGCCAGGCCTGCGCTCCGGCGATCCGGCCGCCCCGGCGCAGGTACTCCAGCGTGTCGATGGCAAACCACATCTTCAGTCCAGCGCGGGCCTCGCGGGCGTGGCGGGCGACTGCGGCGCCGTCGGACCCGGAGCGCGCCGCGGCCACCGCCGCCATCGCCACCAGGCCTTCTCCGCCACACGCTGTAGCGGTGTCGACGACGTGGACGCGCTCGGCGTCGCCGCCCAGCTGCTCGCGGGCCTGCTCGGCCGCGCGGACGGTGCCGGACATCCCGCCGGCCAGGTGGACGGAGACGATCTCGTGGCCGGCGGCCAGGAGCGGCTCGTACACGGCCAGGAAATCGCCGATCGAGGGCTGGGAGGTGGTCGGCAGCGCGCCGTTGCTGCCGAGGCGCCGGTAGTAGGCGTCGTAGTCGGAGATCTCGCTCTCCCGCTGGGCGCCGTCCGCCCAGTGGACGTACAGGCTGACCTCGTGGATCTCCAGCTCGGCCACCACCTGGGCGGGGAGGTAGTGGCAGGTGTCCGTCACGATGCTGACACTCATGTCGGCGCGGCACCCTAGCAGCGCTGTCCGCGGACCGGGGCCGCGAGCGCCAGGCCCGCTGCGCCGACCGCGACCGCCGCGGAGGGCGGGGCCGTATCGTCCAGGCCGTGGCAACGCTCTACCGCTGTAACACACCGACGGACTGGCTGTGCCCGTGCGGCCGGGTGGCTCGGGCGCTGCGCCGGGAGGGGATCGCTGCGCAGGTGGTGGTCGTCGGCCAGCGGCGCTCCCGCCGCCGGGAGGTGGAGGCCCTGAGCGGACAGCGCCGGGTGCCGGTGCTGGTCCTCGACGGCCAGGTGATCTGCGACTCCAAGCGGATCCTGGAGCACCTGGAGTACCGGCGGGCGCAGGCCGCGCCCGCCTGAGCGGCGGGTTTCGCCGCCGGTGCTCGGCCCGAGCCGCGGGTCAGGCCAGCAGCGCCGCCACCGACTCCGGCGTCACCGGCCGGGCCACGCCGCGGTCAGTGACCAGGGCGGTCACCAGACGGGCCGGGGTCACGTCGAAGGCGGGGTTGCGGCACGGGGTGTCGGCGACGGTCAGCGGCTGCGAGCCCTCCGAGCCCAGCCGCGGCGCGCGGACCTCATCCGGGTCGCGCTCCTCGATGACGATGTCGGCGCCGGTGGCGCAGGTCGGATCGATCGTGGTGCACGGTCCGGCGACGACGAACGGGATACCGGCCGCCGCCGCGGCGAGGGCGTGGGCGTACGTGCCCACCTTGTTGGCGACGTCGCCGTTGGCCGCCACCCGGTCGCATCCGACAACCACCGCGTCCACCTGGCCGCCGGCGATCAGCCCGGCGGCGGCGCCGTCGACGACCAGCGCGTGGTCGATCCCCAGCCGGCGCAGCTCCCAGACGGTCAGCCGCGCCCCTTGCAGCAGCGGCCGGGTCTCGCAGGCCAGCGCCGTCTCCAGCTCGCCCCGGTCGGCCAGCTCGGCGATCACGCCCAGCGCGGTGCCCCGGCCCGGCGCCGCCAGGGCGCCGGTGTTGCAGTGGGTGAGGATGCGCCGCCGCCCGGCCAGCAGGTCGGCGCCGTGGCGGGCCATCGCCCGGCTGGCCGCCTCCTCCTCGGCGTGCAGCGCTCGGGCCTCGGCCAGGGCTGCCTCGGCCCGCGCCGGCCCGGGGACCACGGCGGCCGCGGCCACCCGCACGCGCTGGACCGCATGGGCCAGGTTGACCGCCGTCGGCCGGGCCCCGGCGAGGACCCGGCAGCCGCGATCCAGCCCGTTGGGGTCGCGCTTGAGCTCAAGGGCGAGCCCGTAGGCGGCGGCGACCCCGATCAACGGGGCGCCGCGGATGCTCAGCCGCCGCAGGGCGGCGGCGACGTCGTCGGCTGTCCGGAGCTCGAGCTCAGTCTCGTGCCAGGGCAGCCGGGTCTGATCCAGCGCCCAGAGTGCGTCCTCGGCGAACCGCAGCGCCGCCACCGGCTCGGCCGGCGGCGACTCTGGAGCGGGCGGGTGGGGCCGGGTTGGATCCGTCGGCGGCGTCTTGGGCTAGAGCCGGTTCTCGATCCCGAGCGGCGCGGACTCGGCGGGGGCCGCGTCGGTCGGCTGGGCCGGCTCCGCAGGAGCCTCCACGCCGAGCGCCTGCTGGAGCTCGCCGGACTGGTACATCTCGCTGACGATGTCGCAGCCGCCGACCAGCTCGCCGTCGATGAACAGCTGGGGGATCGTCGGCCAGTTGGAGATGGCCGACAGCTCCTGGCGGATCCGTGGGTCGGGCAGGATGTCGACGGCGGCGAACGGCGCGCCGAGCGACTGCAGGATCGCGACGGTGCGGGCCGAGAAGCCGCACGCCGGCGCATCCGGGTTGCCCTTCATGAACAGGATCACCGGGTTCTCGGCGATCGCCTCCTGGATGGCGTCGCGCATGGGGTTGGCGGTTTGATCGCTCATCGAGTCTCCTCCGTTTCCGAAGCTCGAGTTTGTATGGAGAGAGCGTGGATACGGCCGCCCAGCTCCGGTCCGAACACGTCGTAGACGAGCCGGTGCTGAGCGATGCGCGAGAGGCCGGCGAAGGCCGGCGCACTGACGACCGCATTGAAATGATGCCCGTCCCCGGTCACGCTGGCGACCGCGCCGGGGATCCCGGTCTCGATACGCTCCTTGAGTTCCTCAGGGGTGGCAGCCGGGCTCGCGGACATGGCCTTTAGCGTAGCGAGGGCGAGTCGATATACTTTTTGAAGCATGATCACTCTCACTGACAAAGGCGCCGAGAAGGTCCACGAGTTCCTGGACGCCCAGAGCGCGGTCGCCGAGACGGCCGGCCTGCGGGTCGGGGTCCGCGGCGGAGGCTGCTCCGGCTTCCAGTACGCGCTGGCGTTCGACGAGCAGCGCGACGGGGACACGGTCTTCGAGGACAAGGGGATCCGGCTGCTGGTCGACACCCCCAGCCTCCCGTACGTCAAGGGCTCGACGATCGACTTCGTCGACGGTCTTCAGGGTGCCGGCTTCAAGGTCGACAACCCCAACGTGATCGCGGCCTGCGGTTGCGGCTCCTCCTTCCGCGTGGCGGAGGAGGAGGAAGTCTCCGCCGTCTAGACC
>JBPYFQ010000085.1:0-27307 GCA_051985625.1 Solirubrobacteraceae bacterium
CTCGACGCCTGGGCCCGGGCCGGCTATGTTGTCGCCGACCCGACCTACCCGGCGACGGCGCCCGGGACGCCGGGGGGCGTCAACGAGCAGGACATGGTCAACCACCCCGCCGACCTGCGGTTCGTGATCGGCTCGCTGCTCGCCACCGGACGTGATCGGGGCAGCGTGCTGCACGACATGATCGATCCGGCGCGGGTGGGGATCGTCGGCCAGTCCGACGGGGGCGATGTGAGCCTGGCCGTCGCCGCCAACTCCTGCTGCCGAGACGCCGTCGTCAAGGCGGCCGCCATCCTGTCCGGTGCGGAGTTCACCGGCTTCGGCGGGAGCTACTACTCCGCCGGCAGCGTGCCGCTGCTGGTCGTCCAGGGCAGCGCCGACACGATCAACCCTCCCGGCTGCAGCGCGCAGATCTATGGCGACGCGCCCCGGCCCAAGTACTATCTGAACGTCGCCGGCGCCGAGCATCTTCCGCCGTACGTGGAGCCGGGGCCGGAGCGTACCGGCGTCGCCCGGACCGTCATCGCGTTCTTCGACGCTTACCTGTCACACCACCCGGCGCATCTGAGCGCCCTGACCCATCGCCGAACCGTCGCTGCCGGCGAGACGATCACGACGGCGCCGCTGGCGGCCGGGACGAGCACGGCCTGCGCCGGCGCCCCGTGACGTACCACCGCGTGAACTGCCTCTCATGTGTCACTCACCGTGTCTTGAGACGAGGATGACATGGTGACTCCGACATGCCCAGAGCAGTCACCCTCGCCGCGCTTGCGGCGGCACTCTTGCCTGCCGGGTGCGTGAGCACCGGCGCCAGCACCACCGCTGGAGGCGCCCATGCATCCTCAGGCACGTTCGCGCTGGGGCGGTCGCGGCCGACGCGGAAGTACACGGTGGCCCTGACCGGCCGCAGCTCTGACCCGTTACGGGTGCGCGCGCAGCGCCAGGATCCGCCCGGCGGAGGCCCGGGCCGCGGCCAGCGAGATGCGGTGTGAGCGGATCGCGGCGGCGATGGCGTGCACCACCGAGGTTCCCTGCGCAGGCGAGGAGGCCGTGGGGCCGGTGCACAGGATGAGGTCGGCCCCGGCGGAGGCTGCCCGCACTCCACGGGTGCCGAGGTTGCCGTAGGGCGTGACGGCGCCCGCGCCGAGAGCGTCGGTGATGACGACCCCGCGGAAGTGCAGGCGCCCGCGCAGCTCACCGCCGATGACGGCTGGGGACAGGCCGGCCGGACGGTGCGGATCCACGGCCGGGTAGATCGCCCACGACGTCATGACCAGCTTGACTCCGGCGGCGATCGCGGAGCGGTACGGCGCCTCGTCGACCGAGCGCAGCGCGGCCAGCGAGAGGTGGAGAGTGACGGGTCGCAGGTCGGTGTTCTGGGACTGGGCGGCCGCGCCCAGCCCGGGGAAGTGCTTGGCGGTGGCGGCGACGCGCGCCCGCTGCTGGGCGCCGATGAAGGCGGCGCCGAGCGTCGCGACGCGGGCCGGGTGGCTGGAGTACGAGCGCTGGAACTCGTCGATGAAGTTGCCCGGCTGGCGGTAGACGTCGAGCACCGGGGCGAGGTTGACGTTCATGCCGACGCCGGCCAGCGTGCGAGCGGCGCCGCTCCCGCCGGCCCGGGCGAGCGACACGCCGGCTGCGCTCTGCCCGATCTGCTTCTCCGACATGATCGGCCCGCCCGGCAGGCGGCGGACCTCGCCCCCCTCCTGGTCGGTCATCAGCAGCAGTGGCGCATGGACCGGGCTGGCCCGGTTGGCCCGTTGCAGCTGCCCGACGACGCCACGGATCTGAGAGCGGCTCGCGATGTTGGAGCCGAAGAAGATGACGCCGCCCGCATCGCCGGCGCGGATGGCCGCCAGCAGCGCCGCGGGCGGGCGCCGGCCCGAATAGGCATAGATCACGCGCTGCCCGGCCAGTTGGTTGATCGTCAGCCGCTGCACCAGCCGGGCGGCGGCGGTCCGCGCGGGGCGGCGGACGGCGGCGGTATCGGCGCGATGGCTGGTCACGCTCGCGGACGGGTGGACGTCGGCGCCGTCCGCATGCCGGCTCGCCACGGCCGCCGCCAGCCCGGCGGCGACGAGCGCCACCAGGGCCAGGACGCCGAACAGCGTGCGACGGGGATTCCGGTTCATCGCGATCACCGTACCTCCTCAATACGATCGATGTGTGACGATGGAAGCCACCACGCGCGCGACGCGGCCCGGGCTTCTCGCCCGGGCGCCGTCGGGCGGGCTGGTCATCGCGGCCATCGCGTCGGTGCAGCTCGGCGGGGCGCTGGCGGTGCACCTGTTCGCCAGCGTCGGTCCGGCCGGCGCCGTGCTGCTGCGCCTGGCCACGGCGAGCGTCGTGCTGGCGGCGATCTCCCGGCCGAGGCTCAGGGGCGTGCCGCTGCGCCACCTTCCGTTGGTGGCGGCGTTCGGACTGGTGCTGGCCGGCATGAACTTCAGCTTCTACGCGTCGATCAACCGGATCCCGCTGGGGATCGCGGTGTCGCTGGAGTTCGTGGGGCCGCTCGCCGTGGCGGTGGCCGGATCCCGACGCTGGATCGACCTCGTCTGGGTGCTGCTCGCCCTGGCCGGGATCCTGGCGCTGACCCAAGCCGGCGGCACGCGCACCGTCGATCCGCTGGGCGTGGCCTTCGCGCTGCTGGCGGGCTGCTGCTGGGGGGCCTACATCCTGCTGAGTGCCCGCGTCGGGCGCTCGTTTGACCGCGGGACCGGCCTGTCTCTCGCCATGTGCTTCGCCACGCTGGTCATGCTCCCGGTCGGCATCGCCGGCGCCGGGGCCCAGTTGGTGTCGCCCGGTCCGCTGGCGCTGGGCTGCGCGGTGGGGATGCTGTCGTCGGCGATCCCGTACTCGTTCGAGCTGGAGGCCCTCCGCCGCATCGCTCCGTCGGTGTTCGGCGTGTTCATGAGCCTCGAGCCCGCGATGGCGGCGCTGGCCGGCTTCCTGGTGTTGGGGCAGGGGCTGAGCGTGCGCACGCTGGCCGGGATGGCGCTGGTCATCAGCGCCTCCATCGGCGCATCGCGGCGGACCAAGGAGGCGCCGACCGCCGTCTGACCGGCGCGCACGGATAGGATGGCCCGGCGTACGGATCGGCGCCCCCGGCGTACGGATCGGCGCCCGGTGTTAAGGAAGGTTGTGGCGGAGGATGGACAGATCGGAGGAAGGTCCGGATGGCAGCACCGCCTGATGCTCTAGCCGGCCAGCAGATGTCCCCGGCGCCGTCGTTCTGGCTCGACCAGCTTGGGCCCGTCCGCCGGCGCCCCTCGCTGGACGGCGTCCGCGACGCGGACGTATGCATCGTCGGCGGCGGCTTCACCGGCCTATGGACGGCGTACGAGCTGCGCCGCGCCGATCCGGGGCTGGAGGTGGTGGTTCTGGAGGCCCGGCACGTCGGCTTCGGCGCGTCCGGCCGCAACGGAGGCTGGGTGCTGGGAAAGATCTCCGGCTCCGTGTCGGCCTGGCAGGCCCGCGGCGGGCCGGAAGGGCCGCGCCTCATGGTGAAGGCCATTCAGGAGACGGTGGACGAGATCGGCGCCGCCGTCGAGCGGGAGGGGATCGATTGCGACTGGAAGCATGGCGGGACGCTCCTGGCCGCGCAGTCGAATACGCAGCTGGCCCGGCTCCGCGGGGCGGCGGCGAGGGAACGGGAGGTGCTGGGCGACGATCTCGCCTGGCAGCTTCTTGACGCCGCGGAGTTGGCCGAGCGTCTGCGGATCGCCGACGGCCGGGGCGCCCTGTTCAGTCCCCACTGCGCCCGGGTGCAACCGGCCAAGCTCGTCCACGGCCTGGCCGCCGCGGCCGAGCGCGCCGGTGCGGTCATCTACGAGGCCACGCCCGTCACCGAGATCTCGTCGGGCCTGGCCCAGGCGCCGACCGGACAGGTGCGCGCCCGCTGCGTCCTGCGGGCGACCGAGGGCTACACGGCCGACCTGCCGGGCAAGCACCGCGTGCTGCTGCCGATGAACAGCTCCATGATCGTCACCGAGCCGCTCGACGAGGCGCTGTGGGCGCAGATCGGCTGGGACGGCGCCGAGACGCTGCTCGACGGCTCGCACCTCTACACGTACTCCCAGCGCACGGCCGACGGACGCATCGCCATCGGCGGGCGGGGCGTGCCCTACCGCTTTGGCTCGCGCACGGATCGCGAGGGTCCCGTCCCGGAGCGGACCATCGAGGAGCTCCGGGGGAGGCTCCGCGCGCTGTTCGGAAACCTCGGCGACGTCCCCGTCGCCCGCGCCTGGCACGGCATCCTCGGCGTCTCACGCGACTGGTGCCCCACGGTGGGCTTCAACCCGTCCTCCGGCCTGGGCTACGCCGGCGGATACGCCGGAGAGGGCGTGGCCGCCTCGAACCTGGCCGCACGGACCCTGCGCGACATGGTCTTGGGCCGCGACACCGAGCTCACCCGGCTGCCGTGGGCGGGGCGCCCGGCGCGCAACTGGGAGCCCGAGCCGCTGCGCTTCGTGGGGGCCCGCGGGATCTACGCCCTGTACCGGGTGGCCGATCGCCACGAGCGGGCCAGCGGCCGGGAGTCGCCGGTGGCCGCGGTGGCCAACCGGATCGCCGGCCGCTGAGCTCCCGGGGCTGAGCTCCCGGATCGCCGGCGTGTGAGCTCCCGGCTCAGCGGCCCCAGATCTGCTCGGCGGTCTCGACGATGAGCTCCAGCTTGGCTCGCTCCTCGTCGATGGTCAGCTTGTTGCCCTCCTCGGTGGAGGAGAAGCCGCATTGGGGGGAGAGACAGAGCTGCTCGATGTCGACGAACCGCGACGCCTCGTCGATGCGGCGCTTGAGCAGGTCGCGGTCCTCCAACTGGGGGCGCTTGGTGGTGATCAGGCCGAGCACGACCTGCTTGCCCGCGGGGACGAACCGCAGGGGCTCGAACGTGCCCGAGCGCTCGTCGTCGAACTCCAGGAAGTAGCCGTTGACGTTGAGGTCTCCGAACAGCGCCTCGGCGACGAAGTCATAGCCGCCCTCGGCGACCCACATCGACTGGTTGTTGCCGCGGCACAGATGGGTGGTGATGACCAGGTCGTCCGGCTTGTCGGCAAGCGCCTGGTTGATGTTGGCGATGTACTGCTCGTGGAGGTGATCCGGGTCGCCGCCGATCTGCTCGATGTGCGCGCGCTGGGCCGGGTCGTTGATGTAGGCGAGGCTGGTGTCGTCCAGCTGGAGGTAGCGGCCGCCGAGCTCGTACACGCCGCGGACCTGATCGCGGTAGGCGGCGGTCAGGTCGTCCCAGAACCGATCGATGTCGGGGTAGACGGACTCGGAGATCGACGAGTTGCCGCCGCGGTAGTGGACCATGCTGGGGGAGGGGATGGTGAGCTTGGGCGTCTGGGTGGGCGCGGCGTTGTCACGCAGGAACTCGAATGCGGGGGCGAAGATCGTGTCGGCCAGGCCGACCCGACCGCTCACGCGCATGGCCGGGGGCGCGTAGTCGTACTCGCCCTCCTCGCTGCGGAAATGGACGTGGATGGACTCGCCCTCCACCTGCTCGACGCCCTGGAGCGAGTAGATGAAGTCCATATGCCACGAGGCCCGGCGGAACTCCCCGTCGGTGACCGTCTGCAGGCCGGCCGAGCGCTGGAGCTCGATCACATCGCGGATCGCGGCGTCCTCCACCTCGCGCAGGGCCGAGGCGTCGATCCGGCCCGCCCGGAAGTCGGCGCGGGCGCGGGCCAGCTCCGGCGGCCGCAGGAGGCTGCCGACGTGGTCGGCGCGGAACGGCGGAATGTCACGAGCTGGCATGAAAAATCTCCTTCGATATGAAACGAACGGCGATTCAAGCAGAGGCCGGACCGTTAGTAGGCTCGATTTCATGCTCGAGCGTTACCGTGCTGTCCTATCTGCGCCGGGCTGCACGCGCGTGTTCGCCACCGCGCTCGTCGGGCGACTGCCGCAGGGCATGCTGTCGCTGGCGCTCCTGTTGCTGGTCCGCTCGCGCACGGGGTCCTACGCGGCCGCCGGGATCGCCGTCGGCGCCTACGCACTCTCCACCGCTGCGTGCCAGCCGGTCCAGGGCCGGCTTGTCGACCGCTTCGGCCGCGTCCCCGTGCTGGCGCCGGCCGCGCTGCTGCAGGGCGTCGCGCTGGCCGCGCTGGTGGCGGCCGGCCCCGTGCCGGCGCCGGTGCTCATCGCGCTGGCGGCGATCGCCGGTGCGCTGATGCCCTCGCTGGCGCCGACGGTGCGTGCGCTGCTGCGCGAACTGGTGACCGACCCGTCCGTCCGCGAGGCCGCCTATTCCCTGGAGTCGGTCATCCAGGAGCTGATCTGGATCACCGGTCCGCTGGTGGTGGCGGTGGTGATCACGATCACGTCGCCGTCCGGCGCGGTCCTGCTGAGCGCGGGGGTCTGCATCACTGGGACGCTGCTGTTCCTCGGTACCCCGGTGGTGCGCCAGGGCGGCCCGCGGCGCGCGCGGGCCGACCGCGTGTCGGTGCTGGAGATCCCGGCGGTGCGAGCGCTGCTGGGCCCGGTCGCGCTCATGGGCATGAGCCTGGGCGCGATCGAGGTGGGACTGCCGTCGCTCGCCCTCCACGCGGGCTCGCGCCCGTCCACCGGGCTGCTGCTGGCGATGTGGAGCGTGGGGAGCCTGGGCGGGGGCCTGTGGTTCGGCTCACGCGTATGGCAGGCGTCGCTCGGCACTCGCTACCGGACGCTGCTGCTGTTGGCCGTGCTCTGCACCGCCCCGCTGATCGTCGCGCGGACGATCCCGGAGGGGACGGTCTGCGCCTTCCTCGCGGGGCTGACGGTCGCGCCGGTGTTCTCCTGCCAGTACGCGCTGATCGGCCACGCCGTGCCGCCGGGCGTGGAGACCGAGGCGTTCACCTGGGCGGCGGCCGCCCTGATCGGCGGGGTGGCGGCCGGGTCGGCGCTGGGCGGCGCGGTCATCTCGGCCGCCGGCGTCAGCGCTCCGTTCATCCTGGCCTGCGGCGTGAGCGCCCTGGCCGCGCTGACGGCGGTCCGCCTGCGGGCGAGCGTGGAGCAGCCGCCTGTCGAACAGTCGCCCGTCAACGCGGCGTAGCTAGATGGCGCGCACCGGCCGGCACGGGTTGCCGACGCAGAGATGGCCGGCCGGCATGTCGGCGACCACGACGCTGCCGGCGCCGACGACCGCCCCGGCGCCGATCGTCACCCCCGGGCAGACGATGACGCCGGCGGCCAGCCAGGCGTCGTCCTCTACGGTGATCGGCTCGCCCCATTCGGTCGTCGTCCGGCGCTCCACCGCATCCAGCGGGTGCAGCGGGGTGACGAGCTGGACGTTCGGACCGATCTGCACGTCGTCGCCGATCCGCACCTCGGCCGAGTCGAGGATGACGGCGCCGAAGTTGATGAA
Organism: Solirubrobacteraceae bacterium; assembly: GCA_051985625.1. Classification (GTDB taxonomy): domain Bacteria; phylum Actinomycetota; class Thermoleophilia; order Solirubrobacterales; family Solirubrobacteraceae; genus Palsa-465. The sequence continues at coordinate 7,340 of JBPYFQ010000085.1, forward strand.
CGTGCGGGCGCCGATCGAGATCCGGTAGCCGTAGTCGCACTGAAACGGGGACATCACCTCCGCACCGTCGCCGAGCGAGCCCAGCAGCGTGCGCAGGATCTCCTGGCGGACGGCCGGCTGCGCCGAGCTGGTGGCGTTCAGGCGCTCGGTGAGCAGCCGACAGCGCCGGCGCTCATCGCGCAGCTCCGGATCATCCGACCGGTAGGGCCGGCCGGACAGCATGCAGTCCTTCTGGGAGGGCATCGGCCGCATGCTGACAGCTGACGCGGCGGCCGAAACCCGGCGCCCCGCCGGCGGCGGTCAGAAGTGGAGGATGCTCAACTGCCCGGTGACGCGCGGGAACGCCTTCTTGGAGTATCGGCTGACGCTCTCGAACGTCACGTTGTAGCGGTCGTTGCGCGGCCGGCCGCCCGGGTACAGCAGCGCCCGCTGGCGCAGCGTCCCGCACGGGCCGGTGGCCTTGGCGAACCGGTTCCTGGCCACGATCCGCTTGTGCGCCCAGTAGCCGTAGATGTGCTTGCCGGGGGTGAAGCCGGAGAAGCTGAACATCACCTTGTCCTTGCGGACGTTGCGCACGCTGATCGGGTTGGTGGCGACGGCCAGGTTGGCCGACCGGACGACGATCGTGCCGATGACGGCGCCGGTGGTCTCGTCGGTGGCGGTGAGTGTCGTCTTCAGCGTGCCCGGGCCGATGGTGGACAGAATCGGCGCGTTCGTCGGAGCGGTGAACGCCCCGGTGGGGCCCACGGTCGCCATGGCGAACACACCGCCGCCGCTGACGTCTACGGAGTCGCCGGCGGTGAAGCCGCCGCCGGTGATGGTCATCGGCGCTCCCTGGCCCGGATCGACGTTGACATAGCAGGCCCGGTCAGCCGTGAGCGTCGCGGCCGAGGCCGACGCGGCCAGCGCGCCGGCGGCCGGAAGGAGCACGCCCAGCGTCGCTGCGACGACGAGCACCGGCCGGCGATGAGATGAGGTCATGGTGTCTCCTGGTGGGATGCCCCGCGGCGTAATGAAATCAGTGCGCTCGCCGCACTACAACCCGGAGTAGCGCGCCTAGTTGCTGTGGCGCAGTGACCCGGAAACCCGGGTGGCCGCCGCCAGGCCTCCGGACAACCGCGCCGGCCGGTCGCCGACCGCGTTGACGTCCCTGGCCAACATCTGATATATCAGGGCCATGGCCACTACGGAATCCAGGCAGTTGCCGGCCCGCCAGCGTGTCGTGATCATCGGCGCCGGCATCGTGGGCAACAGCGTCGCTTACCACTTGACACAGCTGGGCGAGACCGAGATCACCTTGCTCGACAAGGGACCCCTGCCCAATCCGGGCGGGTCCACGGGACATGCCTCCAACTTCATCTTTCCCGTCGATCACTCCAAGGAGATGACGGCGCTGACCCTGGAAAGCATGCGCCAGTACAAGGACCTCGACGTCTACCTGGAGTGCGGCGGCATCGAAGTCGCCCGCACCGAGGCCCGGATGCAGGAGTTGCACCGGCGCATGGTGTCGGCCAAGACGTGGGGGATCGAGCCCACCTCCCTGCTGACGCCGGCGGAGATCAAGGAGCTGGTGCCGTTCGTCAATGAGACGATCCTGCTCGGCGGCTTCTACACGCCGGGCGCCGGCGTGGTCGACTCGCTCCGGGCGGCCACGATCATGCGCGAGCGCGCGGTCGAGGCCGGCATGACCGTCGCGGCCAACACCGAGGTTCTGGGGCTCGACGTCGAGCACGGGCGGATCCGCCGGGTGCGGACCGACCGCGGCGACATCGAAGCCGACCGCGTCGTCATCGCCTGCGGCTGTTGGAGCCCGCGGATCGCCCGGATGGCCGGCGCGCGGATCCCGCTCACGCCCGCCGTGCACCAGATGATCGACATCGGCCCCGTCAAGCAGTTCGAGAACGCCAGGACGCTCGTCGACTACCCGATCGTCCGGGACATGGACACGAACATGTACGAGCGCCAGGACGGCGGCGGCCTGGAGATCGGCTCCTACGCCCACCGGCCGATCATGATGGACGCCGACGACATCCCGTCGATCGAGGAGTCCGCGCTCAGCCCCACCGAGCTCCCGTTCACCCAGCAGGACTTCGAGCTGCAGATGGAGCAGGCGCTGGAGATGATGCCGGAGATCGTCGGCGACGAGTCGGTCGGCGTCCGTTACGCGATCAACGGCCTGCTGTCGGTCACCTACGACGGCCTGCCGCTGATCGGCGAGACCCCGGAGGTCAAGGGCCTGTGGTCGGCGGCGGCGATCTGGATCAAGGAGGGCCCCGGTGCCGGCAAGACCGTCGCCGAGCTGATGGTCGGAGGCGAATCGGAGATCGACGTCTACGACTCCAACATCGCCCGCGCCTACCCGCATCAGAAGACGAAGACCCATATCCAGGCCCGGGCCGGCGAGGGCTTCAACAAGATGTACGGCATCGTCCACCCGGCCGAGCAGTGGGAGTCCGACCGCCGGGTCAAGCTCTCTCCGTACTACGAGCGCGAGCAGGAGCTGGGCGCCGTCTTCTACGAGGCGGCGGGCTGGGAGCGTCCCCAGTGGTACGAGTCCAACGCCCCGCTCCTGGAGGAGTTCGGCGACCGCGTCACCCGGCGCGAGGCCGAGTGGGAGTCGCGCTGGTGGTCGCCGATCATCAACGCCGAGCACCTCGCTCTGCGCGACAGGGCCGGTTTTACCGATCTCACTGCGTTCGCCCTGTTCGACGTCACCGGTCCGTCCGCGCTCGACGTCGTCCAGCGGCTGGCCATGCGCCAGATGGACGTGCCGGTGGGGCGCGTCGTCTACACGCCGATCCTGCTGCCCGCCGGCGGCTTCAAGGCCGACCTCACGATCATGCGCCTGGACGACGACGTGTTCCGGGTCGTGACCGGCGGCGCGTGGGGGATGTCGGACCTCAAGTGGTTCGCCGACCACCTGCCCGAGGACGGGTCGGCGCAGATCCACGACCAGACGAACGCCTGGACGACGCTCGGGCTGTGGGGCCCGCGGGCGCGCGACATCCTGTCCTCCGTCACCTCGGATGACGTGTCGCATGAGGGCCTCCCGTTCGGCCGGTGGAAGTCGATCGAGGTGGGGCCGCTGCAGGTCATGGCCAGCCGCATCTCCTACGTGGGCGATCTGGGCTGGGAGCTGTACGTGCCGATCGAGCAGGGCGCCCGGCTGTGGGACATCATCGCGGAGGCTGGGCTGCCCCACGGGGCGGTCGCGGTCGGCGCGGGGGTGTACGGAAGCACCGGGCGCCTGGAGAAGTGCTACCGAGCCTACGGCGCCGAACTGGAGGGCGAGTACAACGTCGTCGAGGCCGGCATGGCCTGGGGGAAGGTCAAGGACCAGGACTTCATCGGCAAGGAGGCGCACGTGCGCCACCGCGCCGAGGACCCGGCCGCGGTCATGTGCGCCCTGACCGTGGACGACCACACGTCATCCGACGGAGTCAAGCGTTACATGATGGGCGGCGAGCCGATCCTGACCGGCGAGGGCGATCCGATCACCGACGCCAAGGGACGGAGGTCGTACGTGACCAGCGCCGGCTCCGGCCCGTCGATCGGCAAGTACATCCTGATGAGCTACCTGCCCCCGGAGCATGCCGTCGTCGGCAACTCGCTCCAGGTGCAATACATGGGCGAGCGTTATCCGGTGACGGTCGCCACCAACGACTCGACGTCGCTGTTCGATCCCGAGAACTCGAGGGTACGGTCATGAACATTCTCGTAGCCGTCAAGCGGGTGCCGCTGACCGGCGGCAAGATCACCCTGACCGAGGACGAGCGCGCCATCCAGACCCGCCACCTCGGCTTCACCGTCTCCCCGCACGAGGAGTGCGCCGCCGAGGAGGCGATCCGGCTGATCGAGGCGCACGGGGGCGAATCGGTGGTGCTGACGCTCGGCCCCGCCGAGTCCGAGGAGCAGCTGCGCGACATGATGGCCATCGGCGTCGACCGGGGCATCCACCTCGTCTCCGACGGCGAGGAGTGGGATCCGCAGGCGACGGCGGCGGCGATCGTCGACGCCATCCGCCAGGACGGCGCCTCGTTCGACCTGCTCCTGTTCGGCAACGAGTCGGCCGATGCCGGCAACTATCAGGTGGCGGTTCGCGTCGCCGCTGCGCTCGGCCTGCCCTGCGTCACCGGCATCAAGGCCATCTCGGTCGACGGCGATACGCTGCAGTGCGAGCAGGAGGTCCCCGGCGGGCGCGACGTCTACGAGGTGCCGATGCCCGCCGTGGTCACGGTCAAGGAGGGGATCAACCTCCCGCGCTATCCGTCGGTCCCCGGGCGGATGCGGGCCAAGCGCAAGCCCCTGGCATCCGCCGAGCCAACCCGGCCCGAGCCGAAGCTCCAGATGCGCCGGCTGCTGGTCCCGGAGGGGTCGACCAAGGAGGCCGAGGTGCTGGGGCACGGGCCGGAGGCGGCGCCGAAGATCGTCGAGATCCTGCAAGAGATTGGGGTGGTCTGAGTGTCGACTCTCGTGTTCATGGAGAGCGCCGACGACGAGCTCTCCCAGCAGGCCGTCGTGTTCGCCCGCGGGCTCGGCGACGACGTGAGCGCCGTAGCGATCGACGGCGCGGACGGGTATGCGCCCGCCGCCTGGGCGCAGACGGTGGTGGAGCTGGCGCAGCAGCGTGGCGCCTCGGCGATCGTCGGCCCCGGTTCCGATCGCGGCAACGAGGTCCTGGCTCACGTCGCCGCCAAGCTCGATCAGCCGATGGCCGCCAACTGCACGTCGATCACCCCCGGCGACCCGGTGACGGTCATCCGGACCCGGTGGGGTGGGACGCTGCTGGAGGAGGCCGCCATCCACGGCTCGCCGCTGCTGCTGACGAGCGCCGCCCACGCGGTGGCCGCCGAGCCGGTGGCCAACGCCGAGACGGTCCCGGTGAGCGCTTCGGCGTCCGACCTGGACCGGGTGGTGCGAGTCGTCGACCGGATCCCGGCGTCGACCGGCGGGGTGTCGCTGGCCGACGCCGAGGTGGTGGTGTCCGGCGGCCGCGGCGTCGGCTCGGCCGAGAACTTCTCGATCATCGAGGAGCTGGCGGAGCTGCTCGGCGGCGCGGTGGGCTGCTCCCGAGCGGTCACCAGCGCCGGCTGGCGGCCGCACACCGATCAGGTCGGCCAGACCGGTACCAAGGTCTCGCCGGACATCTACATCGCGTGCGGGATCAGCGGCGCCACCCAGCACATGGCAGGCTGCAAGGGGGCCAAGCGGCTGCTGGCGATCAACGAGGACGGGGAGGCGTCGATCTTCGCCGCCGCCGACTACGCCGTGATCGGCGACCTGCACCAGATCGTGCCGGCGATCTCGGCCGAGATCAGGAAGGTGAAGGGGACATAGGCATCGCCATCTCCGCCGTCGTGCTCGCCGCCGCGCTGGCCGCGAGCACGATCCTGTTCTCGCAGCGCCTCCGTTTCCTGCTGGCGCTTGTGCGGTCGGCCGCTCCGACCACCCGGGCGGGCGATGTGCCGGCGCGGGTGCGCAACGAGGGGACGATCGTGCTGGGGCAGCGCAAGCTGCTACAGCGACTCGGCCCGGGCCTGCTGCACGCGTTCATCTTCTGGGGCTTCATCGTCCTGGCGCCGACGATCCTGATCGCCATGATCGGCGCCGTCTCCAAGCACGCCACGCTCCCCTGGCTCGGCGATCAGGGCTGGTACGCGTTCCTGGTCGACATCTTCGCCACGCTCGTGCTGGTCGGCGTGGTCGGCGCGCTGTGGATCCGCAAGGTGCAGCGCCCGGAGCGCTTCAAGGGCAGCCACCTCGGCGAGGCCGACCTGATCCTGGGGCTGATCGCCCTCATCGCGCTGTCGCTGCTGCTGTGGCACGCCACCCGGATCGCGCTGGGGCTCAACGAGTACCCGGCCTCGTCGATGCCGGTGTCAAACGCGCTGTCGGGCCTGTTCGGCCACAACGAGGCCACCCGCGTGCTGGAGCGGGTGTTCGTATGGGTGCACGTGCTCACCATCTTGTTCTTCCTGGCCTGGCTGCCGCGCTCCAAGCACCTGCACATCGCCTCGGCGGCGTTCAACGTCTGGTTCGGGCGCACCCGCGCGCGGGGGCGGCTGGAGCCGCTTCGCTTCGACGACCCGGACATCCCGGAGGAGGACATCCGGTTCGGTGCCGGCACCGCGGCCGACCTGACCTGGAAGCAGATGCTGGACACGTTCACCTGCACCGAGTGCGGCCGCTGCCAGGACGTGTGCCCGGCGTTCGCCACCGGCAAGACGCTCTCGCCCAAGCTGGTGATCATGGGCCTGCGGGATCAGGTGTTCGCCGAGGGCGGCTCCATCATCCGCGCCGGCGCCAACGGCGAGGCGGAATTGGCGCCGCTGGTGCCAGGTGCCGTGCCCGAGGAGTCGGTCTGGGACTGTGTGACCTGCGGGGCCTGCGTGCAGGCCTGCCCGGTGTCGATCGAGCACATCGACCACATCGTCGACCTGCGCCGCCATCTGGTGATGGTGGAGTCGAGCTTCCCGGCCGAGGCCGAGCCGATGCTGCGCGATGTGGAGCGGTCCTCCAACCCGTGGGGCAAGGCCCAGTCCGAGCGGGCCGACTGGGCGGCCGAGCTGGGGGTGCGGATCCTGGAGCCCGGCGAGCCGGCGCCCGAGTACCTGTACTGGGTCGGATGCGCCTCGTCGTTCGACGAGCGGGCCCGCAAGACGGCCGAGTCGACGGCCAAGCTGCTGCAGCGGGCCGGCGTCGACTTCGCCATCCTGGGCCCGCGGGAGGCGTGCACCGGGGACCCGGCCCGGCGGATGGGCAACGAGTACGTGTTCCAGGCCTTCGCCGAGCAGAACGTGGAGACGCTCAACGAGGCGGGGGTGACGAAGATCATCGCCAACTGTCCGCACTGCTTCAACACGCTCGGCAACGAGTACCCGGACTTCGGCGGCAACTACGAGGTCGTCCACCACTCCGAGCTGCTGGCCCGGCTGGTGCGGGAGGGACGGCTGGCCCCCCAGCGCTCCGAGGGCCTGAACATCACCTATCACGACTCCTGCTACCTGGCCCGCCACAACGACGTGCTGGAGTCCCCGCGGGAGCTGGTCGGCGCGGTGGGCGCCCCGGTGGAGATGGAGCGCAGCGGCAAGCAGACGTTCTGCTGCGGGGCCGGCGGCGCCCACATGTGGATGGAGGAGCGGGCCGGCGCCATCAACGAGAACCGCGTGCGCGAGGCGGCCGACACCGGCGCGGAGACGCTGGCGGTGGCGTGCCCGTATTGCACGGTGATGCTCGACGACGGCGTGCAGAGCGTCGGGGCGGAGTTGCGGGTCGTGGACGTGGCCACGCTGCTGGCGGAATCGCTGGAGGGGTCTGGGGGCTGAGTGTGCCTGAGGCGTACTGAGCCCCCAAAGCCTCCCTGACCTACGCCACGTGCACAGCTGACTCCCTGACCTACGCCACGTGCACAGCTGACAACAGGGCCGCGTAGGAGCGCACCAGCGCCGCGCGGACCTCGCCCACCAGCGGGCTGGCGCGGTCGCGGCCCTCCTCGACCCAGCGGTCCGAGAAACCCATCGCCACGGCCCGCTGCTCGGCCGCCCGGCGCATCTCGTCCTTCTCGCGCCCGTACACGTACGCGTACAGGGAGGCCAGCGCGTTGACCAGCGCCTCCTCGTCCACGCCGTCCCGCCCGTGCTGGTGGAGGCGGTGCACCCGCCACCACTCCACCTCCAGGTCGGCGGCCACGACCGGGTCATAGCCCTCGTGGTAGTTGCGCTTCACCAGCGCGTAGAAGCGCTGCATGGTCAGCCGGGCGCCGACCGGGTCGTTGTCGTCCTGCGGCGACCACTGCATGTTGGCCCGCAGCACCAGCCACGCGCCGTAGACCGACGCCGGCCAGGAGAGGCCGAAGGTGTGCCGCGTGAGGTCGATCGCCGCGCGCAGGAAACCCAGCCACTCATGGCGGTAGTACGTGACCCACGCCTCGCATTCCAGTCGCCCGACGCGCCGTGGGTCAAACGAACGGTGAGGCCCGGCCACGGCGGGCAGTCTCGCCGACTCGGCCGCCGGGATCAAGCGGCCGGCTCGAGGAGCCGCTCCAGGTCGCGCTCCAGCCCGGCGTTGCCGACCTCGCGCACCTCCAGCGGGAGCCCCAGCCGCGCGGCGGCGGCCTCGGCGCACCGCCGGGTGGCCGGCGTCGGGCGCTGGGCCAGCCAGACGACGCGCCGGTAGTGGGCGAAGTAGGCGTCGAGCAGCTCCGGCCAGCGGTCGAGGCCGAGCTCGCGGACGACTGTGTGCTCGAAGGTCCGGGCCAGAAAGTCGGTGAGGAAGTACGTGCCGGGCTCCTCGTCCAGCGCGGCGGCCACCTCGTCGCGGGCTAGGATGTCGTAGCAGTTGTCGCCGGCCAGGCGCGGGTACTCGTCGAGGCCGCCCTGGGTGCCGCAGTCGCCGTAGGCGACGGCGATCACGTCCCGTCCGGCGCAGGCCTCGGCGACCGCCGCCGGGATCCGCTCCGGCCGGTTGTGCAGCAGCGCGGGCACCGGAACGACCTCGATGTCCCATCCCCGCCGCCGGGCGATGCCCCGCACGTCGAGGGCGAGCGCACCGCAGGCGAGGACGGCAGCGCGCGCTGACGGCCTCCGCTTGCCATCCGGGCTCGCCTGATAGGAGGCCGCGCGCGTCATCCGGCTATCAGCCCGGGAACGCCAGCTGGTCGATGAACAGGTCGTTGAAGTCGGCCCGTCCGGACAGCTCCACGTACTCGACCTCGCGGGTGATCGACTCGGCCTCGGCCCGCTCGCGCAGGGACAACGCGGCGATCTTGGCGCCCTCGCCGGCCACGTTGCCGGCCGACACGATCCGGGGAAGGGCCAGCTTGGGCACCAGCCCGATGCGGACGGCGCTCAAAGGCGTCAGGTAGGCACCGAAGCTACCGGCCAACAGGACCTGGGAGATGTCGCCCGGCTCCACGCCGAGCTCGCGCAGGAGAATCTGCCACCCGGTGGCGATCGACGCCTTGGCGAACTGGAGCTCACGGACGTCGCGCTGGGACAGGAAGACCGACGTCGACGGATCGTCGCCGCGCCAGTGCAGCACGAACACCCGCTCCTCGCCGATCTTGGTCAGCCGCGCGGCCAGCGCCGGCAGCCGCTCGGCGGCATCCTCGTCCGGGAGGAACCGCCCGGAGTGGTCGAGCAGCCCGCAGTGGGCCAGCTCGGCGACGGCGTCGACCAACCCGGACCCGCACATGCCGATCGGCTCGATGTCGCCGATGACGTCGAGCGTCAGGTCGTCGTCGCGGATCTGCACACCCTCGATGGCGCCCTCGGCGGCCCGCATCCCGCACCGGATCTGCGCGGCCTCGAACGCCGGCCCGGCCGGCGCGGCGGTGGCCACCACCCGGTCGACCGAGCCGAGCGCGATCTCCGAGTTGGTGCCGACGTCGATGAACAGGCGCAGGCGGCGGTCGCGGGTCAGGCCGGTGGCCAGCATCCCGGCCACGATGTCACCGCCGACGTAGGCGCCGAGTGACGGGAACACGAAGGCCGGGGCGCGGGGATGGACCTCCACGCCGAAATCGCCAGCGCGCGTCTCCGGGAAGGCGTGGGCGGCAACGACGAACGGCGCCATCGACAGCGGCTCGGGGTCGATGCCGAGCGCCAGCTGCATCATCGTCACGTTGCCGCAGACGGTGACCTCGTACACCTCCTCGGCGGCCACCTCGGCCTCGGCGCACACCTCGGCGGTCAGCTCGGCCATCGTCTGGTGCGCGCGGTCGCGCAGGGCGGCCAGCGCGGTGTCGTCCATCATCGTGGACGAGATGCGGGTGATGACGTCGGCGCCGAACGGCTGCTGGCGATTGAGCATGGACCGGACCGCCACCGGCTGGCCGGACTCCAGGTCCAGCAGCGTCGCCACCACCGTCGTCGTGCCCAGGTCGAACGCGATGGCAAACCGCCGGGCGGTCGTGTCGCCCGGCTCCAGCCCGATCAGCTCCTGGTCGCAGACGACTGCGGTGACGTCGAAGTGCGCCTGGCGGAGGATTCCGCCGAGCTCGCGGAGCATCTCCAGCGAGGCCTGCGGCTCGAGATCCTCCAGCGCGTCGAGGACGCGGTCGAGGTCCGGCCGCTGGTCCTCCAGCGTCGGCTCCTCGAGGACCAGGTGGCGCTTCTGCACCGATGGGCGCAGGATGACGTGCCGGCCGACGCCGACCAGCGCGGCCTTGGGCCGCGTCTGGAGCGGCGGGACCTCGACCACGAGGTCGTCGCGCGCGCCCGCCCGGCAGGCCAGCCGCCAACCGTCGCGCAGCTCCTCAGCGGTGAACGCCCGGGGGTCGACGCTGGACACCGGCACGTCGCCGGACAGGACCCGCACCTTGCACTTCTTGCACGTCCCGTGCCCGCCGCAGGTGGAGTCGATGGCGATCCCGTTCCAGCTGGCGGCGTCGAACACCGGGGTGCCGCTGGGCACCCGGACCTCGGCGCCGTCCGGCAGGAAGCGCAGCCGGACGCGGCCGGCGCCGTCGTCGGGGGCGGCCACCGGCTCCTCGGGCTCGAAGACGCGCTTGCGGGGCAAGGCGCTCACGTCGCCGCGGCCCCCGCCGCCTGCCGCGCCCGGTGAGCGGCGATCCAGTTGGCGCCCCAGGCGTCGTGGCCGAGCAGCAGATCGGTCGCCCGCACGGCCTCCACGCACACGGGCGCGGTCGACATGATCGCGCTGGTCAGTCCGGCCGCCGCCGCCATCGGCAGGAACGCGGCGTTGAGCACGTGGCGCTGGGGGAGGCCGAACGAGACGTTCGACGCGCCCAGGCACATGTTGACGCCGATCTCGTCGCGGATCAGGCGGATGGTGTTCAGGGTGATCGTGACCGCCTCGGTGTCGGCGCCGACCGTCATCGCCAGCGGATCGATGATGACGTCCTCGGTGGGGATGCCGTGGTCGTTGGCCGCGCTCACGATCTTGCGCGCACACTCCAGGCGCTTCTGCGGCGTCTCGGGGATGCCGGTCTCGTCGTTGGCCAGCCCGATCACCGCCGCCCCGTGGCGGGCCACGAGGGGCAGGATCTCGTTCAGGCGCTCGTCCTCGGCGGTCACCGAGTTGACCAGCGCGCGGCCCTCGTAGACCGACAGGCCGGCCTCCAGCGCCTCGATCACCGACGAGTCGATGCAGATCGGCACGTCGACGGCGTCCTGGACCGTCTGCAGCATCGACTTGAGCAGCTCCGGCTCGTCGACGAGGGGGATGCCGGCATTGACGTCGAGCATGTTGGCGCCCGCCTCGACCTGGGCCATTGCGTCGACGGTCACCGTCGACAGGTCGCCGTTGCGCAGGTCCTCGGCAAACGCTTTGCGTCCCGTGGGGTTGATGCGCTCGCCGATGATGCAGAACGGCTGCTCGGCGCCGATCGTCACGCTACCCGAGCGCGACCGCAGAACCGTGTCCATGGGCCTCTCTTTCGGTTTTGGGGGGGATTCCAAGACGGCCGCACAACTTGGCGATGCCGGCGTCCTTACGGAAGGAGATGAAGTGCAGGCCCGCGACGCCCGGCAGGGACATGGCGTGGACGGACTGCTCGTAGGCGATGTCGAAGCATTCCTCCTCGGCGTCGGCGGCCTGCTCGACCCGCCGTACCACCGATGGCGGCACGTCGATGCCGGGGACGTTCTCGGCGACGAACCGCATCGCCCGGGCCGAGCGCAGGATCGTGATCGACGGGATGAGCGCGATCCGCTCGCTCAGGCCGGTGTCGTACGCGGCCTGCACGAACTCGTCCAACAGCTCAGGCCGGAAGCAGATCTGGAGCTGGAGGAAGCGAGCGCCGGCCAGCGCTTTCTTGGCGGCCCGCCGGACCCGGTACTCCAGCGGCGGCGCGGTGGGGTTCTCGACGGCGCCGATGAAGAAGTGCGGCTTGGGGTGGATCTCGCGGCCGGACAGGTAGCGGCCGCTGTCCAGCGTGCGGGCCAGCTGGATGAGCTGGATGCTGTCCAGGTCGAACACCCGCCGGGTCTCCGGCTCGTCGCCGGCGGTGACGTCGTCCCCGGTCAGGCAGGACACGTTCTCGATCCCGTACATGGCCGCGCCCATCAGGTCGGACTCCAGGGCCAGGCGGTTGCGGTCCCGGCAGACCAGCTGCATGATCGGCTCGGCCCCGACCTGACGCAGGCCGATCGAGACGGCCAGGGGAGAGGCGTGGGCGTGGGCAGCCGGGTTGTCGGTGGCGTTGAACGCGTCGACGAACGGGCGCATCGGCTCCAGCTGGCGCTGGATCTCGGCGTGGCCGCCGCCGTCGACCGTCGGCAGCTCGGCGGTGACCACGAACTCCCCGGCGGTCAGCTTGTGCTCAAGGCTCCACATCGGTCCCGTGGGGTCGCTGGGTGTACGCCCACCCGGCGGGGACCTTCCGGTCGCGCCCGCTGAACAGGTTCAGCCAGGACGACGTGCCCTTGAGGCTGTTGTCGACCGGGGGACGGACGTTGTCGATGTGGCCGCGCCAGAGCGGGAGGCGCTCCGAGCGCTCCACGGCCTTGACCCACACGCAGCGCATCTCCGGCTTGACCTCGCAGTGGCCGTTGGCGCGCACGCCACCGCACGGCCCGTTGCGCAGCGTCTTGGGGCAGGTCATGGGGCAGGTGAGGCCGGTGTCGTGCAGCACGCACTGACCGCACATCTGACAGCCCCAGATCGGCGACTTGACCGCGTGCTCGGCCTTGGTGAGGAGGGTTGAGGCCTTCACGGCATGTCCTCTTGGGGGCTGCGGCGGCCCGGCCTAGGCCAGGACCTTCTCCCGCCGCTTGCCGATCAGCTCCTTGGCCTTCTTCACCGCCGAGGAGGCGTCCGCCGAATAGCCGTCGGCGCCGACCGCGTCGGCGTACTCCTGGGTGACGGGGGCGCCGCCGACCATGACGATCACGTCGTCACGGATCCCGGCCTTCTCCAGCGCGTTGATGTTCGCCTTGAACATCGGCATCGTGGTGGTCAGGAACGCGGAGAAGCCGACGATGTCCGGGTTGTGCTCGCCGATCTGCTCGACGAACCGCTCCGGCGGGACGTTGACGCCGAGGTCGATGACGGTGAAGCCGGCGCCCTCCAGCATGATGTTGCAGAGGTTCTTGCCGATGTCGTGGACGTCGCCCTTGACCGTGCCCATCAGGAAGGTGCCGACCTGAGCCGTGCCGGTCTCGGCCAGCAGCGGGCGCAGGATGTCCAGCGCTCCCTGCATGGCGCGGGCGGCGATCAGCATCTCCGGCACGAAGTAGTCGCCGCGCTCGAACCGGGCGCCCACCTCCTCCAGGGAGGGGATGAGGGCGTCGTAGAGCATCCGCTCCGGCTCCAGCCCGTCGGCCAGGCCGTCGTTCACGCCATCCGAGACGGCGGGCGCATTGCCGACGAGGGTCTCGTCGTACAGCAGCTTGAGGATCTCCTCGTGGGTCATGCGGCGTCTTCTCCTTCATGAGGGTTGCCGAGGCGGCGGCTCAGCGTGTTCGCCTCCTCGATCAGGATGGGCTTGAGCTCGGTGATCCGCGATGGGGTCATCCGTACGGTGGGACCGGTGACGCTGAGCGCCGCGACCACCTCGCCGGCGGCGCCGCGCACCGGAGCGGCGATGGCGGCCAGGCCGATCTCCAGCTCGTCGACCGCCTCGGCAAAGCTGTCCCGGCGCACGCGAGCCAGCTCCACGCGCAGGCGTCCCGGGTCGGTCACGGTGTGCGGCGTCAGCACGGCGAGCGGGCGCGCGGGCATCGTGGCCCGGCCGAACGCCATGAACACCTTGCCGTTGGCGGTGCAGTGGTAGTCGACGGCCCGGCCCAGCCACTGGCCGGCGCCCAGGAAGTGGTGGCTGTCGACCTGGGCGATGTGCTCGACGCCGTGACGGCCGGGCACGGCCAGGTTGATCGTCTCGCCGCTCATGTCGCACAGCGCGTCGAGCGACGGGCGGGCCAGCTCGACGACGTTGCGTTCCAGCAGGCTGCGTTCGGCCACGCGGAGGATGGCCGGCCCGGGGCGCAGCCGCCCGCGCTCGCCGTCCTGCTCGACGAGCCCGCGGCGCTCCAGCGCCGAGACCAGGCGCGAGGCGGTGCTCTTGGGGATTCCGGTGGCCGTGGCCAGGTCGGTCAGCGCGACGGGCTGCTCGGACTCGAGCACCCGGACGAGCAGATCCGCGCCCCGGTCGATCGCCGTGGTCCCTTGGGGAATCGCCTGAGAAGGTTCTTGGAACTGTTGTTCCACGCTCGTTATATTAGAGCCCCGGACTGCCGCGTCAAGCCCGTTTTTTCTCCCGTACGTCCATCGAGGAGGGCCCCAGATGTCGTTCGTCAATGCGATGCCGCGCTACGAGATCCTCAGTGAAGAGGCCATGGCGACCCTCGACCGCGGCTGGCGGCGGATCGTCTCCGAGCTCGGGATCGAGTTCCTGCTGCCGGAGGCGGTCGAGCTGCTCGAAGGCGCCGGCCAGATCGTGGAGGACGGAAACCGGGTCCGGTTCGACCCGGAGTGGATCCTGGAGCAGGTGGCCAAGGCTCCCAAGGAGTTCGAGCTCCAGGCCCGCAACCCGGCCAACACCGCGCACATCGGCGGCGACCACATGGTGTTCGCGCCTGTGTACGGGTGCCCGTTCATCCGCGAGGGCGATGTCCGCCGCGACGCCAAGATGGCCGACTTCGAGAACCTGGTGCGCCTGGCCCAGTTCTTCCCCCAGCTCGACTCGCCGGGCGGGACGATCTGCGAGCCGGAGGACCGGCCGCTGGACTCGCGCCACCTCGACATGGTCTACGCCTTGCAGACCCTGTCGGACAAGCCCTACATGGGCTCGGTGACCTCGGGGCCGAATGCCGCCGACACGATCCGCATGGGGGAGATTCTGTTCGGCGGCCGCGAGGCGATTGAGCGCGCCCCGGTCTCGATCTCGCTGATCAACGTCAATAGTCCATTGCGCTACGACGACCGGATGCTGGGCGCGATGTTCGAGTACGTCAAGGCCAACCAGGCGGTGATCATCACCCCGTTCCTGCTCATGGGGGCGATGTCGCCGGTCTCGCTCCCGGCCACGCTGGTGCAGCAGATGGCCGAGGCGCTGGCCGGGATCGCGCTGGCCCAGACGATCCGCCCGGGTGCGCCGGTCGTGTTCGGATCCTTCCTGTCCAACACCGACATGCAATCCGGGTCGCCGTCGTTCGGCACGCCGGAGTCGGGGATCGGCGTGCTGTGCACCGGGCAGATCGCGCGGCACTTCGGGCTGCCCTGGCGGGGTGGCGGCGGGCTGAACGCGTCGCAGACCGTCGACGCCCAGGCGGCCTACGAGTCGCTGATGACGATGCTGCCGACGTTCCTGGCCGGTACCAACTTCGTGATGCACTCGGCCGGCTGGCTGGAGGGCGGGCTGGTGTCCTGCTACGAGAAGTTCATCGTCGACGTCGAGCTGCTGCGCGAGCTGCGCCACGAGTTCACGCCGCTGGAGATCGACGAGGCGTCGCTGGCCTTCGACGCGCACACGGAGGTCGGCGCCGGTGGCCACTTCCTCGGCGCCGCCCACACCCTGGAGCGCTTCCGCGACTGCTTCTACCGCCCGCTCCTGTCCTCGACCGAGAACTTCGACCGCTGGACCAAGAAGGGCTCAAGGGACGCGACGGCGCGGGCGGGGGAGATCTGGCGCAAGTCCCTGGAGGACTACGAGAAGCCGGCCATCGACGAGGCGGTCGACCAGGAGCTCCGGGAGTTCGTCACCCGGCGGCGGGCGGAGCTCGGCGACTGAGGCGCCGCCGGCCGTGCGCATCGAAGAGACCTTCTCGGTGGGCAAGCCGCCGGAGGTTGTCTTCGACTACATCACCGACCCGGCGAACCTCGCCGCCTGGCAGACGACCAAGACGTTCGTGGAGCCGCTGACCGACGGGCCGCCGCGGTTGGGCTCGCGCTTCCGGGAGGGGACGAAGCCGCCGCTGGGGCGGGAGTTCTCCATGGTCACCGAGTTCACCGGGTTCGACCGGCCGCGGCTCCTGCAGGTGCACGTCGTGGAGGGGCCGATCCCGGTCGACGGCGAGTGGTCGCTGCAGCCGGACGGCTCCGGGACGCGCGTGCACTTCGTCGCGGCCGGCGAGCTGACCGGGGCGTTGCGGCTTCTGGGGCCGCTGGCCGCTCGGATGATGGCCCGTCAGTTCGCCGTCTATCACCGCAACCTGCGGCGCAATGTGGAGGGTCTTGGGGCCTAACTGGCGTATAGCGCCAGAAATCGCCCTAGACCCCTGTGTCATTCGGGCTGATCGAGCACCCGGACGTCGTAGCCGGCGTCGCGCAGCGACGTGATGATCGCCTCGCCGTGGTTGGGCCCGCGGGTCTCCAGCGCGATCTCGACTCCGGTCTCCCGCACGTGCAGCGGCACCGCCTCGCGGATGTGATCGGCGTGGACCACATTGCCGCCGGCCTGGGCGATCAGCGTGAGCAGCGCGGCCAGGCCGCCGGGCCGGTCGCTGATCCGGGTGAACAGCCGGATGCGCCGGCCGGCCAGCGTCTCGTTCCACTGGGCGACGCCGGCCAGCAGGCCGGGGTCGACGTTGCCGCCGGAGAGGACGACGACGGTCGAGCCGGTGGGGGCGGGGGAGACCTTCCCGGACATCACGGCGGCCACGCCGGCCGCGCCGCCGCCCTCGACGACGAGCTTGGACCGCTCCAGCAGCCACACCATCGCGGCGGCGATCTCCTCCTCGGAGACGACCACCATCTCGTCGACCCAGCGGCGGACGAGGGGCAGCGTGATCTCGCCGGGCCGCTTGACCGCGATGCCGTCGGCGATCGTGGCCCGGGAGGAGAACGTGACCGGAGCGCTGCCTTGCAGCGACTCCGGGAACGGCGCGCAGGCATCGACCTGCACGCCGATGACGCGAACGCCGGAACGGGCGCCCTGGGCGGTCTTGACCGCACCGGCGATCCCGGAGATGAGGCCGCCCCCGCCGACGGGCACGACGACGGCCGCCAGGTCGGGGACGTCGGCCAGTAGTTCCAGCCCCAGCGTCGCCTGCCCCAGGATCACGTCCGGATCGTCGAACGGGTGCACGAAGCCCGCGCCGGTCTCGGCCGCCCGCGCCAGGGCGGCCGCCACGCAGTCGTCGACCGAGTCGCCGCCCAGGTGCACCCGCCCGCCGAACGCCTCGACCGCCGCGACCTTGGCCACCGGGGCCTCGACCGGCATGAACACCTCGCAGGGGATGCCCTGCGCCCGCGCGGCGTAGGCGAGGGACTGGCCGTGGTTGCCGGCGCTGCCGGCCACGACGCCGGTGGCGTCCGGGAGCCGGGAGATCTTGTGCACGGCGCCGCGCAGCTTGAACGAGCCGGTGCGCTGCAGGTTCTCGGCCTTGAGCAGGACCTGTCCACCGCAGCGCTCCGACAGGCTGCGAGAGGTGAGCAGCGGCGTGTGGCGGGCCACCGTGGAGACGATCTGGCGCGCCTCCTCGGCGCCGCCAGCCGCGATCCGGGCGGCGACGTCATCGGCGGCGCGTCCCGGTGGCGCCGGTAGCGTCACGGCTGGCGTGCGGGGAGTTGGCGGGCCATGGCGCCAATGTTAGACTTCGTAACCGATGACTCATATATCAGCTTGCACGCGGGGAAATACCCACCGGCTGCACGCGGGGAAATACCCACCGGTGTCCGAGAGTCAGTCGCCGAACGCGTTGATATGAGCACGCAGGCCGATCAGCCGGGGATCGCACGGGAGTTGCTGGCCGACCGCGCGTACGCGAGCCTGCGCGATCGGATCGTCACCCTGCGCATCCCGCCCGGGGCGCCGATCGACGAGGACGTTTTCGGCGGCGAGCTGGGCATGGGCCGGACGCCGGTCCGGGAGGCGATCAAGCGCCTCGCGCTGGAGAACCTGGTCACGGTGTTTCCACGCCGCGGCACGTTCGCATCGGAGATCAACATCACCGACCTGGCCGACATCTCCGATGTCCGTATCCAGTTGGAGGGGCACGCCGCCTATCGCGCGGCACAACGGCTCACCCTGGCGCAGCGGGGGGAGCTGGAGCAACTGCTGGTGGAGCTGGACTCCAGCCAAGGCAGTGATGACATCGAGGCGCTCATGGCGCTCGACACCCGCGTCCACCGGTTCATCCACCGGTGCTGCGGCAATGTGTACCTGCAGGAGTCTCTCGGCCGGTACTTCAACCTGTCGCTGCGGATCTGGTACCTGGTCCTCGACCGCCTGCCGCACCTGTTCACCCGCGTCCACGAGCACAGCGATCTCCTCCGGGCGATCGCCGGCGGCGAGGCCGAGACCGCCCGGGCCATCGTCGCCGAGCACATCGAGACGTTTGAGCGCGAGATTCGCGCTGTCCTGTAAGTGAGAGAGGGGAAGACATGCGCTACGACTACGTGATCATCGGCGGGGGCTCCGCTGGATCGTGTCTGGCGAACCGGCTGACCGAAGACCCGTCGACCCGGGTGCTGGTACTGGAGGCCGGCCGTCCGGACTACTTGTGGGATGTCTACATCCACATGCCGGCGGCGCTCTCGTTCCCCATCGGCAACCGGTTCTACGACTGGAAGTACGAGTCCGAGCCGGAGCCGCATATGAACGGCCGCCGGGTGTACCACGCCCGCGGCAAAGTGCTGGGCGGCTCGAGCTCGATCAACGGCATGATCTTCCAGCGCGGCAACCCGCTTGACTACGAGCGCTGGGCTGCCGATCCCGGCATGCAGGACTGGGACTACGCCCACTGCCTGCCGTACTTCAAGAAGATGGAGACCTGCATCTACGGCGCCAATCTCTGGCGCGGCGGCGACGGGCCGTTGAAGATGGAGCGGGGGCCCGCGGCCAATCCGCTGTTCGGGGCGTTCTTCGCGGCCGTGCAGGAGGCCGGCTACCCGCTGACCGATGACGTCAACGGCTATCGCCAGGAGGGCTTTGCCGCCTTTGACCGCAACGTCTACCGCGGCCACCGGCTGAGCGCGGCCCGCGCCTACCTGCACCCGGTCATGGATCGCCCCAACCTCGACGTGTGGACCCGTGCGATGGTGACCAAGATCCGCTTCGACGGCACCCGGGCGGTCGGGGTCGAGGTCACCCATCACCGCCACACCCAGCAGATCGACGCCGGCGAGGTGCTGCTGTGCGGTGGCGCCATTAATAGTCCTCAACTGCTCCAGCTCTCCGGCGTCGGCAACGCGCGTGAGCTGGAGTCGGTGGGCGTAAAGCCGATCCACGACCTGCCGGCGGTCGGCGAGAACCTGCAGGACCACTTGGAGGTCTACGTCCAGTACGGGTCCAAGCAGCCGGTATCGGTGGCCCCGGCGATGAAGATGAGCCATCGCCCATGGGTGGGAGCCGCCTGGCTGCTCGGCCGGCGGGGACCGGGGGCGACCAACCACTTCGAGGCCGGCGGCTTCGTGCGTTCCAACGACGAGGTCGCCTACCCCAACCTGATGTTCCACTTCCTGCCGATCGCCATCCGTTACGACGGCTCGGCCCCGCAGGGCCACGGCTACCAGGTGCACGTGGGGCCGATGTACTCCGACTCGCGCGGGACGATCAAGATCACCTCCACCGACCCGTACACCCACCCGGCGATTCTCTTCAACTACCTGTCGACGCCGACCGACCGGCAGGAGTGGGGAGAGGCGGTCAACGTAGCGCGGAAGATCCTCAACCAGCCGGCGTTCGACCCGTACAACGACGGCGAGCTGTCGCCGGGGCCCTCGGTCAAGACCGAGGAGGAGGTCCTGGACTGGGTGCGCCGCGACGCCGAGACCGCCCTGCACCCGTCGTGCACCTGCCGCCTGGGAACCGACGACACCTCGGTCATCGACCCGGGCAGCATGAAGGTGCATGGCCTGGAGGGCATTCGCGTCATCGACGCCTCGTCGATGCGCTACGTCACCAACGGCAACATCTATGCCCCGACGATGATGCTGGCCGAGAAGAGCGCCGACCTGATCAAGGGCAACCAGCCGCTGGCGCCGCTCAACGTGCCGTTCTACCGGCACATTCCGGGCAAGAGCGTGGAGGAGGCGGAGGCGGCCGCGCGGGAGCCCGCTGCGGCC
>JBPYFQ010000086.1:0-2164 GCA_051985625.1 Solirubrobacteraceae bacterium
TCGCGGCTCGTCCGCAACAGGAGCCAGCGTCACGGTGGTCGGGTCTCTTCCTCCCCGATTTGGGTGCGGAAGTGCTGTCGGCGGCTGCGATCCGGAGAGCGGCCGCCGTCGGATTCCTCTGGCCGAGCAACGGCGCGACTGGCGCGGACGAGCGGGCTATAGCCGTTTGCAGAGTCGGGTGGCCCGGAGCCCAAGTTAAGTACGAGCTGATCGCGGCGGCCGGGGTGGTCTCTGGTCGGAGGGACGGTGGTCTGGGGCCGCCGAAAGTCGTTGGCGAGCTTGGCTGAGGCGTTGCCGCCTCTGCGTCACCTGCTTGGGGTGATGACGAGCTAACCGGCGTCGGTTTGATCGATTCCGCAGACGTGAGCAGCCAACTGGTCGACATCTTTCTGCTGTCTCTGAGCTCCATGTTCAACCCGTCGCTGCTGGCAGCGGTGACCGTGATGCTGCTGCTGCCAAACCCAAAGCCGCTGATGGTCGGCTACCTGCTGGGCGCCTATCTCACGAGCATCACTCTGGGCCTGGTGATCGTGTACGCGCTGCCCGGCTCGGGAACGGAGAGCACCTCCAAGCACACGATCGGGCCGCTGGAGGACCTGGCTATCGGCGTGCTGCTCCTTGTGCTCGCGTGGGGTCTTCGAACCGGCCGCGATCAGCCGGTCCAGGAGCGCCGGCGGCGGCGAAAGGACGCCAAGCTGAAGGCCAGACAGGAAGCCGGCAAACCGACCGAGTCGCTGCCGCTGCGGATGCTGGGCAAAGGCGATCCGCGTGTGACGTTCGTCGTGGGAGCCGTACTGGGCTTCCCCGGCGTGTCCTACCTCGACGCGCTCGACCATATCCATCGGCTCAACCCGGGGACCGTCCAGACCGTGCTGTTGGTTCTTTACTTTTGCGTGGCGCAACTGCTCTTGCTCGAGCTCCCGCTGCTGGGTTACGTATTCGCGCCGGACGAAACGCAAAGGACCGTGACCCGATTCAGAGACTCGATGGGTCGCCGCGGACGCACCGCCGCCGTGATCGGTGCCGTCGTGGTCGGCGTGTGGCTGATGGTGAGAGGCGTGATCACGCTGTTGTAGCCTCCTTCCGCTGTCCTGGGGAGTCGAGGTTGCGACGTCTATTCGCGGGCGAAGCGGCGTGCCGCCAACGCCGAGTGCGACGCGTCCCGACACCCCGAACATGAACCGCCCGGTTCTGCCACGCCGGCCACCGAGGCCACGTAGGCGGCCGCGCTCGGCTGGTTTAGCTGATGACGCAGCGGAAGCCGATGTGGCTGGTCGAGGTGTCGATCGCGCCGGGCTGACGCGCGGCGGGTCGGTAGCGGAGGCAGTAGCTCGGCGCGCACAGGTGCGAGCCGCCCTTAATCACCCGGCGCGGGATGTGCGCGCTCGGGCGACCGAAGTCGTAGCTTGCCTCCGGGGTGGCGACGCGCGGGTTGAGCGGCGGCGTGCAGCACGCGCTTCCGCCCGTCTCCGAGCCCGCCCCGCGGTGGGAGTAGTAGTCGGTCGTCCATTCCCATACGTTGCCCGTCATGTCATATAGGCCGTAGCCGTTGGCGGGGAAGAGGCCGACGGGCGAGGTGCCACGCCAGCTCTTCGCGCCGGTGTTGCGCCAGGGGAAGTCGCCCTGCCAGAAGTTCGCCATCACCTCGCCGCCCGGCCGCGGCTCATCGCCCCAGGCGAAGATCGACCCGTTGAGCCCGCCCCGCGCCGCGCACTCCCACTGGGCCTCGCTCGGCAGCGCCATCCCCGCCCACTCTGCGTACGCCTCGGCGTCCTCGTAGGCGACGTGCGTGACCGGGTGATCGCTGCGCTGGGCGTTGTCGGTGCCAGCGGCCCCAGGGGTGTCGCCAGCTGGCGCCGAGGACGTACGCCCACCAGCGGCTCGGGTCATCCAGCGGTACCGGCCCGGGCGTGGGGCGAAACACAGCCGAGCCCTCAACCAGCAGCGCCGTGTCCGCGCCGGATAGTCGGCAGGATCGAGCGGACGCTCGGCGCGCGTCAGATACCCGGTCTCCTCGACGAAGCGGGCGAACTGCGGCACCGTGACCGGCGCGCGCTGCATCGCGAATGCATCCACCTCGACCTCGCGCACCGGGCCCTCCTCGGGATAGAAGGCCGTCGAGCCCATCCGGAAACGGCCGGCCGGGATCTCGACCATGTCCCCA
>JBPYFQ010000087.1:0-4509 GCA_051985625.1 Solirubrobacteraceae bacterium
ATTGGGTGTCACCTCACGTGGAGGTTGATCCCCAGCAGCAGCAGCGGCCACAGAAAGATCGCCAGCAGCGCTGAGATGATCGGCCGGAGCCGGTCGACATGCGTCAGGTACCCGTGGGCGGACGCCAGGAGGATCCCGACGATGATCCAGATGATGCTGCTCAGGCTCAGTCGCATGGCTCCGGGCCGTCCGTGACATCGAGGGGCACGCGGAGAAGGGTAGACAGCCCCGAGGCGGAACCCCTCGTCCATGGTGGGCCGCTAAGCATTCCCCGGGCTCCGGCGGGCCAGGCCAGCTCCCGAATCCGCGGCGGCCAGGCCAGCTCCCGAATCCGCTTAAGAACCCGTGTCCGTGGGCAGCCAGGGCCCGCGCCACCCGCCGACGCCCTTGACCAGATCGCCAGCCTGGGCCGGCCCCCAGGAGCCCTGGGCGTACGGAATCAGCTTGGGCGGCGCGTCGAGCAGCGGCTGGACGACCCGCCAGCTCTGCTCGACGTTGTCCTGGCGGGTGAAGTGGCTGGCGTCGCCGATCAGCGCAGCGTGGAGCAGCACCTCGTACGGCGTCGGGGCCTCGCCGCCCTCCTGCGCGAACTCCATGTCCAGCTCTATCTCGCTGGCGCCGCTCTTGTCGGCGCGCTGGGCATCGAGCACGATCCGGATCCCGGTCTCCGGGTCGATCCGGACGACGATCTGGCTGGGCTCGGGGCGCCGCCGCCCGCTGGGGATGAACGGCAGGCGCGGCGCGCTGCGGAAGACGAGGCGCAGCTCGGTCTGCCGGACCGGCAGGCGCTTGCCGGTGCGGATGAAGAACGGCACCCCGGACCAGCGCCAGCTGTCGATCTCCAGGCGCAGTGCCGCATACGTCTCGGTGGTGGAGTTCTTGCGCACGCCGTCGATGTCCCGGTAGCCCTCGTACTGGCCGCGGACGTAGTGCCGGGGGTCGGCGTTGCTCATGGCCGAGAACACGGCGTACTTGGCGTCCTGGAGGCTCTCCGGGTTCCCGGTGGCCGGCGGGTCCATGGCGGCCGCGGCGACGATCTGCAGGAGGTGGTTGACGACCACGTCGCGCAGCGCGCCGACCGGGTCGTAGAAGTGCCCGCGGTCCTGGACGCCGACGCTCTCGGCCATCGTGATCTGCACCGAGGAGACGAAGTTGCGGTTCCAGACCGGCTCCAGAATGGCGTTGGCGAAGCGCAGGTACAGGATCTCGTCCACGCCCATCTTGCCCAAGAAGTGGTCGATCCGCAGGAGCTGGGACTCGTCCAGGTACTGGTGCAGATCCGCCGCCAGCTGACGCGCCGACTCCAGGTCGTGGCCGAACGGCTTCTCGACGACGACCCGCCGCCCGCCCTGGATGAGCTGGGCCCCGGCCAGCCCCTCGACGACGGTGGCGAACAGCGAGGGCGGGATCTCCAGATAGAACACCGGGTTGCGGGCGCCCTTCAGCGCCACGCCGAGGGCCTGGTACGTCGCGGGGTCGGAGAAGTTGCCGCTCACGTACGACAGCCGGCCGACAAAGCGCTTCCATACTGCGTCGTCGATCGTCTCGCCCGTCGCCTTCACCGCGTCCAGCGCGTGCTGACGCAGCTGTTCGTCGGTCCAGTCGTCGACGGCGACGCCGATGACCGGGACGTCGAGCAGGCCGCGCTGGTCCAGCCGGTACAGCGAGCGCAGCGTCATCTTGCTGGCCAGGTCGCCGGTGATGCCGAACACCACCAGGGCATCGCCCTTCTGCCGCGAGACGCTCATCGCTTCGCGCTCCGCCGCCGGCTGGCCTGGCCTCGCTTGCGCAGCGTGAAGCAGAGCTCCACTTCCTCACGCGTCGGCCCCTGACGCTCCGGACCCTGCGTCTCGATCACAAGCGGAAGTTTGTCGAACCGCGGGTCGGACAGGAACGCGGCGCAGCCCCGCTCGCCGAGCTCGCCGGTGCCCACGTTGGCGTGGCGGTCCCGATTGGAGCCCAGCGGCGTCTGCGAGTCGTTGAGGTGTAGCGCGCCGAGCCGCTTGAGGCCGACCGTCCGATCGAACTCGTCGATCGTGTCGGTCAGGCCGGCCGCCGTCCGGATGTCATAGCCGGAGGCGAGCAGATGGCAGGAGTCCAGGCAGATCCCCAGCCGCCGCCCGCCGCCCGCGGCCGACAGCAGCGCGCTCAGCTCCTCGAACGAGCGGCCCAGCGTCCCACCGGCGCCCGCCGTGTCCTCCAGGAACAGGTGGCACCGGTCGGTCTCCGACAGTGCCTCCTTGATCACCTGCCCGGCGCGCTTGATCGCCGCCGGCACGTCGCCCTTCTTGGCCGACCCGGGGTGCAACACCACCCCGGCGGCGCCGATCCCCTTGCCGACCCGCAGCGACTGGATGAGCGAGGCGCGCGATTTGTCTCGGATCTCGGCGTCCTCGGAGGCGCAGTTGAGCAGGTAGACGGCGTGGATCAGCACGGCCTTGATCGGACTGTCCTTCATCGCCGCGCGGAACTCGGCGAAGTCGTCCTCGTCATACGCCGTCGGCCGCCACATGCGCGGCGACTGGTTGAAGATCTGGATCGCTTCGCATCCACGTTCGGTGCCACGCTCGATCGCCTTTGGCAGACCGCCCGCCGGTGACACGTGGGCGCCGATTAGCATGCTGAGTCCATGTCGTTACGAGTCAGATTCGCTCCGTCCCCCACAGGGGCCCTGCACATCGGTGGCGCACGGACCGCGCTGTACAACTGGCTGCTGGCCCGCGGGCAGGGCGGCACGCTCGTGCTGCGGATCGAAGATACCGACCGCGAGCGATCGACGCCGGAGAACGTGGAGCAGATCCTCGATGCCCTGCGCTGGCTCAACCTCGACTTCGACGAGGGTCCGATCTTCCAGACCGAGCGCGCCGACCGCCACCGCGAGGTGCTCGACCAGCTGCTGGCCGGCGGCCACGCCTACCACTCCAACGCCACCGCCGAGGACGTCCGGGCGTACAAGGCGCAGCATGGCGCCGACCGCGGGTTCCGCGGCGAGGCCGAGGAGTCCGGCGCCATTCGCCTGCGCGTGCCGGACGAGGGCCAGACGGTCGTCCACGACATCATCATCGGCGACACCGGCTTTCCCAACGTCAGCCTCGACGATCCCGTCATCGCCCGGGCCAACGGCTCGGTCCTCTACAACTTCGCGGTCGCCGTCGACGACCTCGACGCCGGGATCACGCACGTCGTCCGCGGCGCCGACCACCTGTCGAACACCCCGAAGCAGCAGCTGGTGCTGGAGGCGCTCGGCGCGCCGATTCCCACCTACGCCCACCTGCCGCTGCTCCACGGCCCGGACGGCAAGAAGCTGTCCAAGCGCCACGGCGCCGCCTCGGTCCAGGAGCTGCGCGAGGCCGGCTACCTCCCGGAGGCGGTCGACAACTACATCGCGCTGCTCGGCGCGGGCTTTGCCTCGGACGAGGAGTTCTTCACGCTGCCGGAGCTGGCCGAGCGCTTCCGGCTGGAGCGGGTGTCCAAGAACCCGGCGGTGTTCGACGAACGCAAGCTGCGCCACCTCAACGGCCGTCATCTGCGCGCGCTGGGGATCGATGAGCTGACCCGCCGGCTGGAGCGGTTCACCGGGCGCTCGGGCCTGGGCCCGGCGGTCGAGATCGCGGCCGAGAAGATCCAGACCCTGGCCGACTTCTGGCCGCTGGTGTCGTTCATCTTCGACGGCCCGGTCGACGATCCGGCGGCGTTTGAGCGGACGATCGGCAACGACGGCGGGGTGGAGGCGCTGAGCGCCGCCCGCGAGGCGCTGGCCGCGACCGAGCCGTTCGACGCCCAGCGCGTGGAGGAGGCGCTGCGCGGCGTCGTCGAACAGCGGGAGGCCAAGCCCGGCAAGATCTTCCAGCCGGTACGCGTCGCGATCGCCGGGCAGACCGTCTCGCCCGGTATCTTCGAGACCGTGGCGCTGCTGGGAAAGGACGAGACGCTGGCCAGGATTGACACCGCGCTCGGCCGAGCGCGCGGCCAGGAGTAGAGCGCGCCACCATGAAAGGGCTAAACCGGGTCCGACATCTGCCGATAAACAAGGCAATGCGTGAAGTTCAGACCCTGGCCAAGCCGACGTGCCCGAGCGCGGGTAGGAAGGGATGACTCCCGGTGGCGACAGTTGCTGCTCTGAAGACCGTGCCCACTGATCCGTACGCCACCCGCGAGCGCCATCACAACGAAGGTCACGGCCGCCGCCTGACCACGGCGTTCGAGGCGCTGGAGGCCTATCCGGTCCTGGTGGAGTCGCGCAACCGCGTGCTACGCCTGTTCGAGGACGGCGAGCCGTCGATCGGCGACGTCGTCTCGGCCGTCGAGGCCGATGTCGCGCTGGCTGTCACCGTCGTACGCCTGGCCAACCAGGTCGAGGGCCCGACCCAGGGTCGCGTCGACAGCGTGGTCGCCGGTGTCGACGTGCTCACCCCGCGCACGGTGCATGCGATCGCCAGCCGCGCCCGCACCTTTGACTTCTTCGAGCGCACCGCCGTGTGGCAGGGGATCCCCGAGCGTTTCCGTCTG
>JBPYFQ010000088.1:0-2648 GCA_051985625.1 Solirubrobacteraceae bacterium
GACCGCGTCGAGCACGGGCACGACCCCGGCGGCGCCCACGGGCACGACCGCCGCGGCCTCGCCGGCCCCGACGGCCGCGGCCCCGCCGGCGACGGGAACGGACACGTCGAGCCAGACCCCGACCGTCGCCGCGCCCGCGACCGGCACATCCAGCCAGACCCCGGCCACCTCCACCGGGACCGGCGTCTCGCCCGGCGGGGTCAGCCCAACGCCCAGCGGCGGCTGAGAGCGGCGCGTCCACCGATGGTTGCGATCGACCGCCGCCTCGGCTTCATATTCATCGGTTTCCTCGCCCTGCTGGCGGTCGCTGTGCTGCGCGCCGTCGATCTCGGCGTGTTCCGGGCCGGGACGCTCCAGGCGGCGGCGGTCAGTCAGCAGATCTCAAACGAGACGATCCCGGCGATGCGGGGGACGATCACCGACTCCAACGGGACCGATCTCGCTCTCACGGAGTACGCCAGCGACATCATCGTCGACCCGTACCTCATCAAGCAGCCTCAGGTCGACGCCCAGAAGCTGGCCCCGCTGCTGCACATGCCGCTGCTCACGATCCTGTCGGCGCTGACCCGGCCGCACAGCGGCTACGTCAAGTTGGCCAAGCAGGTGCCATCGCCCACGACCCAGCAGATCACCGCGCTCAACATCAACGGCGTCTCGACCAGTCCGGACGTCAAGCGCGTCTATCCCCGGGACTGGTTCGCCGCCCAGGTGCTCGGCGAGACCAACAACACCGGCAATGGATACAGCGGCCTGGAGTCGATGTTCAACGACCAGCTGCTCGGCCGGGCCGGCGAGCGGCGGATCGTCAACGACGCCCGGGGCCAGACCATCGCCGTCGACAACGTGCGGCAGATGGAGCCGGGCAAGACGCTGCGGCTGACGCTGTCGGCGCCGCTGCAGAGCGAGGTGGAGCAGGTGCTCGCCGGGGTGGGGGCCAGCTACTCGCCCCAGAGCGCCACCGCGATCGTCATGAATCCCAACACCGGAGCGATCCTGGCCCTGGCCAACTGGCCTCGCATCAACGCCAATGACCCGTACTCCGGCGGCAGCGCCGCCACGGTCAACAACGCCATCCAGGATCACGCCGTCTCGTTCACGTACGAGCCGGGATCGACGTTCAAGGCGATCACTGTCGCCGGGGCGCTCCAGGACGGGCTGATCACGCCTGGCACCAACTTCGACATCCCGCCGGACCTGTCGGTCTACGGCAGCACGATCCGAGACGCGGAGAACCACGGCTACGAGACGCTGAACACCGCCGGGATCCTCCGCGTGTCCAGCAACATCGGGGCCGACCTGATCGGCCAGAAGCTGGGGCCGGACCGGTTCAACTACTGGGTGCACCGCTTCGGCTTCGGCAAGTCGACCGGCGTCGACCTGCCCGGCGAGGACTCCGGCTACATCCTCTCGCCCTCCAAGTACTCGGGCACCTCGATGTACAACCTCCCGTTCGGCCAGGGCGAGTCAGTCACCCCGCTCCAGATGGCGTCCGCCTACGCGGCGATCGCCAACGGCGGCTGGCTGCGCTCGCCCCACATCGTCCAGTCGGTCGGCAAGAAGACCGTGCCGACCCCGCCGGCGCACCGGATCCTGTCCGCAACCACCGCCGCCGAGTTGCGGCAGATGCTGATCGGCGTCTACGGCGACGGCGGCACGGCCTCGGGCGCCGGCATCCCCGGTTACCAGATGGCCGGCAAGACCGGTACCGCCAACGTCGCCGTCAACGGCCAGTACTCCAAGAGCGAGTACGTCGCGTCGTTCGTCGGCATGGTTCCGGCCAACCACCCGCAGCTGCTCGGCATGGTCGTCGTCGACCAGCCCCAGGGGTCCATCTACGGCGGCTCGGTCGCCGCCCCGGCGTTCCAGAAGATCGTCGGCTGGGCGGTTCCGTACTTCGGCATCAACCCCCGCTGAGTGGGGGCAGTCCGGCTGCTGCGCCGGCTGGGGAGCGTGAGCGTGGACCCGGTGGTGGGCCGATCTGGCGTCCCGACGGGCGGTTAGGTCCGCTCGTCGACGACTCCGGGGGAGAACCGGCCGTTTTTCGGCCGCTTTTCCCCCCGGAGTGACCCGGGGGGGCGGACCTTCCCGGCCGTTCACGGTGCGGCAGCCGATGAATGGCGATTCACCGGCAACAGGTGCCGGTGAATCGCCAAAGTCGTCATGGCCTGCGGCCACCCGGGGGGATGAAAATGTTTCGCCCCCCGGGCGTCGAGAACGACCGGCCCGCGACGGGGGTCCGCTCAGCGCTCCAAAGCGCGCCCCAGCCGGGCCAGCCGGGCGTCCCACTGGCCGCCGACCTCGGCCATCCAGGAGACGGCCTCTGACAGGGGCTGGGGGGTGACCCGGTAGCGGACGTCCCGGCCGGCCCGCTCACGCTCCAGCAGCCCGGCCTCGGACAGCGAGGTGAGGTGCTTGGCCACCGCCTGGCGGGAGATCGGCAGGCCGTTCGCCAGCTCGGTGGCGGTGGCCGGGTGGGCGGCGATCTCGCTCAGCAGGCGGCGGCGCATGGGATCGGCCAGGGCGCCGAAGACGGCACCGGCTCGGTCCTCGGCGCCGTCGGCCGCGCCGGCGCCCACGCCGGCCCCGGCGCCCGGGCCGCCCGCGCGCGCCGGGCTGCCCACACGCGTTCGGCCGCCCGCGCCGGAGCT
>JBPYFQ010000089.1:0-2410 GCA_051985625.1 Solirubrobacteraceae bacterium
GGCTGATCGTCGGTGGCGATTAGCGGGAGTTCCGCTCACTTTTTGCCAGGAAAGACCGGGTTTTGTCAGGGGTTGTGAGCCGGGCATCGATGGTATCGAAGCCGGGTCTCACTTAGGCGCCCGAGCCGTCGGCGGTCACGCTTCGCCGGCGAACTCGGCGATCGCCGACTCCCAGCGCTCCAGAGCTCGCTCCACGCCGCTGAGCCCCGTGGAGGGCAGCCAGTGGACGGCGCGGGCGGAGCCCGCGCCGTCCAGCTCCTCCAGGACGCTCGCTTTGGCGGGCGCGCCCATGACCATGAAGTCGATCGGCCGCTCTGCTCGTTCGCGCAGCTCTTCCGCACGGGCCAGGACATCGCCGCCTCGGGCGAAGTTCGGCATCCAGGCGTCGCCGTAGGCGAGCACCCGATCGAGCACGGTCGGACCGTTGCCGCCCACCAGGACCGGCGGGTGCGGGCGCTGGACGGGCTTGGGCCAGGACCAGACGCGATCGAAGGACACGAACTCGCCGTGGTAGGTCGCTTCGTCTTGGGACCAGATCGCCTTCATCGCCTCAACGCGCTCGCCCATCAGGCGCATCCGTGTCCGCGGATCGGTCCCGTGGTGGCGCAGCTCCTCCCGGTTCCAGCCCGCTCCGACGCCGAACTCGAACCGCCCGCCGGACAGGTGGTCGATCGAGGCGACCTCCTTGGCGGTGATGATCGGGTCGCGCTCGGTGACCAGGCAGATCCCGCTGCCCACGCGCAGCGACGACGTCGCCAGGGCCGCGGCGGTCAGCGCCACGAACAGGTCGTAGGTGTGGCTGTACTTGCGCGGCAGCTCACCGCCACCCGGATAGGGGCTCTCGCGGCTCGCCGGGATGTGCGTGTGCTCGGCGAACAGCAACGACCGTTGGCCGTGATCCTCAACCAGCCGAGCGAGCGTCGCCGGGGCGACCGCGTCGTGAGTGGGGAAGTAAGCGACGCCGAACTCGATGCCCCGAGCATAGCCTCGGCCCCCGAGTGTCATCCCGTTCGGGCGATGTCCGCAGGCCCGGCGGCGCTCAGCATGACGGGGTGGACAAGCCCGTCTCGTCCCTTCCCCCGTGGTTTGCCCGCTGGGGCATCGGCGCGTGGCTCGTGGTGGGGATGGTCCTCGTCCTCATCGGCGCGGTCTGGCTGCTGGAGAAGACCTCGAGCATCGTCGAGCCGCTGATCGCCGGCTTTGTCATCGGCGCGGTGAGTGGCGGGCTGGTCAACCGCCTGATGGCCGCGCGCTGCCGGGGCCGGCCTGGTGACGCTCGCCCTCCTCGCGCTGGTGGTGCTTCTGATCGGGCTCGTGCTGGGCGGCATCAGCTCTCAGGCGGCGAGCATCGACGCGCTGCTGACCCACGCGCTGGACAAGGTGCAGACCTGGGTGCACGACCTCGGCATCACCTCAGCCCCCAGCGCCGCGGCCGAGATCAAGCACGCCGTCCCGGCGGTTGGCCGCACCCTGCTCAAGGGCGTGGCCGGCGGCATCTCCGGTCTGGCCTCGCTGCTCGTCTTTCTCGGCTTCACGGCGTTCACCACGTTCTTCGTGCTCAAGGACGCGCCGACGATCGGGCGGTGGATCGAGCGCCACATGGGGATGGCGCCGACCGAGGCGAACATCGTGTTGAGCGACATCATCACGGCGCTGCGCCGGTACTTCTTCGGCCTGACGCTGGTGGCATTGTTCAACGCCGCGGTGGTGACCGCGGGCGCGCTGATCCTCGGTGTGCCACTGCCCGGCACGATCGCGCTGGTCACGTTCCTCGGCGGTTACATCCCGATCGTCGGGGCCTGGACGGCCGGCATCTTCGCCTTCGCGCTGGCGCTCGCCGATCAGGGCACGGCGACCGCGCTCACCATGGGGCTGATCGTCTTCTTGGCCAACGGACCGTTCCAGCAGGTCATCCAGCCGATCGTGTACGGCGCCACGCTGCGCCTCAACCCGCTCGTCGTGTTCAGTGTGACGATCGCCGCCGGGACGCTGTTCGGCATGGCCGGGCTTGTCCTGGCCTCTCCGCTGGTTTCTGCCGGCGTCCGCATCAACGATCATTTCGCGCAGCTGAGGGGTCCACCGGCCGATGACACCGGTGATCTCGCGCCGAGCGCGGGCGTCGTTCACCAGAGCTAGGCCGGTCCGCGAATGGCAGCGGCGAAGCCGGCAGCGAGGGGGCACGGGTGGGCGCACATGCGGAGAGCCGGCCCGGGGGCGCGTCGCGGATGCGGTCATCTGGGCCCGCCGTCAACATACGGCTGCCCGCGTACGCCCTGATCATCCATGCGGGTGATCCCTGATGACCGACCCTGCCTCCCGCCAACGCCGCGGCCGCCGCATCGCCATGACGCCGGACGAGCTCGACGCGTTCCTAGCCGCCCAGCACACATGCCGGGTCGCCACCACCTCT
>JBPYFQ010000090.1:0-17261 GCA_051985625.1 Solirubrobacteraceae bacterium
GAGGCGCTGGCCCTGTACCGGCTCAACGCCGTGGACGCCGGCGTCAAGGGCGCGCTGGAGCACGGGCTAAGCTCGGACTAGATCCCTGTAAGGAGGTTCGCCGTGGACGTGGAGATCTGGTCGGACATCGCGTGCCCGTGGTGCTACGTCGGCAAGCGCCGATTCGAGGCCGCGCTGGCCCAGTTCGAGCATCGCGACGAGGTCAACGTCGTCTGGCGCAGTTTCGAGCTCGATCCGGAGGCGCCGGCCCAGCGCGAGGGCAGCCTGGCCGAGCACCTGGCCCACAAGTACGGGATGTCGGTCGACCAGGCCCGGGCCAGCCAGGCGCAGCTGACCGAGACCGCCGCCGGCGAGGGGCTGGAATTCCGCTTCGACATCGCCCGGGGCGGCAACACGTTCGCCGGTCACCGGCTGATCCACCTCGCCCAGACCCACGGCCTGCAGGACGCGATGAAGGAGCGCCTGCTGCGCGCCTACTTCAGCGAGGGCGAGCTCATCTCCGACCACCCGACGCTCGTCCGCCTCGGCACCGAGGTCGGCGTGCCGGCCGACGAGATCGAGCAGATGCTGGCCGGCGAGGCGCTCACCTCCGAGGTCCGCGACGACGAGCGCACCGCGGCCGGGCTGGGGATCAGCGCCGTGCCCACGTTCGTGGTCGATCGCGCCCTTGGCGCCTCGGGGGCCCACCCGCCCGAGGCGCTGCTCGAACTGCTGCGCGAGGGCTGGGCGCGGCGGCCGCTGACGGCCGTCGCCGCCGACGGTGAATCGTGCGGCCCCGACGGGTGCTGAGCGCTACGCCTCGACGCGCTTGAACCGGCGCCGCTTGCCGGTGATCTGCCACGGCCCGGGCGTGAAGTCGAGCACCATGTTGACCACCCAGACGATCAGGGTCGCCTCCACATAGGTCCAGAAGCCGTGGATCGTGAAGCCGCTGACGATGTCGTCGGTAATTACGAGCATCAGCAGCGAGACGAAGAACCAGGCGATCCCGAAGGTCAACAACGCCAGGGGCAGGGTGAGAAGGCGGAGCAGCGGCTTGAGCAGCGTGTTCAGAACGCCGAACACCGCGGCGGCGAGGAGCAGGTCGCCGAAGTTCCGTACGGTGACGTCGCTCAGCAGCCCGGCGACGATCGCCAGCACCACGGCGTTGGTCAGCCATGAGATCCCCAGCCTCACCAGGAACGGCGTGTCACGAGTCATCGCTGTGCGGTCCCTTCGAACGGTTGTCCTCAAAGCGTACCGCTCGCCCACCCCGGATCTGGCCCCGCCCACCCAGCTAGCGTAGACCGCCCCATGCCCGCCACCTTCACCCCCGATCACCGCGGCGGCCACGGCTCGCCGATGGTCTGCCTGCACGGCTTCACCGACACCTGGCGCAGCTGGGACCTGATCCTGCCGGCGCTCGAGGCCGAGCATGATGTGCTGGCCCCGACGCTCCCCGGGCACGCCGGCGGAACGCCCCTCGACGGTCGCGTCGACGAGGACACGATGGCCGACCTGTTGGAGGAGGCGATGGACGAGGCCGGCTTCTCGGACGCGCATCTGGTCGGCAACTCCCTCGGCGGCTACCTGGCCCTGCGTCTCGCCGCGCGCGGTCGCGCCCGGACCGTCGTCGCGCTGGCGCCGGCCGGCGGCTGGGCGGAGGACGACGACTCCTACCTGGAGACGCTGCGCTACTTCACGGTGATGAACCGGCTGGTCAAGCAGGCGGCGCCCTACGCCGATCAGATCGCCGCGACGCCCGACGGCCGGCGCCGGGCCACCGAGGCGATCACCACCAACTTCGAGCACATCCCCCAGGAGCTGATCGCGCACATGATTGCGGGGGCGGCCGGATGCGACGCGGCGGTGCCGCTGATCGAGCACGCCACCCGTCACGGTTACCACCTGGACGCCGAGCGGATCGCCTGTCCGGTGCGGGTCGTCTGGGGCACCGCCGACAAGCTGCTCACCTGGCCGACGGCGGCCGCTCGCTACCGCACCAGTTGGCTGCCGCACGCCGACTGGGTCGAGCTCGACGGCGCCGGTCATTGCCCGCAGCTGGACGTCCCGCTGGAGACCGCCCAGCTCATCCTCGGCTTCACCTCGGGGGAATGAGGAGCAGGCGCGGTCTCACACTGACGGGCCCGCCTTCGTTTCATGGATGAGATGTCGGTCGTTGCTCCCCAGCCCGAGGCCCCGGCAGCGCCGGCCGCCGCGGACGTCTCGGAGCCGGGCGGCCAGCGGGCCGCCCTGATCGCCGCGCTCATCGCCGTCTGCGTATGGGCGTCGGCGTTCGTGGGGATTCGCTACGCCGGACGGGAGCTGTCGCCCGGACCGCTGGCGCTTGGCCGGCTGCTCGTCGGCAGCCTGTCGCTCGGCGCGCTGATGGTGGTCCGCCGGGAGCCGCTCGTGCGCCGGGCGGGCCTGGTCGGTGTCGTCGTCTGCGGGGTGTTGTGGTTCGGCGCCTACAACGTCGCGCTCAACGCGGCCGAGCGGCGCGTCGACGCCGGCACGGCGTCACTGCTGGTCAACATCGGTCCGGTGCTGATCGCCCTGCTGGCGGGCGTGGCGCTCAAGGAGGGCATCGGCCGTCTGCTGCTGGCCGGCTGTGCGGTCTCGTTCGTCGGCGTGGCGCTGATCGCCGCCGGCACCGCGCGCCACGGGGTCAACGGCGCCTGGGGAGCCATCCTGTGCCTCATCGCCGCGGTGGTCTACGCGGTCGGGGTTGTCGTCCAGAAGCCGGCGCTGCGCCACGGTTCGCCGCTGGCGGTCACCTGGTTGGCCTGCACGGTCGGGGCGATCTGCTGTCTGCCCTATGCGTCGTCGCTCGCCGATCAGGTGCAGCACGCCAGTGCGCCCGCCCTGCTGTGGACGGTGTACCTGGGGCTGGTGCCGACGGCGATCGGCTTCTCGGCCTGGGCGTTCGCGCTGTCTCGCACGTCCGCCGGACGGCTCGGCGTCTCGACGTATCTGGTGCCGCCGATCGCGGTGCTGCTCGGCTGGCTGATCCTGGGCGAGGTGCCCGCGCTGCTGGCGCTGCCGGGCGGGATCCTGTGCCTGGCCGGGGTGGCGCTGGCCCGGCGCTCCGCGACCCGATAAGCCGACCGCGCAGGGGCGTGAGGCGCCAGAGTGGCTAGCCTCGGCGGTGATGACTGAGGTACACCGCGCCGCGATCGTGGGGGCCGGCCCGTCCGGTTTCTACGCCGCCGACCAGCTGCTCAAGGCCGGCTGGGAGGTGGACCTGTTCGACGCTCTCCCGACGCCGTACGGGCTGGTGCGGGCGGGGGTGGCGCCGGATCATCCGAAGATCAAGTCGGTGATCCGGGTGTACGCGAAGACCGCCTCGCACGAGGCCTTTCGGTTCTTCGGCGGGGTCACGCTCGGCACCGAGGTCTCCCGTGAGGACCTCCTGGCCCGCTTTCACGCGGTGATCTATGCGGTGGGGACATCGACCGACAATCGCCTGGGGATCCCCGGCGAGGACCGTCCCGGCTCGCATCCGGCCACCGAGTTCGTCGCCTGGTACAACGGCCATCCCGAGTACGCCGAGCATCTGTTCGACCTCAACGGGGGACGGGCGGTGGTGGTCGGCAACGGCAACGTGGCGATCGACGTGGCGCGGATGCTGGTCCTCGACCCCCAGGAGCTGGAGCCGACTGACACGGCGGATCACGCCATCGAGGCGTTCGGCACGGCGGGCGTGACCGAGGTGCTGCTGGTGGGCCGGCGCGGGCCGGCCGAGGCGGCGTTCACCAACCCGGAGCTGCGGGAGTTGGGCGAGCTGGAGCGCGCCGATGTGATCGTCGACCCGGCGCAGCTGGAGGGCATCACCGAGCCGGAGGATGCGACCAAGCGGCGCAACGTGGAGATCCTGCGCGGCTTTGCGCAGCGGCCCCCGAGCGGGAAGTCCCATCGGCTGGAGCTGCGGTTCCTGCGCTCGCCGGTGGAGATCCTCGGCGACGGCGAGGACGGCCCGGTGACCGGGATCCGGCTGGCCATCAACCGGCTGGTCACGGCCGAGGACGGCCGGGTGCGGGCCGAGCCGACCGGGGAGGAGGAGGTGGTGGAGTGCGGCCTGGTGCTGCGCTCCATCGGCTACCGCGGATTGCCGCTGGCCGGGATCCCGTTCGACGAGCGGCGGGGGCTGATCCGCAACGAGGGCGGCCGGGTCGTCGACGAGGACGGCTCCGCGTGCTCCGGCGAGTACGCGGTCGGCTGGATCAAGCGGGGGCCGTCCGGCGTGATCGGCACCAACAAGAAGGACGCGGCCGACACCGTGGCCCGGATCGTCGAGGACGAGCAGGCCGGATCGCTGGGCCGACCCGATCCGGACCTGGCCGACGCCGAGGCGGTCGAGGCCTGGCTGGACGACCGGGTGCCGGGACTGGTGACCTGGGAGGGGTGGGAGGCGATCGACGCCCACGAGACGGCGCTCGGCGAGCCGAGCGGTCGCCCTCGGGTCAAGCTGGTGCGCGTGGCCGAGCTGATCGAGGCAGCGCGCGCCAAGCAGTGGCGGTGAGCCGCAGGAGGCTGATGCGCTCGCCGGTCCGCCCGGTCGTGTGACCGTCGTCGCGTAGGCCGATCGCCCGCGCCACCCCCAGCGAAGCGGCGTTCTCCGGCTGGATCCGGGCCAGGATGCTCGGCGCCGACAGGCGCTCGAACGCCTCCTGGCGCAGCGCGGCCGCGCCCTCCCGGGCGAGGCCCCGACCCCAGGCCGACGGGGCCAGCCACCAGCCGATCTCGTACTCGTCCGGATCCACCCCCGAGTCCTGGCCGGCGAAGTTGAGCGCGATCAGGCCGACCGCCTCGCCGGAGGGCGCCAGGCGCGCCAGCCGCCATCCGAACCCATGGCGGCGCCAGTGCTCGGCCATCCGGGCGGCGGCTGCCTCCACCTGGCTGTCGCTCCACAGCATCCCGTCGCCGATGTAGCGCACGACGGCCGGCGTGGTCGCCAGCGTCCGCAACAGGCGGGCGGCGTCCGCGGACCACGGCTCGAGCGCCAGGCGGGGGGTGCGCAGCGTCTCGGGCATCCGGGGCGACGATACGCGCTGACTAGGCTCGACTGCCGTGAGACGACTCGGCCCGGCGCTGGAGGTGCGTGACTTCCGGTTCTGGTGGCTGGCCTTTCTCGGCCTCTGGATGAGCCTCCAGATGCGTGGACCGTCTGGAGGAGATCAGGCCACCGCGGACGGCGCAGGCGCAGGCGTCCGCGTGAACTGAAAGTCGGCGGGCTCGAAGCGGCGCGTCGCATCCAGGTATTCCCGCATGTAGCCCGGCCAGTTGGCGACGATCCGCCCGCTGTCGTCCTGATACCAGGAGTGGCAGTCCATCCAGGCGGTCCCGGCGAACCGCTCCTGCAGCGCCCGGTTGGTGGCGTCCTCGACCTCCGGGCGGACGTCGAGCGTGGCGTAGCCGCCGTCGCGCAGGTGGGCAAGCGCCTGGCGGATGTAGGCCGCCTGCTTCTCCTCGAAGAAGATGATCGAACCGCCGGAGGTGTTCGTGTTCGGCCCGTACATGAGAAACAGCGACGGGAACCCCGGGA
Organism: Solirubrobacteraceae bacterium; assembly: GCA_051985625.1. GTDB lineage: Bacteria > Actinomycetota > Thermoleophilia > Solirubrobacterales > Solirubrobacteraceae > Palsa-465. Next base: position 5,525 of record JBPYFQ010000090.1, read on the forward strand.
CGGTCACCCCCAGATGGGCGTGGGCGCCCTCGGACCACACGTCCTGGAGATCCTGGCCGCTGGCGCCCTGCACCTGCATGGGCGCGACCATCTCTGTGGCGTGAAACCCGGTCGCCCAGATGATGCAATCGGCGGGTCGCGTGGTCCCGTCGGCCGCGGAGATGCCGGACGCGGTGATCTCGGCGATGGGGTCGGTGACGAGCTCCACGTTGGGCCGGCTCAGCGCGGGCAGATAGTGGGAGCTGAACAGGATGCGCTTGCACCCGAACGTGTAGTCGGGCCAGATGCGGCGGCGCAGCTCCGGGTCAGGCGTCTGGCTGCGCATGAACCGGGCCGAGCGCCAGGCGCTCAGCCGGCCGACGGTGCGCGGGTGGCGGATCGACAGCGTCAGCCCCTCCAGGAAGTTGAACAGGAACGCGCGGCGGAGCTCCTGGACCCCGGGGACGTAGCGGATGAGCGCCCGCAGCGCCGGCGGATAGACGTGGTTGCGCCGCGGCAGGAGCCAGTTGGGCGTGCGCTGGTAGACGGTCAGCTGTCGCACGAGCGGCGCGATCCGGGGGACGAACTGGATCGCGCTGGCGCCGGTGCCCACCACCGCCACCCGCTTGCCGTCCAGGTCGTACCCGTGGTCCCAGCGGGCGGAGTGGAAGCTGTGCCCGGTGAAGACGTCGAGCCCGGGCAGCCGGGGGATGGCCGGGCGGTTGAGCTGGCCGGTGGCCAGGATGACCGCGTCGGCCTCGTGGATCTCGCCGGTCTCGGTCGTCAGCCGCCAGCGGGCGGCGGCCTCGTCGAACGCGGCGTTCGTCACGGTCTGCGAGAGCCGGATGAGCGGGCGGAGGCCGTGGTCGTCGACGACCTGGCGCAGGTACTCCAGGATCTCCTGGCGCGGCGAGCACAGCCGTGACCAGTCGCGCCGCTGAGCGAAGGAGAACGAGTACATGTGGCTGGGCACGTCGCAGGCGGCGCCCGGGTAGTCGTTGTAGAACCACGTGCCGCCCAGTTCCGGGGCGGACTCGAGGATGGTGACCTCCTCAAAGCCGTGCCGCCGCAACTCGATGGCCGCGGCGATCCCGCCAAAGCCGGCCCCGACGATCAGGATCCGCATCGCCGGCATCCTGCCAGGCGCGGGCGTCGGGATCCAGCCTCGTGCGATGCTGCGGGCGAACACCGACATGTCCGGAGGACAAGGATGGAGTCCAGCGCAGGATTGCAAGCGGTGCGAATCGTCTCGCCGGGGGGCGACCTGGCCGCCGAGTTCGTTCCCGAGGCCAACCTGGTCGGCTCGTCGCTGACCCATCGCGGCGTCGAGTTGCTGCACTCGGGGCGCGGGGTGGCGGCGTATGCCGAGCAGGGCAAGACGATGGGGATCCCGCTGCTGCACCCGTGGGCCAACCGACTGGCCGGGTTCTCCTACGAGGCGGCCGGCAAGCGGGTGGCGCTGCCCGACCCGGACGGTCTGTACCCCACCGACCCCAACGGGCTGCCCATCCACGGCGCCATGCCCGGGCTCCTGCGCTGGGAGGTGCAGGACGCCGCCGAGGACCGGATCACGGCGAGCCTGGACTGGGGCGGCGGCGCGCTCGACGCGCTCTTCCCGTTCCCCCACCGGCTGGGGGTGACCGCGCGCGCCACCGACGACGCGCTGCGGCTGGAGACGACGCTACGGCCGACGGGCAACGATCCCGTGCCGGTCTCATTCGGCTACCACCCGTACCTGTGCATCCCGGGGGTGCCTCGCGGGGAATGGGAGGTGACGCTCGGCGCGCGGGAGCGCCTGGTGACCGACGGCCGGAAGATTCCCACCGGGGAGCGCCGGCCGCTGGCCCGCCACGCGTTCACGCTTCACGACGAGGACTGGGACGAGGGGCTGGCCGGACTGGCCTCGCCGCCGGTGTTCACCGCCTCCGCCGGCGGGCTCTCGCTGGCGGTCACGTTTGAGGAGGGCTATCCCTACGCCCAGGTCTACGCCCCGGTGGGCCAGGACCTGATCTGCTTCGAGCCGATGACGGCGCCGACCAGCGCGCTCGTCAGCGGTCGCGGGCTGGTGCTGGTCGAGCCCGGTCAGGAGCACCGGGCGGCGTTCAGCATCTCCGTCACGCACAATTGAGACATCATCCGCCGGATGTCTTATTGACCCGACGGGCGGACAAAGGAGCTGCCGATGGACCTGACCTTCAGCGAGCCGGAGCTGGCCTTTCGCGATGAGCTGCGCGCCTGGTTCGCCGACCACGAGCCCGGCCCGGAGCCCCACGGCGACGAGGACGCCCACTACGCCTGGCGCCGCGACTTCCAGCGCAACCTGGCCCGCGACGGCTGGGCCGCCGTGCACTGGCCGCCGGAGTACGGCGGCCGCGGCGCGACCCTGACCCAGTCGGCCATCTTCTTCGAGGAGCTCGGCCGCGCCGGCGCCCCGCTGCCGGCCAACGTCCTGGGGCTTCTGCTGGCCGGGCCGACGATCATGACCTGGGGGACGCCAGAGCAGAAGGACCGCTACCTGACGCCGATCCTGACCGCCGAGGAGATCTGGTGCCAGGGCTTCTCCGAGCCGGACGCCGGCTCGGACCTGGCCAACGTCAAGACGCGGGCGGTGCAGGACGGCGACGCGTGGGTCGTCACGGGTCAGAAGGTGTGGACGAGCGGCGCCCAGTACTCGAAGTGGTGCATGCTCGTCGCCCGCACCGACCCCGAGGCGGCCAAGCACAAGGGCCTCACCTACTTCCTCATGGATATGGAGCAGGAGGGCGTCCAGGTGCGCCCGCTGCGCCAGATCACCGGCGAGAGCGAGTTCAACGAGCTGTTCATCGACGGCGCGCGGATCCCGGACGAGAACGTGCTGGGCGGGATCGGCAACGGCTGGAAGGTGGCGCTCACAACGCTGATGAACGAGCGCGCCGGACTGGCGTTCTTCCTCCAGGTCCGCCTCCGGCAGCTGCTGGACCGGGTCATCGCCGAGGCCGCCGCCCGGGGCCGGCTCGAGGACCCGGTGGTGGCCGACCGCCTCGGCGAGCTGCACCTCAAGGCCGAGGTCCTCCGCCTCACGGCCTACCGGGGGCTGACCGCGATCGAGAAGTACGGCCAGCCGGGCCCCGAGGGGTCGCTGACCAAGTGGATGTGGTCGGAGACCAATCAGCAGCTCACCGAGTTCGCCGCCGACCTGCTCGGGCCGGCCGCGGTGACCGCCGGCACGCGCTGGGCCTACGAGCTGATGCGCGCCCGTGGCAACTCGATTGAGGGGGGCACCACCGAGGTGCTCAAGAACATCGTCGCCGAGCGGGTGCTCGGTCTGCCCAAGGCCCGTTAGGGGGATTCGATCATGGACTTCGATCTGACCGAGGACCAGAAGGAGATCAAGAACGTGGCCCGCGAGCTGCTCGCCGCGCGCTCCCCGTGGGCGCGCGTACGCGAGGCGGCCGAGGCCGGGCGCTACGACGATGCGCTGTGGCGGGAGATCGTCGAGCTCGGCTGGCCCGGGATCGCCGTTCCGGAGCAGTACGGCGGACAGGGGCTGGGCGCCGTCGAGCTCGCCGTGCTGCTGGAGGAGCTCGGCTATGCCTGCGCGGCCACCCCGTTTCTGTCGACCGCGGTGGCCGCCGCCGTGATCGCGGCCGGCGGCACCGACGAGCAGCGCGAGCGCTGGCTGCCGGGCCTGCTGGCCGGTGAGACCCGGACCGGGATCGGTCCGGCCGAGCTGGTCGTTGACGGCGCCGAGGCCGAGGTGGCGGTGGTCGTCGACGACGACGGCGCCCGCCTGGTGGCGGAACCGCAGGCCGAGCCGCTGGTCACGATCGATCCCACGCGGCGGTTCGGGACGGTGCGCGACGCCGGCGAGCCGCTGGGCGGCGACGTCGCCGACCGGCTGCGCGCGGCCGTCGCGGCCGAGCTGGTCGGCGTCTGCCAGCGCGCGCTGGAGATGACGGTCGAGTACGTCAAGGAGCGCAAACAGTTCGGCGTTCCGGTCGGTTCCTTCCAGGCCGTCGCCCACCGCTGCGCTCGGATGCTGCGGCACACCGAGAGCGTTCGCTCCACCGCCTACTTCGCGGCGTGGGCCGCCGACGCCGAGCCAGCGCGCCTGGAGGAGGCGGCCGCCCTCGCCGCCGCGGCTGCGGCTGCCGGCGGCCGGGAGGTCGCCGCCGGCGCGATCCAGGCCCACGGGGGAATCGGGTTCACCTGGGAGGCCGACGTTCACTGGCTGTACAAGCGCGCCGAGGTCGACCGGGTGCTGCTCGGCGGCACCCGGCGCCACCATGCCGCGCTGGCCCGCGCGGCCGCCGAGAGGGTGGCGGTGGCGACTGGCTGACGGTTTTTTTGCAGCGGAGGGAGAGGGCGCGGGGGCGGCGAACAGCCTGTTTGATCGCCAGCCCAAGGAGTCACCGCATGAGCCATTTCCCACGTCATGGCACGAAGCTGACGGAACGCGAGGAGTCAGAGGACCAGACTCGTGCGCCGTTCGCCGATGTCGCCGCCCGCTTCGCCAACTGGTTCACCGGCATCGAGCGCGAGCACGAGCACGCCCACGCCCACGCGCAGCTGCCGGTGGCCGGTGAGGAGCCCGACCCGGATCCGCTCCGGGCCCTGACGGCCGGCGCGGTTGACAATTCGGAGCCGTCGCGCTTCCCGGTGGCCCCGCTGGGCTACAACCGGACGGCGGTCGACCAGCACCTGGCCGACCTGGAGCGCGAGCTGTCCGACCTGGGGCGCGAGCTGGCCACGCTGCGCTCCGAGCGCGAGACTCCGATGTCGGTGACCGAGGAGCTGGAGCGGATCGGCGAGCAGACGGCGTCGATCCTGGTGGTCGCCCACGACAAGGCCAACGAGACGACTCGGCTGGCCCAGGAGCAAGCCGAGCGCTGCATCGCCGAGGCGGCGGCCAACGCGGTGTCGATCACCGAGGAGGCCAAGGTGCGCCTGTCCGAGCTCGACAACGAGACCGACGCGGTCTGGCGCGAGCGCGAGCGCCTGCTCGAGGACGTCCGCGCCGTGTCCGCCGCGCTGGCCTCGCTCGCCGACCAGGCGTCCGAGCGGTTCCCGGCCGCTGCCGACCAGACGGGCACGGCGGCGTTCCCGGCCCGGTCCGGGTTCAACGGCCAGACCATGTGGGTCCAGCCGCAGGACACGCGGCCGTTCACGCCGGCCGAGGCCGCCGACGCGCGCGGCGAGGACCCGGCCGCGGAACCGGCCGAGCCGATGGGCGAACCGAGCGACGGCGCCCGTTGGATGGACGAGGCCGACGACAGCGCCCGGTGGATGGACGAGGCGGGCGACGGCGAGGGCTGGATGGGCGAACCGGGCGACACGGCCAGCTGGCTGGCCGGCTTCGAGCCGCCTCTGCCCGACGGGGACGATTCGGCCGAGAGCTGAGGTGTCGGCGGGCCGCGGGTGCGGTCCGCCATTACGCCCGGCGGCGGATCGCGCCACGGTGCGGCATCCGCCATGCTTGCCGGCAAGGAGGCTGACCTGGCGAGCGAGACGACCACCGGTGGCGCTCTGCGCCGCGCGCTCGGACGCCGGGCGCGGGGCACGCGCAACGACCCCGCGGTTGCGGCACTCCTGACCCTGGTGGCGGCCGTGATCCGGCTGCCGACGCTGGCCGCGCAGAGCTTCTGGCTCGACGAGGCCTACACGGTCCATCTCGTGCGGATGTCGTTCGGCGGGATGCTCCATGCGATCCCGCGCACGGAATCCACGCCGCCGCTCTACTACGCGCTGGCGTGGGTCTGGACCCATGTCTTCGGCGTCTCGGAATTCGGACTGCGGTCGCTGTCGGCACTGGCCGGGATCGTGACCGTCCCGGTCGCTTACGCCGCCACCCGGCGGCTGGCCGGCGCCCGGGCCGCGGCGATCTGCGGGCTGCTCCTGGCCGTGTCGCCGATCATGGTCTGGTTCTCGCAGGAGGCGCGAGCCTACGCTCTGGCGACGCTGCTGTCGGCGGTGACCGTTCTGTGCGTGGTCGGCTGGCTGCTGGAGCGGCGGACGCGGTGGCTGGCCGGCTGGGCCGTCGCCGCCGCGCTGGGGCTGCTGACGCACTACTTCGTCGTGTTCATCGTCGCGCCGGAGGTGGTCGTGTTGTGGTGGCACGGGCGGCCCGGGCGGCCCGGGCTGGACCGGCGGCTGGCGGCGGCGACCGGACTGGTGGCGGTCGTGGGCGCGGCGCTCATCCCCCTGGCGCTCGCCCAGCGCGGCACCGGCCACGCCGACTACATCGCCCAGGGGAGTCTGCAGACCCGCATCCTCCAGGCCCCCAAACAGTTGCTGGTCGGCTACGCCAGCCCCGGCCAGGTCGCCGCCGCGGTGGCGGCGACGGCGCTCGTCCTGGCCGGAGCGGCCTGGCCGCTGGTCCGCAACCGGGCAGCGCGACGACGGGCGGCGATCCCGCTGTCCGTCGGCGTCGCCGGCGTGGTGGTACCGGTCCTGCTGGCGCTGGCCGGGATCGACTTCCTGGACACCCGGAACCTGCTGCCGGCGCTCCCGCCGTTGGTCATGGCAGCCTCGATCGGGTTCGCCGCCAGCCTCCCGCCGGTGGCCGCGCGCTCGGTGGCGGTGGTGCTCGCCGCGCTGCTGCTCATCATCGTCATTCGCGTCGACCTCAATCCCGTCTACCAGCGTGACAACTGGCGCGGCGCGGCCCAGGCGGTGGGATCCTCGCCAACGGCTCGTGCGCTCGTGGTGACGCCGGGGTCGGGCCTGACAGCCCTGCAGGCGTACCTCCCCCGTCTCGGCCCGTTGACCGCCCCGGTGGCGGTGCGCCAGATCGATGTCATCGCCATCCCCCAGCAGGTCACCGGCGCCGGGATTGGCATCCCTCCGCGCCCGGCGGCGCCGCTGCCGGTGCCGGCCGGGTTCCGTCTCACCCGGGCTGTGGCGGCGCGCACCTACTCGGTGCTCGTCTACCGCTCGCCGGCGCCGGTGCTGGTCACCCCTCAGAGCCTGGCCGCGGACCACCTCGGCGCCACGGGCTATGCCCCCCTGCTGCAGGCGGCCCGGCCGGCCATGCACAGTTTCTGAGTGCTTCGAACCACAAAATCGGTACAAAAACCTCTCAAGCTCGGCTCTGAATCGGCCGAAAACGATCTTGCATGCGAGGGTCGACCGGATCGACCGGCTCGTCCCCCGACGAGCCTGAGCGCCGCGTCGACGATGTGGCCCCCTCCGGACGCCCCGACCCGGCCGACGCGGCGCGCGCCGGCCCGGACAGCGCCGACGTGTTCGAGACCGCGTTCTCCCACGCGCCGATCGGCATGGCGCTCCTGTCCACCACGGGGCGCTGGATCAAGGTCAACGCCGCCGCCTGCGCGATCACCGGCCGCACGGAGGCCGAGCTGCTCGCCTGCTCGTTCCGGGAGATCAGCCACCCGGACGACCGGGACATCGACCGGGTGCAGATCGAGATGCTCGTGGCCGGCGAGATCTCCGGCTACCAGATCGAGCGCCGGTACCTGACCGCCTCCGGCGGCGTGGTGTGGGGACTTCTGTCGGTGACGCTGGTGCGCGATGCCGGCGGCGCCCCGCGCCATTTCATCTGCCAGATCGAGGACATCAGCGCGCGCAAGCAGGCGCAACGCCAGCTCCAGGAGGCCGAGGCCGAGGCCCGGGCCGAGCGCGACCACGCGCGGGCGATCATCAGCGCCATGGGCGAGGGCTATGCGTTGACCATGGACGGCGAGATCAAGGCGGTCAACGAGGCGTTGTGCTCCCTGACTGGCTTCGCCGCCTCCGAGCTGGTCGGGGCCCGCATCCCGTACCCGTTCTGGCCGCCCGAGTCGGCCGACGAGATCCGCGCCGCCCACGACCGGGTCATGGCGAGCCGGGGCGGGAGCCGCGAGGTGACGCTGATGCGCGCCGACGGCGAGCGGTTCGAGGCCGAGGTGACGAGCCGCCCGGCGCGCGTCCGGGGCGGACGGGCGATCGGCTTCGTCAACACGATCCGCGACGTCAGCGTCCAGAAGCGCCATCAGCGTGAGCTGGAGCGGCTGGCACGCACCGACAGCCTGACCCACCTGGCCAACCGCCACGTCCTGGAGGAGGCGCTGGAGCGCGAAGCGGCCCGCCGCGGCGACGGGCAGTCGCAGCTGGCGCTCGTCCTCCTCGATCTCGATCACTTCAAACAGGTCAACGACGGCTTCGGCCACCCCGCGGGCGACCAGATCCTCGTCGAGGTGGCCCGCCGGCTGGAGCGGACGGTCCGCGCGGGCGAGGTGCTGGCCCGGGTCGGCGGCGAGGAGTTCGCCTGGCTGCTGCCGTCATTGAGCCCCAGTGAGGCGATCGCCGCCGCCGATCGGGCCCGGGCGGCCATCGCGGCGCGGCCGTTCGGCCGGGTGGGGACGTTGACCATGTCGGCCGGCGTGGGCCTGATGCCCACCCCGTGCGACGGCGACGTGCTGTATCGCATGGCCGACCGCGCCCTGTACGAGGCCAAGCAGCGCGGGCGCAACCGCACGTGCTGCCACGGTGGGGCCGGCGCCCGTCCCGGCGGGCTGACGCTGGTCAGTGAGCCGTTCGGCGACGGCGACGACCCGCTCGGGCTCGACGCGATCGCCTGAGCGGCGCCCCGGCGGCCGGCCGTCTGGGGTCGCCGCTCTAGTGTGCACGCGGGCAAAACGCCGCGCCGGGGCCCCGGATATGGCTACGCTCGCGCGGGATGAATTTAACGTGACCCCCCCGGAGCGCACTCGATCGACGTGGCTGTGGGCGTTGCTGGGCGTGGCGGGCTCGGTGTTGACCGCCTACGCCGCTCCGCGCGCGGCGCCGGACCCGGCCGTGCACTGGTGGTACGTGCCGTCGGTCCCATCCGGTCACGGGGTGAGCCTGACATTGGTGTACGTCGGCATGGCCGTGCTCGCCACGGCCTGGCTGGGGCTCGGCCGAGCCCTTCCCGGCCGGGCCGCCCTGCTCGCCATCGCCGCCGCCTGGGCTCTGCCGCTGCTGCTCGCCCCGCCGCTCTTCAGCCGCGACGTGTACAGCTACCTGGCCCAGGGGACGATCCTCCACCTCGGCCACAACCCGTACCGGAGCGCGCCTCAGCTGCTGGCGACACTCGGCCACGAGCACGTCCTGGCAGCCGTTTCCCCGTTCTGGCGCGGGACCACCGCCCCGTACGGGCCGCTGTTCCTGGGGCTGGTCAGCGTCATCGTCGGCGTCACTGGCTCGAACCTGGTGCTCGGCGTGATTGTGATCCGGCTCGTGGAGTGCACCGGACTGGTACTGCTGGCCGTGTTCGTCCCGTGGCTGACCCGCCAGCTGGGCACCGATGTCCGGCGGGCGCTCTGGCTGGCCCTGCTGAGCCCGCTGGTCATGCTCGAGTTGATGGCGGCCGGCCACAACGACGTGATGATGGCCGGCTTCCTGGTGGCCGGGGTGGCGTGCGCGCTGGCCGGCCGGCCCGTGGTCGGCGTCGCCGTCTGCGCGCTGGCGGCCACGATCAAGGTGCCGGCATTGGCCGGCGTCCTGTTCATCGCCGTCGCCTGGGCGCGCGCCGAGCCCGACCGCTCCGCCCAGGTGAAGCTCCTGGCCCAGTGCGCGCTTGCTGCCGTGGCCGTGCTGGCGCTGGTCACCGCCGTGACCGGGGCCGGCGTCGACTGGCTGTCGACCTCGCTGTTTGCCACCCCGGCCAAGGTCCGGCTGGCGGTCACGCCCGCCACCGCGGTCGGCTACACGGTCGCCTCGCTGCTGCGCGACCTCGGCCTGACCACCACCGGCCGCGGCCTGGAGGGGGCGCTGGGGGTCGTGGCGTCGGTGCTGACCGCCGGCGCCGGGCTCGTCCTCCTGTACCGCGTCCGGGTGCGCACCCTGGTGGTGCTGCTGGGGACGTTCCTGCTCATCGCCGCGGCCGGCGGTCCGGCCGCCTGGCCCTGGTACTTCATCTGGGGCCTGGCGCTGATCGCCGCCGTGCGGGCGGCGCAGCGGTCGCGCGCGCTGGCCGCGGCGATCGCGCTGTCGGTGTTCGTCGTCAAGCCCAACGGCATCCTCGCCCTGCCGCTGCCGACGGCGCCCGCCGTGCTCGTCGTCTACCTCGCCGTCGGAGTGGCCGTGTGGCTCACGTATCGCCGGCCCCGCCCCGGCCCGGACCAGAGCCCCCCCGCGCCGGGGCAGGGCGGGACCGGCGATACGGTGAGGGCGTCCCGGCCGCTCGGCTCCCGAGCGCTGGCCGGACACTAGGCGGAGCGCATGGCCACCCCGGTTCTCTCCAGACGCAGGCCGGTCGCGGCCGCTGCGCCGACCGCAGGCGGGCGGTCACGCAGCAGTTGGCCGGTCATCGCCGGGCCGGCGGCGCTGGCGGCGATCCTCACGTTCACGCAGATCACCGGGCGCAGCCTCGGCTTCGACGAGGGCGCCACGGTCGCCATCGCCTCCCAGCACGGGTCGGCGCTGTGGGCTGGCATCGCCCACGACGGCGGCAACATGTCCGGCTACTACCTGCTGCTCCACGTGCTCATCGGTGCGTTCGGCGACGGCCTCCTGGTGCTTCGCGTCGTCTCGGCGCTGGCCATCGTCGCCACCGTGGCGCTGGTGGCGCTCATCGCGCGGCGCCTGTTCTCGGCGCCGGTGGCGCTGGCCGGCGGCTCGCTGGCCGCCGTCAGCCTTCCGCTCATCTACTGGGGCCAGACGGCGCGCGCGTACGCGCCGATGGTGGCGTTCGTCTGCGCCGGGATGCTGGCGTTCATCAAGCTGTGCGACCCGCCGGACCGCGGCGCCGGACGGGGGGCCTGGCTCGGCTACGTGGCGGCGATGACGCTGGCCATGTACTCCAGCTTCGTCGCCGTGCTCATCGTGCCCGGGCAGCTTCTCGTGCTCGTGCACCGCCGCCGGGCCTGGCGGGCGGTCGGGTCGGCGCTCGGGGCCGTCGCGCTGGTGTGCCTGCCGCTCGTCGTGCTCGCCGTGCGCCGGGGGTCGGGTCAGCTCTTCTGGGTGCCCCGCCCCTCCCGCATGATCGAGACCCAGGTGCTCCAGTCGCTGACCTCGGCCGGCCTGACCCCGAGCTTCCATCACACCGCGACGACGTACGTGCTCATGTGGGGGACGGTGGCGGCGGTCGTCGCGCTCGTCGCCGACGCGATCGTGCGCTGGCGCCAGGGAGAGGACGTCTGGGGCCGCGCGCTGGTGCTCTCGTGGGCGATCGTCCCGTCGGCGCTCACGTTCCTGTACTCATTCGTCTCCCAGCCGATCTTCGAACCGCGCAACGTGCTCATCTCCACGCCGGCCATCTCGCTGGCGCTGGCCACGACGGTGGACGGCGGACGGCGGCGGCGAATGCTGGCGATGCTGGGGGTCGTCGCGGTGGTGGCCCTCCGCGCCCTCCAGGTCGTCCCGGCCTACGGCGTCTCCCCGGAGCCCTGGTCGACGGTCACCGCCCGCGTCCTGGCCCAGTCGCGACCCGGCGATTGCGTCGCCTTCTATCCGCTCGACGCGCGCATGGCCTTCCAGTACTACGTGGCCCGGTCGCCCGACGGCATCCGGCGCGCGCCGAGTCCGATCCTGCCGCGCATCCCGTGGAGCCGGGTGAAGTCCTACGTCGAGGAGTACCCGGCTCTGACGCCGGCCCAGATCGCTCGGCGGACCGCCACGTGCCGCCGGCTATGGCTGATCTCCAGCCACGAGGGCCAGCCGGACGGCCCGCTGCTGGCCCGCGCCCATCGGACCAACTATTTCCGTCTCGACGCCACGCTGCAGGCGATGTTCGGCCTCACCCCGGTCCAGAGCTACGGCTACGCCAGCACGATCCACGTGCAGTTGCTGACCGTCC
>JBPYFQ010000091.1:0-2557 GCA_051985625.1 Solirubrobacteraceae bacterium
GGCCACCTACGGCGGCGACGTGAACTTTGCCCCCGCAGGCTCGTCGCCGGCCTCGCTATCGATCCAGCCACTCGGGACGATCAACGCCACGATGCTGTGGACCTTCCAGATGACCGGGAAGGGCACGAGGATCGTGGCCCTCGACGTGCTCAACGTCGATTTCGGCTCGTCGGTCGCCGTTCGCTGTCACGGCGCCCGCTGCCCACTGCGTTCGCGCACGGTCGATGTCCGCAAGTCCTGCCGTGGGGTCAAGCACAAGCGGTCATGCTCAGTCAGCCATCGAGTCCACCTGGCGGGATGGTTCGGCCGGCACGTCCTGCGGCCGGGAACCGTGGTCACGGTCCAGATCACCCGCAGCGGCTGGGTCGGGAAGGTCTACCAATTCAGCATCCGGCGCGGGCAGACGCCGCGCCCACAGATCCTCTGCCTCCCGCCGGGCACGAGCACCCCGGTCGCCGGCTGCTGAGCACGCCTCGGCTCATCACCCGGTCTGGATGATCGAGTGCGGCGGGTGCGGCGATAGCGTCGCGGCATGGCGGCCAGCAGTAAGGGAGCATCGAATGCCTCGAGCATCGTGCTGCTCACGCTGGCCGCGGGCCAGTTCCTGATGACGCTCGACAGTTCGGTGATGAACGTGTCGATCGCGACCGTCGCCAAGGATGTGGGCACGACCGTGACCGGGATCCAGACCGCGATCACCTTCTACACGCTGGTGATGGCGTCGCTGATGATCACCGGCGGCAAGCTCGGCCAGATTCTGGGCCGCAAGCGGGCGTTCGGGATCGGCTGCGTGATCTACGGGTGCGGATCGTTCGTCACCGCGATCTCTCAGAGCCTCGCCGTGCTGATGTTCGACTGGTCGTTCCTCGAGGGGGTGGGTGCCGCGCTGATCCTGCCCGCGATCGTGGCGTTGGTGGCGTCGAACTTCGAGCAGTCAGAGCGCCCGCGGGCCTACGGGCTCGTGGCCTCCGCGGGCGCCATCGCGGTGGCGGCGGGCCCGCTGATCGGCGGGTTGTTCACCACGTATGCCTCGTGGCGCTGGGTGTTCGTCGGCGAGGTGCTGATCGTGCTGGCCATCCTCGCGGTCGGCCGGCGCATGGCGGACGCGGCGCCGGCCGCCAAGCCGCGGCTGGACCTGGTCGGAACGGCGCTCTCGGCCCTCGGCCTGGGACTCATCGTGTTCGGCATTCTCAAGGCCGGGACGTGGGGACTGGTGACGCCCAAGCCGAACGCCCCGCACTGGTTGGGATTGTCGCCAGCGGTGTGGCTGATCCTCGGCGGCGGCGTGGTGCTGTGGCTGTTCCTGCACTGGGAGAACCTGCGGCTCAAGCGCGGAGCAGAACCGCTGATCGACCCGTCGATCCTGCTCAACCGCACCCTCCGGGGCGGGCTCACCTCGTTCTTCCTCCAGTACCTGGTCCAGTCCGGGCTGTTCTTCGCCGTGCCGCTGTTCCTGTCGGTGTCGCTCGGCCTGTCGGCGGTAGCCACGGGCGTGCGCCTGCTCCCGCTGTCGCTCACGTTGCTGCTGGCCGCCGCGGGCATTCCCAAGCTGTTTCCTGACGCGTCGCCGCGGCGGGTGGTGCAGATCGGCTTCCTGGCCCTGTTCGCCGGGCTCGTGGTGATGGTCGGCGCCCTGGACGCCGGGGCCGGGCCGGAGATCGTCACCTGGCCGATGCTGCTCGCCGGCCTCGGTATCGGAGCCCTGGCCTCCCAGTTGGGCAGCGTCACCGTCTCGGCGGTGCCCGACGAGCAGAGTGGGGAGGTGGGAGGCCTGCAGAACACGGTCACCAACCTGGGCGCCTCGATCGGCACCGCGCTCAGCGGCGCCGTGTTGATCGCCGCGCTGACCACGTCGCTCATCGCCGGGATTCAGAACAACCCGGCGGTCCCTTCCGACATCAAGGCCAAGGCGCAGACCGAGCTGGCCTCGGGCGTCCCGTTCCTGTCCGACAAGGATCTGCGCGCCGCGCTCGACAAGGCGGGCGTGCCCAAGGACACCACCGATGCGATCGTCTCCGACAACGCGAACGCCCGCATCGATGGGCTGCGCTCCTCGCTGTCGGTGATCGCGGTCATCGCGCTGATCGCGCTGTTCTTCAGCCTCAGCCTGCCCGAACACCAGCCTGGACGCCCGAAACCCGCTGAACTCGAGGACGCGGCGACCGTGGCCGACGCCGCGATCAGCCGGGAGCCGGCGGGCGCGGGCGCCTGACGTTCCGGCGACGAGACGCCCGGCGCCGAACCGGCGCCCATTGCTCTACTCGCTGGTAACTTCGCGACATCCAGGTCCGGGAGGTCTACGCGGGATGTTGAGAAAGCACGTCAAGGTCATCGCCGTGCTCGTGATTGCGGCGATCACGGTGCTCGGGGCGCTGTCCGCCGCGGGCGCGATCCCCATCCCGGGGCTCAACGGGCCCACCAACGACCTCACCCAGCTCGGTCCGGCGCTCGGGCAGCACGTGACCAAGGTCGCCACCCAGCACAATGCCGAGCCGCCGCTGACCGCCACCCCGGTGGCAGCCTGTGGCCCGGGCTCGCGCCCCGAACCCGACATCGA
>JBPYFQ010000092.1:0-14946 GCA_051985625.1 Solirubrobacteraceae bacterium
ACTCGTCTGCGACGTGCCGGTCAACCGTGGGCAGGGCGCCGCCCTGCGCCTCGGCTACTGGCTTGCCAGGGCTCGCGGATGCCGGATCATCGCCACGATCGACGCCGACGGCCAGTACGAGCCCGAGGAGATCGGGCGCGTGGTTCGGCCGATCCTCGACGGCCAGGCCGACTTCGTGTCGGGCTCACGCCGGCTCGGGGCCGAGCTGACCACCGATCGGACGCGCCATCTCGGCGTGCTCGTGTTCGGCGCGCTGATCAGTCTCCTCGTCCGCCACCGGATCACCGATCCGGCCTGCGGCCTGCGCGCGATGCGCTCCGAGGTCACCGGCGCCGTGCGGCTGGAGCAGCCTCAGTACCAGGCTTCCGAGCTGATGATCTCGGCCGCGCTGCACGGCTTCCGGCTGGCCGAGGTGCCCACCACCATGCGCGACCGCGGCCAGCACGCCACCAGCACCAAGAAGGGCGGCAACCTGGGCTACGGGGTGCGGTTCGCCCGCGCGGCGGTCCACACCTGGCGGCGGGATCGCAAGGCTGCACGCAGGCGCGACTTGCCGCCGAACACCCACTTGTCGTAGATCACGAACTTCACGCCGAAGAACACCGCCTGCACGAACACGTAGGCGGAGGTGGTGATGATCACGCGGAGGCCCGCCCCGGGGGCGACGTGGGCGCGCGCCCAGTTCTGGGTGTGGCCGGTGGCCCAGGTCGAGGCGGCCCACACAAGGACCGAGATCACCGTGTAGGCGAGGATCTCGCGGAGGAACTCCACGCGGCCCTCCATCTTCCACGCCCACCGGCGATTGAGCACCCAGTTGGGGATCGCGCCGGCCAGGAACGCCACCGCGGCGTCGATCCCGGTGCGGATCCCCATCCAGTCCATGACCGCGAACACGACGACCGACGTGGCCAGCGCCACGCCTGAGCCAATTGCGTACTTCGTGATCTTCGCGACCGCGGGCGTACGGGCGAAGCGCTGGCCGACGGGGTGCGCGGCCAAACGCGCATAAAACCTGGAGAACACCAATCCCAATCCTATCGATCAGACCGATGACAGGGCTAGCTTACGTAGTCAGTGCGCTGTCAAACGACGAATGAGACCCCGGTTCTCGACGATGACCTGCTCATCCACGGCGACAACGCCGATGTGCTGGCGCGGCTGCCCGAGCAGACGTTCGACCTCGTGTATATCGATCCTCCTTTCAACACCGGCCGGGCCCAGGCCCGCAGCTCGGTGCAGGCCACTGCCGACCCGGCGGCCGGCCGAGTCGGCTTCGGCGGTCGCACGTATCGCACCCGTCTGCTCCAGCGGCTGAGCTACGACGACCAGTTCGACGATTACCTGGCGTTCCTGGAGCCCAGGTTGTCCCGAGCCCGCGAGCTGCTGGCCCCTCACGGGACGCTGTACTTCCACATCGACTACCGCGAGGCGCACTACTGCAAGCTGCTGCTCGACGAGCTGTTTGGCCGCGACGCCTTCCTCAACGAGATCATCTGGGCCTACGACTACGGCGCCAAGCCGCGGCGCCGGTGGCCGGCCAAGCACGACACGATCCTGGCCTACGTTCGCACCCCCGGCGCCCATCACTTCGACGCCGATGCCGTCGAGCGCGAGCCGTACATGGCGCCGGGACTCGTCGGGCCGGAGAAGGCCGCCCGCGGCAAGCGCCCCACCGACGTCTGGTTTCACACGATCGTGCCGACGAACGGCGCCGAGAAGACCGGCTACCCCACCCAGAAGCCGGCCGGCGTTCTCCGCCGCCTGGTGGCCGCCTCCTCGCGCCCGGGCGGCTGGTGCCTGGACCCGTTCGCCGGCTCCGGCACCCTCGGCGCGGTGGGCCGGGAGCTGGGGCGCCGGTTCGTGCTGGTGGACTCCAATCCCACCGCCATCGACGTCATGCGCCGGCGCCTGGCGGGGGAAACCGACCCCGCCCCGGCGGTCAGTCCTCCGGGTGGGCGGGCTCCCTCACCAGCGGCACGAACCTGACCGGGTCGAGCCGCTCGGCCTCCAGCCCGCTCTCGGTGCGGCACACGCGGGTCAGGCGCTGACGGCGGGTCCCCACGGGCGCCACCAGGCGCCCGCCCGGGGCCAGCTGGGCCATGAGCGCCCGCGGCAGCCCCTCCCCGGTGGCGGCGGCGACGTTGACCGCGTCGAACGGTGCCTGGTCGGGCAATCCCTCCCAGCCATCGCCCACCACGCATCTCACGTTGGCGTAGCCCAGGTCGTCCAGGACCCGCTCCGCCTCCCGGCTGAGCTCGGCATGACGCTCCACCGTCCATACCTCGGCCGCCAGCAGGCCGAGCAGCGCGGCGTGATAGCCGGACCCGGTGCCGACGTCGAGCACCCGGTCGTCCGGGCGCAGCTCGAGCAGCTCCAGCATCCGCGCCACCACGGCCGGCTGGGAGATCGTCTGCGCGCAGGCGATCGGCAGCGCCACGTTCTCGTACGCCCGGGCGCGCTCTTCCTCGGGGACGAAGCGCTCACGCGGGACCGCCGCCAGCGCCCGCAGCACGCGCTCGTCACGGACGGACGGGGCCAGGCGGCGCGCGAGTCGGAGAGACGCGTCCACCCCCCTGATTGTCCCGGATACCCGGGGACGAGGCTACAGGCCGATGACCGCGTCGATGGCGACGGCCAGGAACAGCAGGGCCAGGTACAGCAGCGAGTAGTGGAACAGAACGGCCGCCCGCGCTGCGGATTGATCACGGCGCAGGCGCCAAGCCAGCGCCCAGAAGATCAAGCCGAGGACCACCGCGAGAACGAGGTAAACGTGGCCGAACGTGCCGGTGATCGCCGGCACCAGCGAGACCGCCACCAGAAGCGCGGTGTAACGGAGCACCAGGACAACGGTCGCCGAGCTGCCGCGGACGACGGGCAGCATCGGCACTCCGGCCGCCTGGTAATGGGATTTGAGCAGCAGGGCCAGCGCCCAGAAGTGAGGCGGCGTCCAGACCAGCACGATGAGGAACAGGGCAACGGCGCCGAAGCCCAGGCTCCCGTGGGCAGCCGCCCATCCGGCCAACGGCGGGATGGCGCCGGCCGCGCCGCCGATGACGATGTTCTGGTCGGTGCTGCGCTTGAGCCACAGGGTGTAGACGACCACGTAGAAGGCGCCGCCGCTCAGCGCCAGCGCCGCCGCCAGCGGGTTGGCGAACACGGCGAGCACGGCGAAGGCGGCCGCAAGGAGACCAAGCCCGAAGGCGACTGCATGCGCGGCGGGGACGCGCCCGGCGGCCACCGGGCGCGACGCGGTCCGCGGACCCATCAGCCGGTCGATGTCCCGATCGAGCACGTGATTGAGGGCACTGGCGCCCCCGCAGGCCAGGCCGCCTCCGACGACGAGGGCGAGCAGCGGCACCAGCGCGGGCGACCCGCCCGCCGCGGCGACCATGGCGCACACCGAGGTCAAGACGAGCAGCGACATGATCCGCGGCTTGGTCAGGGTCACGTAGTCCCGCAGGACGCCCCGCCAGGCGGACGCAGCGGCCGGTACCGCGGCGGCCTCGACGCTCAGGGCCTCGGCAGGCAGGGCCTCGGCGACGTCAGGCATGGGCGCCTCCGCTCCGGCGGGCGATCGGCGCCAGCACCTTGAGATCGTGCGACACCGACGTCGGCATGTACGGGTACAGATAGCCGGACCGCTCGTCTCCGCGACGGTCGATCAGGTACAGGGCCTCGGTATGGCTGATGTCGCCCCGCGCCGGCTGCACGTAGATGTGATACGCGCTCCACACCGGGGCCAACCGGGCATGCGTGCCCATCAGCCAGTGCCAGGGGGCCAGGCCGGCCAGGCCCCAGTTGCGGACGGCGGCCCGGGCGCTGGCCGGCGTGTCCTTGGGGTTGACGCTGACGACGACGAGCACCGGGCGCTGGGCGCGCGGAACGCTGCGCTCGGCGGCGGCCAGGGCCCGCCCCGCCAACGGGCATTCCGCGTGGCAGTGCGAGTCGAAGAACTCCATCGCCACGCTGCGCCCGTGCAGAGACGCCAGCGAGAACAGCCGGCCGCTCTGATCCCGGAGCGTCGTGATGTTGGGCGCCGGCCGCTGGCCGGCCCGCCAGGTCGCCTGGCCGAGCAGCGCCCGCGCCGGCGGCGAGCCTGAGCGCGCGGCGGTGGCGGGGGCGGAGGTCTGGGTGAGCAGGTGGATGACGACACCCAGGCCGATCCCGACCGCCGCGACCATCGCCACCACGGCGATGGCGACACGCGGCCGGACCCCGCGGTGGCGCAGGCCACCGGCTTGGGCGCCCGCCCCCATCAGGAACCCTGCGCGGAGGGCGGCGCGTCGGCGCCCCGGGGCTCCTCGGCGGCGGCCACCACTTCAGGCGGTGGGAGCGCCGTGGACGAGGTGGGGGTGTCCTTGGGAACCCGCTTGACTTCCAGGACGTACCAGACCGCGATCGCGCTCAGCAGGAGCGTTGGTACGAGGAGGGTCAGCAGGGAGCCCGCCAGGAAGTTGTCGGCGAACAGAAGGTGGAGCATGACGGTCGCAATCCTCCTCAGGTGATCAGAGCCCGCGGACGCGGGCTCGCAGCGTTGGGATCCAGCCACCGGTAGACGCCGGTCATCATCGCCACCGTGTAGGCCAGCGAGCCGGGGACCCACATGATCCCGGCGGCCAGCTGCTGGTCGGTCAGGGCCGAGATGCCACCCGGGCGGTGCGCCAGGTCGGCGTAGAACGAATAGATGGGGTGGGGCACCATCACCAGGACGATGGCCAGCACCCAGCCGACGATCATCGCCCCCACCACGTAGGCGATGCGCCACAGCCAGCTCAGCCGCGGACGCAGCGGCCCGGGGTCGACGACCCGCGCCCAGAACAGCAGCCCCGTGAAGAAGAACATCGCGTGCTCGAGGTCGTGCACGAAACCGTCGCGCAGGGTGGCGTTGTAGGCAAACGGGATGTGCCAGGCCACGATGGTGACGTTGAACAGGATCCAGGCGGGTATGGGGTGGGCGATCGCCCGCACCGGCGCCGTCCAACGGGAGCGCGCGAGCGTCCGTCCGGTGCCGGTGCGCCAGTCCAATGGCAGCGCCCGCCACATCCGCGGCCAGGGCCGCCCCAGCAGGATCAGCGGAGGCGCGATGGTCAGCAGCAGCACGTGCTGACTCATGTGCACCCAGAAGAGCTGATCGGCATAACCGTCGATAGGTGAGTCGAGCGCCAACACGATCGTGACCAGGCCGGCCACGAACGCCGCCTCGCGCAGGGGCTCGCGGTTGCGCCGGTAGAAGCCTCGCCCGCCCGCCCAATACAACCCCCCGGCCAGGACCACGTACAGGAGCGACGGTTGTATCGACCATCCTCCCCAGCTCATCGTCCACCCCGGCTCATCGTCCACCCCGGCTCATCGGCTACCCCGGCTCATCGGCTACAGGAGGTAGAGGATGACGAACAGAAGCACCCCGTTGAACACGTAGAAGTTCCAGAAGAACGAGCAGGCGGACAGGCCGGCCTGGACGGTCTCGGCGTCGGTCGCCACCTGCGCCGGGGTGGTGCCCAGCGTCTCGCGTCCTCGGCGCCATGCGGTCGCCACCTGAGTCGCAATCCAATACGCGCAGGCCAAGGTGAACACGGCGTAGAACGCCGTCCAGCCCACGTACACGCTGGCGAAGCCGCCGCTGGCCGGGCCGAAGCCCAGCGTCGTCCACGTGATCACCTGCAGGACGATCGACAGCAGGGCCAGTGCCAGAGCCGCCCAGCCGGCCGAGACGGTGAGCTCAGGCCGGGTCGCCGCCACCCGCAGCGCGATGGCCGAGAGGACCAGCACCACGGCGATGATCACGCCCCAACCGACGGGGACACTGACGTGCCCGATCTTCCAGCTCCGGTTGGGGTCCAGCGACCGCAGGTAGAAGTACGCGAAGACGAACGAGATGAAGAAGAAGGCGGCCGCGCCGCACAGCAGGCGGGCGGTGACCCAGAGCGCGCGGGGCTGCCACTCGGGAGGCTCGAGCTCGATGTGCGCGGCGGTGGGAGCTGATGCGGAGCCTTCCATCGAGGTTTCCTCCTAGCTGGTCGCCGTGGGCGTGGCGCGGGGGAGCTGCTCCATCCCGTACGGATACGGATCGCCCTCAAACACCGGGAACGTGGCGAAGTCGTGCAGCGGCACGGGCGTGGGGTACTGCCACTCGGCGCCCTTGGAGTTCCACGGGTTGGGCTCCGACGGCTCGCGCTTGAACAGCAGGGACCAGATCGCGTTGTACAGGAAGATCAGCATCGAGATACCGATGCAGAAGGCGGAGACCGACACCCAATCGTTGAGCCCCTGCAGGTTGGTGGGGTAGGTCACGACGCGCCGCGGCTGGCCGAGGAACCCGAGCGCGAACAGCGGCGCAAAGGTGCTGTTGAAGGCGATGAACAGGGTCCAGAAGTGGACCTTGGCCAGGGTCTCGTTGAACTTGAACCCGGTCATCTTCGGGCCCCAGTAGTAGATCGCCGCGAACACGGTGAAGATCAGGCCACCCATGATGGTGTAGTGGAAATGGGCCATCGAGAAGAAGGTGCCGTGCGTGGTGACGTCGCTGGGGACGTCGGACAGGAACACGCCGGACAACCCGCCGAACAGGAAGTTGAAGACCCAGCCCAGACAGAACAGCATGGGCACGGTGAAACGCAATCGGCCCTTCCAGATCGTCCCCATGGCACAGATGAAGATGAATCCGGTCGGCAACGAGATCAGCTCGGTGGAGAGCATGAAGAACGGCCGAAGGTCGGCGTTGATCCCGCTCACGAACAGGTGGTGCTGCCAGACGAAGAAGCTGAGCAGCGCGACGCCCATCATGCCCGCCACGGCCAGGCGGTAGCCCCACAGCGGCTTACGTGAGAACACCGGCAGCAGCTCCAGCACGATCCCGAAGCCCGGCAGCGCGACGATGTACACCTCGGGGTGGCCGAACACCCAGAACAGGTTCTGCCACAGGTAGGCGCTGCCGCCGTTGCCGGCGATGAAGAAGGCCGTCTGGGCGGTGCGGTCAAGAGCCCCCATCATCAGCGCGGCCAGCAGCATGGGGGCCGCCAGCAGCATCAGCAGCGAGGTGGCCACGACGCTCCAGACGAAGATCGGCATCCGAGTCCACGTCATGCCCGGCGCGCGCATCGTGATGATGGTGGCCAGCAGGTTGAACCCGAGCAGGCTCATGGAGATCCCCACCAGGGCAAAGAAGCCGATGTAGGCGTCGTAGCCCGCCGTCCCCTGGCTGCCGAGCGGCTGATATCCAGTCCAGCCTGTCTGGAAGCCGCCAAGGAAGATCGTCGTCACCAGCACCACGCCGGCGGCCATCAGCAGCCAGAACGTGAACGACTCGATCCGCGGGAACGCCATCCGCCGCGTGCCGATCATCAGCGGCACCAGCCAGTTGGCGAACGGGCCGAGCACGCCGGAGGTCATGATCCCCATCATCATCGCGCCGTGCATCCCCACCAGCGTCAGGTACTGGTTGGGGCCGAAGACGTGATGGGTGGGGCTGAGCAACTCGGTGCGGATGAGCATCGCGTTGATACCGCCGACCAGGAAGAACACGCCGATGCCCACCAGGTACTGGAGGGAGACGACCTTGTGGTCGGTGCACAGCCGGAAGTAGCGCGACGCGCCCTCGCCTTCGCTCTCGTGCTCGGCCAGCGTCGCCGGATGGCCGAGCAGGCGCCTTATCGGGTAGTTGGCGAACCCCAGTCCGATCAGGAAGCCAATCACGCCGAACAGGTAGCCCAGCAGCACCGCGATGTCGTTCTGGCCCGATTCGGTGGAGAAGTAGTCGAGGCTCGGCGCGTGGATCGCGTGGCCGATGATGTCGCCGACGATGTAGCCGACGATCGCCAGCACAATCCCGGTGAGCAGGTTGAAACCGACCCACTTGCGCCAAGCCGGCTGCGGTGGGGCCGAGACAGAGACTGCGGTCATCCACCCCTCCTCTGCGGGTCAGGGAAGTACTGCTTCGCGTACGGGGTCATGCTCTTGGCCACCGGCGCGAACTGCGCCCGGCGCGCCGTGATCCAGGCGGCGAACTGGCGGGTCGAGACGACGTGCCCGGTGTCGAACATGTAACCGTGCCACACGCCGCACAGTTCGGCGCAGTGAACGGCAAACGCCATCGGGGCCTTCGTGGTGACATAGGCGACGTTGTCCACGCCCGGGTTGGCGTCCGCCTTCACACCGAGCTGATAGGCCCAGAACGAATGGATGACGTCCAGCGAGGTGACGTGGAACGCGATCAGCCGGTTGGCCGGAAGCTCCAGGGTGTTCGTCTCGACGCCGCCGAACGACGGGTACCGGTACGTGAACCGCCACTGCTGGGCGATGACCTGCACCTGGAGCGCGTTGCCGGCGCCCGCCGGCTGGGCGATGGGGTTGGGCCCCTGGCCGCCGCCGGCTCCATCGGCCAGGAGGCGCACCGTCCCGTATCCGGCCAGGAACAGGACGAGGCTGGTGGTGACAATCAGCCACCAGGTCTGGACCTTGGCGTCGCCGGTGATCGGCGGCCCGTCGAGGGCCGCGGCGGGCTCGCGCTCACGGAAGTTGACGATCGCGTAGGCGAAGAAGACCAGCACCGCCGTGGCGACCGGGGTTGAGAGGCCCAGCAGCACGGTGTTGTCCACCACCTGCCCTGACGCCTCGACCGTTCCGTTCCCGGGCGGCATGCCGGGCGCCAGCACGAACACGACGAGCGGCGTCAGCACGATGGTGGCCACCAGCCACCACACAACGAACCGTCGCCAGTGATTGACCTCGGTCACAGTGTCACCTCAGACGACACGGATGAAGCCACCCATGTACCCGACGGTCTGCATGGGGCCGCCGAACCCCTGGATGAAGCCGGCAGCGCAGGGGACGAAGCACTGCCACCGGAACAGGCCGGGCCTGCCCGTCCGGAACGAGAAGGTGATCGTCTCATGGTCATTGCTCAACGAGCAGGGAGCGTTGGCGCACGGGTTCTTGGCGCTGTCCGGAATGCCCATGAGCGGCACCGACACGCCGAGTTGCGGGATGGCGAAGACGTGCGAGGCGGCATTCGGGTCGATGGCCACGGTCGGCTTGCCGTTGAGCAGGAAGCCACCGCCGACCGTTCCGGTCGCCTGCCCGATGAATGGGTTGCGTAGGCCGGTCTGACTGTCGTACTGGAACAGCGTCACGTGGACGACGCTGTTGGCCGGCACCGTGTAGGTCGTCGCATGACGCCAGTTCCGGTCGCCGGCGTCGACGGCGTAGTAGGAGACCCAGGTTGGGTGCGGGTCGCTGAGCTCGGCCGCCGCGACGGTCGCCAGGTACAGATGAGTGCTGCCGGCGGTCTCTGCGGCGGCGGCGGTCCCGTCGCCGGGCGAGCTCGTCAGGTACACGCCCACGTACAGGCCGAGAAGCACGCAGACAATGAGCGTGACGACGCTGACGCCCACAAGCTTCCGTGCTGAGGAACTCATCGCAACCTCTCCATCTCCGAGCGGCAACCTATGCACCGGGGCGAAGGAACGCAAGCCAGATGACGCTGATGTCATCTGCGGGTCATTTACAAGTCATCTGCCAAGGGATATCTTGCGCAGCGAAGAATGCGGATGCTCGTTGTGGAGGACGAGGCGCGGATCGGCGCTTTCTTGGCGCGCGCCTTCGAGGCAGAGGGGTTCACCGTCGACGTGGTCGGCGACGGTGAGCAGGGCCTGGCGCGCGCGCTCAGCAACACCTACGAGCTGATCATCCTCGACCTGCTCCTGCCCCGGCTCGACGGGCTGGCGGTGCTGGCGCAGCTCCAGCAGCAGCGCCCCGAGCTCCCGGTGTTGATCGTGTCGGCCCGCGCCGATCTCGCCACCAAGCTGCGCGGCTTCGAGCTCGGCGCCGTCGACTATTTGTCCAAACCGTTCTCCCTGGAGGAGCTGATCGCACGGACGCGAGTGCAGATGCGCCGCGCTCACGGCACCGACACGGGCACCGTCGTCCAGGTGGGTCGACTGGTGCTCGACGTTGCCCGTCGCCGCGCGCGCATGGGCGGGGCCTGGGTGGATCTGCACGATCGCGAGTTCCGCCTGCTGCATTTCCTTATGCTCCACGCGGGCGAGGTGGTCAGCCGGCAGCGCCTGCTCTCGGAGATCTGGGGGTTCGACTTCGACCCGCGCAGCAACGTCGTCGATGTGTGCGTCCGGCGGCTGCGCCGGCAGCTGGGCCCGGACGCGCCGATCGAGACCGTCCGCAACGGCGGCTACCGGGCGGCGGCGTGACCAACGGCCTGCTCCGGCGCTACCGGGTCGAGGTGGCGTGGGGGCTGTTCGCGGCGGCCAACTACGCCGCCATGATCGCCTGGCCGACGTGGGAGACGATCCCGTTCCATTTCGTGTGGATCAGTCTCACCTTGCTATACGGGTTCCGCGTCTGGCCGATGCGGTCGACCCTGATCGTGCTGCTGGGCGTGATGACCGCAACCGCGGCGTCGATCGGCCTGGACGCCTTCCACGGCATCCAGCTCTGGGGCGAGCTGTTTGAGGTCCCACTGATGGCCGCCATGTTTCTGGCCATGGTCTGGCACGCCCGGCGGCGCGTCGACGCCCAGCAGATCGCCGAGCAGCGGGCCGACCAGGGGCGGTCGCTGCTGGAGGGCCAGGAGCGCTTCATCCAGGACGTCTCGCACGAGCTGCGGACGCCGATGACGATCGCCCGCGGCCATCTGGAGTTGCTTCGCGGCCAGGACCCGGCGCCGCCCGAGCTGTCGGTGGCCCTCGACGAGCTGGCGCGGATGGACGGGATCGTGGAGCGCCTGCTGGTGCTGGCCAGAGCCGACCAGCCCGATTTCGTCCGGACCGCGGAGATCGACCTGGAGTCGTTCCTGGAGGACGTCTTCATGCGCTGGTCCGAGCTGGCGCCGCGGGCCTGGCGGCTGGGCCCGATCGCCTCCGGGAAGGTGTCGGCCGATCCCGACCGGCTGCGAACCGCCCTGGACGCGCTGATCGAGAACGCGGTGAAGTACACGCAGCCTCACGACGCGATTGAGATCCGGGCGCGCGCGATGGGCGCTCAGGTGTCGATCGAGGTCGAGGACGAGGGCAGCGGGGTTCCGCCGGAGGCCCTGGACCGGATATTTGATCGCTTCGCCCGCGCCGACTCTGCCCGCACCAGATCCGCGGGCGGGGTGGGGCTCGGACTGGCCATTGCCGACGCGATCGCCAAGGCCCACGGGGGCGACTGCCACGTGTCCAGCACCGATGACGGGTCGGTGTTCTCGCTGCGCCTGCCCGGCTTCTCGGGGGTCTTCCAACGGCTGGCCGCCCCCGGGGCCCCGGCCGCTGCGCCCACCGAGCTCATCGGCTGAGGGGCCGGCGCAGCCGGGACGTCGGCGGGTCGCCCGGGGGCTGCGGCGGGTCGCCCCGGGACGGCGGCGGGTCGCCCGGGGCTGCGGATAGCCCCGGATTACGGAGCATCCGTCCATATAAGGGCAACTCCGACGGTCTTCTTAGCTTCATCCGACGCGCGGCGGGAACGCTTACCACATCCAGGCACCCCCCAACGGAGGTTTCTCATGACACTGGTTGTGGTTCTGAATATCTTGTTCGCTGCATTCGTCGTGGTCGGCATCTGCTCGCTGCTGGGCTGGTCGATCCATCGCTCCCGCCAGGCCCGGCTCGCCGTGGCCACGGCTCGCCCCGGCCGGGAGGCCCGCGCGTCTCGGGCAGCCGCGCCGCGCCGCCGGGAGCTGCGCCCGTTCCCTCAGTGAGGGCCGCGTGACGGCCGGGAAACCGGCCCCACCCCCCGCCCGCGGCGGCCGGTCACCCGGTACGGCCGTGCCCGGCGCGGGCGCGTGCCAGCGCCGGCTCCAGGTGATCCCTGAGCTGCTCCTCAGTCACCCCGGGGAGCTCAAAGGTGGCCCGGCCGGTCCCGGTCGCCACGTGCAGCTCATACGCCCGCCGGCCGGGCCTCAGCCCCCGGCGGGCGCGGGGCAGGTCGACGGTTTCGATCTCCCGCCATTGCAGGCGGCCGATCGGCGCGCCGCTTGACCGCTTGAGCACGTCGAGCCCGGCCGACGAGATCCGGAGCTCCAAGTCGCGCTCACCCGCGCGCAGGGCCTCGATCCCGCCCAGGTGCACGACGGCCACCCGGAGGGCGTCGGCCTCCACGGGGGCGGGCACCGCGGGCTCGGCGTCGGCGGGCTTGGCGTCGGCGGGCTCGGCGTCGGCGGACTCGGCATCAGCGGGCTCGGGGTAAACGGGCTCGCCGTCATCCGGCCCAGCGTCGCCCGGGAACGGCGGGGCTCCGACCCGCTCGTGGGCCCGGAGGACCGCCGGATGTCCAACCGCCTCACCCAGGCTCAGCCCCAGCTCGGGGACCGCGGCGCCCGCCAGCGCCCGCCGCCACAGGACGCCGTCGGCGTACGCGATCGCCTCGGCGGCCTGCTCGTCGAGTTCCTCGTCGCTCAGCGTGATCCCGGACGCGGCGGCCTGGCGGGCCAGCGCGTTGCGCAGCCGGGCGACGACGTCACGTCGCCCGGCCTCCGTGATCCGCCCGACGGCCCCCTCCAGGCCGTCGGCGCTCATTCCACGGTCTCCAGGCGCCGGGCCACGGCGGTCAGGAACCGTGCCGCCTCAGCGCCGAACAGGATGCGGTGATCGCTGGTGAGCGTGAGGGCGAGCAGGTGCCCGGGGCAGACAACGTCGTCGCGCACCACCGGCGCGGGCCGGATGGCGCCCGCGGTCACCACGGCCGCCTGGGGCGGGGTGATGAGCGCCGCGGCCCGGTGGATGCCGTGCTCGCCGACGTCGATCAGCGTGAATGTGGCGCCGGCCTGCTCCGGCGGGGTCAGCTCCCCGCCCGCGGCACGGGCGCGCAGCCGGCTCAGCTCGGCGTCCAACTCGGCCGCCGACCGGCGGTCGGCGTCGAACAACGTGGCCGCCACCTGGGCGGTGGGGCCCTCCAGCACGACGGCGACATTGATACGGGAATAGAGCTCGAACCGGCCGTCGCGATAGGCCGCATTCGCGCGCGGCACCTCCGCCAGGGCGGTAGCGCACGCGCCGGCGATGAGGGTAGTCGTGGCGACCCGATGGCGCTCGGCCGCCTGCACCAGGGGGCCGGCGTCGACGTCGACGGTCAGGTCCAGATCGGGCACCGTCGCCCGGCTCTCGGCCGCCCGGCGGCCGATCGAGCGCTCCAGGCGATCCGGCTCCTGCACGCGGGTCTCGCCCTTCAGGGCGGGGCCGGGCGCGTCGGTGACGGGTGATGATGACGGGCGATCCACTCACGGACGGAAAATACCGGGACCAGGCCGATCGGCTCAGATCGACCCGTCGGCCCCCTCCCACAGCGCCAGGAACTCCTCGGCCTCCATCCCGGCCAGGTCGGCCCGCAGCCGGCGGGCCAGCCGCGCCGCGTCCTTGGCCGGAAGGTCCCAGTACAGAAGCGGCTCGCCGTCGTCGATCGACACCACCTCGATCCGGTCCAGCCGCCGCCGATCGGCCAGGAACGCCGGCTCGCGCCCCCCGCGGGAGACGGTCAGGTGAAAGACGCGGTTGGCCTTCACCCCACCCGCGCCGGGTCCGCCGCCGTCCACGCCAGCGCCCGATCGAGCGCATCCGGGCCGGCGAACACCTCGTCGCCGAGTTGGATCGCCGGCAGCGTACGTGCGCCGGCCCTCAGCGCCTGCTCGCCGGCGCGACGCAGCGAGTCCGAGACCGACCGCAGGTCGATCGCCTTGAGCACCGCCCGCGGGTGCATCTCGCAAGCGGCGGCGGCCAGCAGCACGGTCGCCTCGTCGCCGAGATCGCGGCCCCCGGCGAACGCCTGCCGAAACGCGGCCAGGGCGAAGCCGACCGTCTTGCCGCCGCTCTTGGCGAACGTGGCGGCCAGCATCGCCCGCCGGCTGTCCGGCGGCCAGGTCCGGGGCAGGCGCAGCGGTTGGAGGTTCTGCTCGGCGACGGCCGTGCCCAGCGCATCGCCGTCGACGGCAGGTGCCGTCCAGCCGATCTGCGGACCGTGCACCGGCTGCCACTCGCAGATGACGGGGAGCACGCCGAGGATGCGCTCGGCGACCAGGTACGACCACGGGTCGGCCAGGTCGAAGTAGAAGAATGCGGGCTGTTCAGGCGCTGCCGACACGGCGCATCACGCGCCGTCAGCCGTGGATCAGCCAGCCGTCGGCCGCGCGAGCGGCTTCCATCACGGCCTCGGACATCGTGGGGTGGCCATGGACGAGCCGGGCGATCTCCGGGTAGCCGCCCTCGAGCGCGCGGGCGTTGACCAGCTCCTGGATGAGCTCGGTCGCCTTGGCGCCGACGATGTGGCCGCCGAGCAGCTCGCCGTAGCGCGTCTCGCCCACCACCTTGACCAGGCCGTTGCGATCGCCGTAGACGGTGCCGGCGCCCACGGCCCCGTAGGGGACCTTGCCGACGACGACGTCGTAGCCCTGCTCGCGGGCCTGAGCCTCGGTGAGGCCGAAGCTGGCCACGTTCGGGGCACAGAACGTGGCGCGCGGAATGTCGATGTACTCGAGCGCGTGGGTGGTCAGTCCGGCGGCGTCCTCGACGGCGATGACGCCCTCGTCGGACGCCTTGTGCGCGAGCGCCGGGCCCGGCACGAGGTCGCCGATCGCGTAGACGCCCTTGACCGACGTGCGCAGCGCGCCGTCGACCTCGATCAGGCCGCGGTCGTCGAGCTTGACGCCCGCCTCGTCGAGCCCGAGTCCCTCGACGTCAGGGCCGCGGCCGGCGGCGATGATGAAGTAGTCGACCTCGGCGCTCTGGTCGCCGAACGAGAACGACACCTTGTCGTCGCCGCCCTGGACGTTCTCCACCAGCGTGCCGGTGTGGATCGTCATGTTCTGCTTGGCCAGCGCGCGGGCGGCGACCTTGGAGATGTCCGCATCCTCGGTCGGCAGGACGCGGTCCAGCATCTCGAAGAGCAGGACCTCGGTGCCGAGGCGACCATAGGCGGACGCGATCTCAGAGCCGGAAGCGCCGGCGCCCAGCACCGCGATCTTCT
>JBPYFQ010000093.1:0-3145 GCA_051985625.1 Solirubrobacteraceae bacterium
GTCAGCCACGACGACCAGGCCAAACAGGACAGCCACCGCGCGCGGGAGCGTGAGGAGCAGCGTCCACACCATCGAGGCGCACAGCCCAGCGAGGACCGGACGTCGCCAGCCGATGCGATCAGACACCCGGCCGACGAGCGGGCTGCTTCCCGCCGCGAGCGCGGCGCCGGCGACGAAGGCGAGTCCGATGGTCGCGTTGCTCGCGCCGAGATGGCTCAAGCGCAGCGGAGCCAGCACCGCCAGCGTGCCGTAGAGCAGCGCCGCCAGCGTCGTGAGCCACATGCCGGTCACCACGCCGCGATCGCGCAGGGCAGATCCCAGGCCGACCAGGCGGGTGGCCCCGCTCGGTGCCGGCGCCGGCTCGGTCAGCGTCCACAGGAGCAGCGCCACCCCGAGCACGGCGACCGCCGAGAACGCAGCCTTCGGCGTCGTTTCGGCGGCCACGGTGCCGAGCACCGGGCCGAGCAGTCCGCCTGCGATCGCCGCAGCCAGGGCGGCCCCGATCACTTCGGCCCGCCGGCCCTCGGGTGCCCGTTCCATCAGCCAGGCCATTCCAGCGGCCCACGAGGCCGCGCCGCCGAGCCCCTGGACGAACCGCGCCACCTCGAGGGGCACGGCGCTCGCCGCAAAGGCGAACGCGAGGCTGGCGCCGATCATCAATCCGAGGCCGCTGACGATCGTCCGCCGCACCCCAACCCGGGCGGCCAGCCAGCCGGCTGGGAGTGAGCCAAGGAGCGTGCCGGCGGCATAGGACGCTGCCAGCACGCCCGCCTGCGACTTGGCCAGGTGGAAGTGGTGGACGTAGTAGGGGAGCAGTGGCGCGATCGCCGCGTAGAACATCGTGTCCACGAGGACGATCGCGGCGACCATCGAGAGCAGCCTGCGCACGACCGGATTGAACCTCAGAGCACGACAGGGTCAGTCTTCTATACCGCGAACGGGGCGGCCGTTTTCGAGGTAGACGCAGCGCTCGGCGCCGGCCGCCGAAGACACGCGGCGGCGCACGGGTCCGCTGAGAAGCGTCATCGCCTCGGTCAGCTCGACCAGCCGGTGCTCGTCGATCTCTGCATCTTGCAGTCTGATCGTGGCCAGCCGCTCGTCGGTAAACGCGCCACAGTCAAACAGGAAGCGAACCCCTCCGGGCCGGTTCGGCTTGGGGGCAAGGAAGTCGACGCACACCAGACGCCCGGCCTTGATCTCCAGACCGCACTCCTCCCATGTCTCACGCTGACAGGCCTCCCACGGGGACTCGCCGCCGGCTTCAATCTGGCCGCCGGGGATCGTCCATCCCTTCTTGTAGTTCGGCTTGAGAACGAGCAAGCGCCCGGCCCGGTCGAAGATCAGGGCGCCCGCTGAGGCTGGAATGCGGGGAACCCCCCACGTCGGCAGCGCGGTCACTTCGTCAAGCACAACCGGATGATCGCCCACGGCCCCGACATCCGCGGGATTCAAAGTCAGCTCACCCACTCGTCCTCGACCGGCTCCCCATCGCCGGGATGATGAGGCCCGAACGCGATGAATTCGAGCCCTTGCGCGCCGGCCTCGAACGCCCGTGGCACATCGGGCGCGACCCTGATCGCGTCCAGCGGGCAGACCTCGACGATGCGATCGTCGAGCTTCACCTTCCCGCTGCCGGCCAGGATGACGTAGACCTCCTCTGCATCAGTGTGGCGATGAGAGAACGGTGAGCGCTTTCCCGGGCGAAGGCGAAAATGCGTGACGCCAGTGTGCTCAGTGCCGAGCGCCTGACGCGCAACACGCGCTTCCCACCGGTCACCGAATCCATTCGCTGGGGCGGCGTCGTTGACAGCCTCAAGGTTCAGGTGCGTCCATCCGGACGTCATGGCGGGCCTCCTGAGTCGAGCTGGACGGATCATCACACGTAGACGTGAGTCCGACGACTGGGGGTTGGAGCCGGTGTGGCATTTAAGGCGATTTGGTGCTCTCTGGGGTCACCAGATCGCCGTAAATAGTGACCGCGTTTGCTGATCCTCCTCGCGACGGCGGACGAAATCGATGCGATGATCGCCGCGTTGCAGGGGCGCAGCCAGCACCTCGTGCGTCATCGCGTGACCGCCGACGCGGCAGCAGCACTCACGGCGGCCGTGGCAGACAGCCCGAGTGCGGTGCCGCCTCGCTAGATGATCTGCCGCGGATCGTCGGCGTGGACGATCTCGGTTCCCAGCGGCAACAGCGAGACGGGGATCAGCTTGAAGTTCGCCAGCCCGAGTGGAATCCCGATGATGGTCAGACAGAGCGCGACGCCCGTGACCAGATGCGCGAGCGCCAGCTCCCATCCGAACAGCACGACCCAGAGGATGTTGCCGATGATCGAGGGCGCGCCCGCGCCGGGGCGGCGCACGATCCTACGGCCGAACGGCCAGATCGCGAACGCGGCGATCCTGAAGCAGGCCAACCCGAAGGGGATGGTGATGATCAGGATGCAGGCCAGGATCCCGAAGAACACATACAGGAGCGCCAGCCAAAATCCAGCCAACACGAGCCATATGAGATTGAGGATGAGACGCAAGACGCACCGCCCCTCTGTCTGCAGCCCGGCCCAGCAAGCGTACCCCGATCCGGACGCGGTGGCGAGGGGGCGTCGTGGTCAGGCGTTCTCGGGCATCGGCACGACCTCGAGCGCCTGCGTCGCCACGGGTTCGCCACGGGTGTTCGTTGCGCGGAGAGCGAGCACGGCGGCGGCGAGCATTGCGATGCTGCAGACGAGCAGGGCCCGCTGAAAGCCCGAGGTCAGCGCCTCGTGGGCGGTCGCGTGAGCGGCGAGGAGGTGGTGGGCGCGCGAGGTTGAGATCGCAGAGGCGATCGCGATCCCGAGCGCCCCGCCGAGCCAGGTTGACGCGTTGATCAGCGCGGCGGCGAGGCCGGCCTTGTCGGGCGGCACGCCGGCTTGGGCGGCGGTGGTCACGCCGACGAACACCGCGCCGAGACCCAAGCTCATGATGAGCAGGCCGGGGAGGAGGTCGCTGAGATAGGAGCCGTCCACCGGGATCTGGGAGAGCCAGAAGACGCCGGCGGCACCGAGCAGCGCGCCGGCGGCGATGATCGGGCGTGTGCCGGTGCGCGCGAACAGCTTGGACGCGATCCCGGAGGAGACCACGACACCAAAGGTGGCTGGGATGTATGC
>JBPYFQ010000094.1:0-19617 GCA_051985625.1 Solirubrobacteraceae bacterium
GGTGCTCGGCCATCACGGCCGGCTGATCGTTGGCCCGGGCGATCTCCTGGACGACCACGCCCCGTTCGCGGTCAAGCTCGTCCGGATCGATTCTTGGCCGGCCCACGAAGTCGGTCAGCAGATCGGCCGCGTCGAGCGCGCGCTCGGCGCGCGCGGTGATGTGGAAGGCGACGAGATCGTGACTGGTGTAGGCGTTGAGCACCGCGCCGATTCCCTCAGCGGCCTGGTTGACGTCGCGATAGGTCGGGTACTTCTCGCCGCCCTTGAACACGAGGTGCTCGAGGAAGTGGGCCATCCCGTTCTCGTCGGCGTGCTCGCTACGGGCGCCGGCATCAAACGCGACCAGAATCGTCAGCGAGCGCGTCCCAGCGATCGGGATTCGGTACAGCGGCAGTCCGTTGTCGAGGGTCGCATGCGTGATCGAGGCCATACACACACGGTAGCGGCGCCGCTGCAAGCGAAGTTGCAAGACGCCGTCGGGAAAGCGTGCTTGCAGGCGCGTCTGTAGGCTGCCCGACCGATGTCGACCTCTTCCTCTCGCTCCATAACCCACAGACGCGGTGCCCCCCGTTCGGCGCTTCCCGCTCCGGACGCCCACCTGACGCTCGGTGAGCCGCCGTCGGGCCGGCCGTTCGTCGAGTTCCGCGGCGTGTCCAAGCGCTACCCCAGCGGCGATCTGGGCCTCGACGCCGCCACCTTCTCGATCCAGCGGGCCGAGTTCGTCTTCCTGGTCGGCGTGACCGGCTCCGGGAAGTCCACCCTGATGCGGCTGCTGATCAAGGAGGTCGACCCGACCGAGGGGTCGATCCGGGTCGCGGGCCACGACCTGCGCGACGTCCACCGCCGGCGGATCCCGTTCTACCGCCGCAACATCGGGGTCGTGTTCCAGGACTTCAAGCTCCTGCCGTCTCGGACCGTGTACGACAACGTCGCGTACGCGCTGCAGGTCACGGGCGGGACGCGCAAGGAGATCCGCTCCAAGGTGCCCGACATCCTCCGCCTGACCGGGCTTTCAACGAAGCTCCACAGCTACCCCGACCAGCTCTCGGGCGGGGAGCAGCAGCGGGTCTCGATTGCGCGGGCGTTCGTCAACCATCCGCCGCTGCTCCTGGCGGACGAGCCGACCGGGAACCTCGACCCGGAGACGAGCATCGACATCATGCGGCTGCTGTACCGCATCAACCGCACCGGGACGACGGTGATGGTGGCCACGCACGATCAGGCGATGGTCGACAAGATGCGCCGCCGGGTGCTGGAGCTCAACCGCGGCCGGATCGTTCGCGACGAGGCGGCCGGCCTGTACACCCGGGACGAGTCGACGCGGGATCTGGCCCGCCGCCTGCGCGCCCCCAACGTCCGGCCCCCCGGTCTGTAGCCGATGCGCATCGGCTTCTTCCTGCGCGAGGCGATGCGCGCGATGCGCCGCAGCGCCGCGCCCAGCTTCGCGGCGCTGGCCACGGTGCTGGTGACGCTGCTCGTCCTCGGCGTGTTCATCCCCATCGTCCAGGCCACCAACGGCGCGGCCAACAGTGTCCGCAGCCGGGTCGAGGTCGACGTCTACATGAATACGAAGGCCACCCCAGGCATGGAGGCCCGGGTGCGCGGCGAGCTGCTCTCGACCCCGCACGTGCGCTCGGTGCAGTTCGTGTCCAAGTCGCAGGCCTACTCGCAGCAGTCCAAGATCGACCCTCAGGCCTACCAGCTGCTCGGCACCAACCCGCTGCCCGACACGTTCCACGTGATTCCCGACAACCCGGCCAACGTGCTGACGCTCCAGCACTCGCTGACGACCGGCGGCAGCCAGGGCGGGATGATCGACGCCTCCATCCAGAGCGTGTCGAACAAGCGGACCGACACCAAGAAGATCCTGGAGGTCACGAACCTGGTCACCATCACCGCGGCCGCGCTGACCGTGCTGCTGACCATCGCCTCGGTGCTGCTGATTGCCAACACGATCCGCCTGTCGCTGTACGCGCGCCGGCGGGAGGTGGAGGTGATGAAGCTCGTGGGCGCCACCGACTGGTTCATCCGGTGGCCGTTCGTGATCGAGGGCATCATCGTCGGCGCCGCCGGAGCGTTCCTGGCCATCGCGGTGCTGGGCGCCACGAAGATCGCCCTGCTCGATCCTTTGGCCAGCAACTGGTCGCTGATCGCGGCGCCACGCACGATCCCGTTCACGGCCCTCGTGGCGGTGCTCGTCGGGGCCGGCGTGCTGGTTTCGGCGATCGGCTCCGGGCTGTCGCTGCGTCGATTCCTGCGGGTCTGACCCGGGCCCGCTCGCCCGTCTGACCGGGCCTTCGCCGGCAGCGGACCGGCCCTCCCAGGGCCGTGTGACCGGCCCTCCGCCGGCCGCGGAAGCGGGGGCGCCGCCAGCTACCCTGAAAGCCGCATGTATGCACGGCGCAAGCGGTCTCGGTGGTACGTCGCGGTCCCGGTCGTGGTCGCGGTCCTGCTGGTCGGCATCCTGATCGGCGGCCATCCCAGCTGGCTGCCCGGCCCGGTCCGCAACGTGTTCGTGGCGCAGAGCAGCGACGACCGCCTCATCAACCAGGTGCTCGGCCTGCTCCAGAACGACTACTACCGCAAGGTCAACCGCTCGGACCTGGTCAACCGCAGTCTGGCAGCGGCCGTGGCCAGCCTCGGCGACCCGTACTCGCACTACTACGACCCGTCCGACTACACCACCTTCCAGAACCAGGACACCAACCCGCACCTGAGCGGGATCGGCATCGATATCGGGACGACGCCGCGAGGGCTGCGTGTGGTCGAGGCGTTCCCGGGCTCGCCGGCGGCCAAGGCCGGGCTCACCCCGGGCGACGTCATCACCGCGGTCGGCGGGACCTCGCTGGCCAACCGCTCGCAGAGCTTCTCCGCCTCCCTGATCAAGGGCAAGGCCGGCACCAAGGTCCAGCTCACCGTCCAGCACGGCCGGCAGACGAAGAAGCTCTGGGTGGTCCGCGCCAACATCGCCGTCCCGGTGGCGTCCGGGCGGGTGGTCGATTATCACGGCGTCCGGGTCGGCTACCTCCGCCTGACCAGCTTCGCCGTCGGTTCGGGAGACGAGGTCCGCGGGGAGGTCCGCAAGGTGCTCAAGCAGGGCGCCCGCGGCTTGATCCTCGACCTGCGGGAGAACGGCGGCGGCCTCGTCAACGAGGCGGTGAACGTCGCCAGCATCTTCATCTCCAACGGGACGATCGTCTCCACCGACGGGCGCGCCCAGCCCCGCCAGGTCTACATGGCCAAGGGCAATGCCATCGCTCCCACCATCCCGATGGTGGTTCTCGTCGACCAGGACACGGCCTCGGCCGCCGAGATCGTCACCGGCGCGCTCAAGGACCGCGGCCGGGCGAAGGTGGTCGGCACCCACACGTACGGCAAAGGCGTCTTTCAGGAGATCCAGCCGCTCTCCAACGGCGGCGCGCTCGACTTCACGGTCGGCGAGTACTTCACGCCCAACGGCCACAACCTGGGGGGCGGGGGCGTGCGCCGCGGCGCCGGGATCCAGCCCAACATCTACGCCGCCACGCCGGCCAGCACGCGGCCCGGGCACGACCCGGCGCTCGTCGTCGCCGAGCGCACCGTCGCCACCGAGATCCGGTGACCGCGGTCGCCTCCGAGGCCCATCCGGCCGCCCGCGTGGCGGTCCTGGCCCGCCGGGGCAAGTTCCTGGTGGCCGAGCCGTTCTTCGGATCCGGACCCCGGGTCGTCGTCAGCCGCGACCGCAAGGCGGACGTCGGCGACCTCGTGCTCCTCGGACCGGCCCGAGGCGGCGGGCGGCGCAGCGGTGGACGGCGGATGGCGATCGAGCGCCGGCTGGGCCGGCCGGACGTCGCCCGGGACGTGATCGGCGCGCTGATGCTCGACCGGGGACTCCAGCGCCGGTTCGACCCGGCGGTGGAGCGCGACGCGCGCGCGGCCGCCGAGCGCGATGACGACTTCTCCGGCCGGCGTGACCTGCGCGACCTCCCGACGTTCACGATCGATCCAGTCACCGCCCGGGACTTCGACGACGCCATCTCGGCCGAGGCGCTGCCGGGCGGGGGATGGCGGGTCTGGGTCCACATCGCCGACGTGTCGGCGTTCGTGGCCTCCCGCTCGCTCGTCGACCGCGAGGCCTACCGGCGGTCCACCAGCGTGTACGTCCCCGGCGCGGTGGAGCCGATGTTGCCCCAGGCGCTGTCCAACCAGGCGTGCTCGCTGGTGCCCGGCGCGCCGCGGCTGACGCTGACGGTCGAGATGACGGTGGCGGAGCGCGGCGTGCGGGCGGCCTCGTTCTACCGCTCGGTGATCCGCTCCGACGAACGGCTGGACTACGACCGGGTCGACCGGATCTTCGCGGGCGCCGAGTCCGCGGCCGAGCCGTGGGCCGAGCCCCTGGCGGCGGCGCGGGCCGCCGCGGATGCGCTCGGCGCACTCCGGGCCAGTCGCGGGTCCGGGGGACGGGGGAAGGGCCGCGGCGGGAGCACCGCCGTCGTCCTGGACTCGCCGGAACCGGAGTTCGTGTTCGACCGGGAGGGCCACGTGGTGGGGGTCGAGCTGTCGGTCCAGACCGAGTCGCACCGGCTGATCGAGCATCTGATGATCGCCGCCAACGAGCAGGTGGCCCGGTTCCTGGGTGAGCGCAAGATCCCGACCCTGTACCGCGTGCACGAGCCGCCGGACGGGAGCGCCGTGGAGCGGCTCGTCGACCAACTGGCCTCGCTGGGGGTGCCGACGCCCGCGGTGCCGGACGGTCCCATGAGCCCCCAGCAGGCGGGGGAGGTGGCCGGGGAGGCCTCGGCGCTGGTGGCGGATTGGGTGGCGCGGACCGGGCATGGGGCCCGGGCGCTCAACAGCCTGGTCCTGCGCTCGCTCAAGCAGGCCTACTACGACCCTCGCAACCGGGGGCACGCCGGGCTGGCCTCGCCCTCCTACTGCCACTTCACCTCGCCGATCCGGCGGTACCCGGATCTCATCTGCCACCGGGGGCTGTTGTCGGCGATCGCCGGCGAGCCAGCGCCGGATCCGACGTTCGTGGTGAACGCGGGGCCGTGGACGTCGGGGCGGGAGCGCGAGGCGATGACGATCGAGCGGGACGCCGACGACGTGGCCGGCTGCTTCCTGCTGGAGCGGGACCTGTTCTCGGCCGGGGACCGCGAAGCCGAGTTCTCCGGGGAGATCGTCGGGCTGATCGGCGCCGGCGCGTTCGTGGCCTTCGGCGACCGCATGCAGTACGAGGGGCTACTGCCCGTCCGGCGCCTGCGGGGCGACTGGTGGGAGCTCAACGAGGAGGCCACGATGCTGGTCGGCACCCGCAACGGCGGGGTGATGCGCCTGGGGGACCCGGTCCGGGTCCGGGTCGGCGGTATCGACGCGCCGCGAGGTAGGGTGGATCTCCTCCCCACGGACGCCGTCCCCACCGACCCGAACTAGACACACCGACGCCCTCCCCACCCACGCGGACTCGACACACCCGATGGCCAAAGGCAAGAAACGCAAGGCAGCCCCCGGCGACGTGGCCACCAACCGGCAGGCCGCCTACCGGTACAACCTGCTGGAGAAGTTCGAGGCTGGGATGGTGCTGACCGGGACCGAGGTCAAGTCCTTGCGTGAGGGCAAGGCCCAGCTCAAGGACTCCTATGCCACGGTCCGCGACGGCGAGGTCTGGCTGAACGGCGTCTACATCCCGCCCTACGGGGCGGCAGCCCGGGACAACCACGATCCCGAGCGGCCGCGGAAGCTGCTCCTGCACCGGTCGGAGATAGAGCGGCTGACCGGCCGCACCCAGGAGCGCGGGCTGACGCTGGTGCCGACCCGCCTGTACTTCTCCGGGCCCCGCTCCCGGGCCAAAGTGGAGCTGGCGCTGGCCAAGGGCAAGGACGTCTACGACAAGCGCCAGACGATTCGCCGGCGCGAGATGGCGCGCGAGGTCCAGCGAGAGCTCCGCGACGCCGGCCGCTGACACAGGTGTGCGCTTTCAGGACCGGGCCCCGGGGTACCATCCGGATATGACCATTGGCACAAGCATCGCCCTGATCGCTGTGGGCGCAATCCTGAAGTGGGCGGTCACGGCGACCGTCAGCGGGTTCGACATCCAGACCGCCGGGACCGTTCTGTTCGTCCTGGGGATCCTGGGACTGGTCCTGTCGCTGATCTACACGTTCGCGTGGTCGCGCCGGGCGGCGCCGGCGCAGCAACCGCCGCAACGCTACGTCCCGCGCGACGAGCAGGAGACCCGCCGGTACTAGCCGGCGCTTCCGCTGCTCAGCCGGCTGAGGCGCGTCCGTCCCCGCCGGCCGATGGCACACGGCCGGGCGTCCAGCCTCCGCCCGCCGACCGACAGCAGCCTCAGCCGAGCGTCCGGGGCAGGTGCGTGGCATCCATGCCGACCACCAGCAGCGCCACCAGGGCCAGGTAGACCGCGCCGACGAGCAGGCGCTGCCGCGGCGTGACCCGGTAGTAGGCCTGCTGCTCGAGTCCGCCGGCCCGGCGCTGCTTCCACCGCCGGTAGGTCTCGAAGGCGGCGAACACGGCGATGATCAGGATGATCGGGTTGGGGAAGATGAAGGCCAGCGCGACGATCCCGGCGAACCCGACGAACCACATCCACGGGGTCATGGCGGCCATCGCCCGGCCGCCGTCGAGCGGCACCACGGGCAGCAGGTTGAACAGGTTGAGGAACAGCCCGGTGTAGGCCAGCGCCCGCCAGTAGTCGTGGCCGGTGACCAGCCAGACGGCCAGGCAGGCAAGCGAGCCGATCGTCCCGAGGATCGGCCCGGCCAAGCCGACCCGGGCCTCGGCCAGGGCGTTGTCGCCGAGCGAGCGGGCGCTGATCAGCGCGCCCATGAACGGGATGAACATGGGCGCGCTGGCCCGGATCCCCTCACGCCGCAGCGCGATCACATGGCCCATCTCGTGGACGAGCAGCAGCACGACGAACCCCAGGCCGAAGGCGAACCCCCAGATCGCGCCGTAGGCGGCCACCGAGACCGCCATGGTGGCGGCGGTCACCAGCAGCTTGACCTTCGGCAGCAGCAGGAGCAGCGCCTTGATCTTCGTCAACAGCGCGATCAGGGCCGCGCCGAGCGGTGCGATCCGGCGCCGGAAGAACGACTGTCGGGGCCGTGAGGCCGCAGGCTCGGGGTCCGGCGGGCGGTCTGCGGGCTCGGGGAGCGGCCGCATCGCCCCGCGCGCGGGATCCGGGAGCGGACGGGGGGAGGGGGTGCCGTAATCCATTCGCGTTCTCCCAGGAATTGTGGCAGCGCCGGTGCGGCACTTATCAAGGACTTACGTGGCCCCTGCACGGATCTATAATGTGAACGGCAGACATATCCCCAGGGGACGACAGGCTTCGACGTGGTCGACTCGTGGGGATGGTTGCGAGTCGAGGTCCCGGGCGGCCTCGTAAAACACCCGGGAAAACCATAAGTGCGGACTCTCACGAGTTCGGTTTTGAGTCGGCCCTGGCTGCGTAGCAGCTAACCCACTCTGACCTCTCGGCCCTTCGCTCGCCTGCGGTGAAGGTGCCGGGATCAACCAGCAGGCTCGCTCGGTGAGGCTCGCTCCAGCCGATCCGGGGACATCTCATGGAGCTGGTCCCCCACAACCCGGCCGGCGTGGCGAGTGGGGGACGAGATCAGAGCGCCGGCTACGCTCGTAGACGCCATCTTTCACGCGACCGCGGACGCGGGTTCAATTCCCGCCGTCTCCACCTCGCAAAGCACTCGAACCGCCTCCCGCACTCCGGGGGGCGGTTCGTCTATGAGGGGCTCCTGGCCGAGCACCGGCCGCCCCGCCAGAACCGATGAGTGGAGCCCGTTAAGGGATGGGCGCGGGTGGCCGATGTAGGAACTGGGCTCGGGGATTGGTGCGGTCGACCGCGTGCGGTCGCGCGCGTTCAACAACCGCCTGGGAGGCGAAGCACACATGGCGCAGGAAGTTCAGTTCGGTGATGGGGGAGCAGGGAAGATCCGGAGCTTCTGGGTCGGTCTGCTGCTGACCGTCGTCACGTTCGGCATCTACTACTGGTTCTGGTACTACCTGGTCAACGACGAGCTGAAGGACATCGGCGTCGCCCGCGGCGATCAGAAGCTCGCCGACTCAAGCCCGGCGATGTCTGTGGCGGCGGTGACCATCGGCGGCTGGTTGTTCATCCCCCCGCTGTTGTCGGTCTACAACTACGGTCAGCGGATCAAGCGCGCCCAGCGGATGGCCGGCGTCCCCGCCTCCGAGCAGATCAACCCGACGCTGGCCTTCCTGCTGTCCTTCCCGCTGGGGATTCTCATCATCCCGGTGTTCATCCATTACTGGTATGTGACCGAGCATCAGAATCGGGCGGTCCGTGCCTCGGGCATCGCGGTCGGCTCGGCGTTCGGCGTGCCGGCACCTGAAGCCGCCTGACGAACGCAGGAGCTGTCGGCTGAGGGCCCGCGTCGCGCGTGCCCTCAGCTGACGTGGCCGTCGCAGGTCTTGCTGACCGGGCTCATCCAGCCTGACTGGCGGCTCGGATGGGCGGGAGGTACGGTTACCGAAGTTGAGGGCTAGCGGGGGAAGGACCGGGTGATGACGACTGATCAGATCCTGTTGGGCGTGGGTCTGATCGTGGTGCTGGCGGTGGGCTCGCAGGTGCTGGCGAGCCAGTTGCGTGTCCCGGCGCTGATCATCTTGCTTCCGGCGGGCTTCCTCGCCGGGGTGCTGACCACCGACGTCAATCCGGAGCGGCTGCTGGGGCCGGCGTTCCAGCCGCTGGTCTCACTTGCGGTGGCGGTGATCCTGTATGACTCTGGCCTGGCGCTGGAGTGGGGCGTCGTGCGCGGGCGGGCCCGCCGCGTGGTGCCCCGCCTGGTGCTCGTCGGGGTGCCGATCACATGCGCGGTCGGCGCGCTGGCGGCGGCGCCGCTGCTGGGCATGTCGACCGGGGCGGCGGTGATGACCGGCGCGATCCTGGTCGTCTCCGGGCCGACCGTGGTGGGCCCGCTGCTGGCGTTCGTGCGGCCGGCCGACCGCCTTCAGCGGATCCTGTCGTGGGAGGGCTCGCTGATCGACCCGGTCGGCGGCATCTTGGGCGCGGTGGTGTTCCATGCGGTGCTGGCCAGCGCTCATAGTGGGATCGGCCACCCGCTGGCGCTGTTCCTGCTGTCGACAGCGATCGGCGCGGCCGGCGCGGGGGTCGGCGTCGCCGTGCTGTGGTTGTGCCTGTGCAAGCTTGATCTGGATGACGTGCTGAGCACCACGGCTCAGCTGGCGTGCGTGATCGGCGTGGCGGCCGTCTGCGACACCATCCGCGACGACGCGGGGCTGATCGCCGCCGTCTTGATGGGGCTCGCGGTCGCGAACCTGCGCGCCTTCGAGGTCCCGGCCAAGCGGCCGTTCTTCGAGACCCTGGTGCAGCTGATCATCGGCGTCCTGTTCGTATCCATCTCGGCCACGGTCACCCCCGACTCGCTGCACCACGTCGTGCTGCCCACGCTCGGCCTGGTGGTCGTGCTGGTGGTGGTGGCCCGCCCGCTCGTGGCGTTCCTGGCCACGATCGGGACCGAGCTGACCCGAGGAGAGCGCGCGTTCATCGGCTGGATGGCGCCGCGCGGCATCGTCGCCGCGGCCACCGCTACGACCTTCGGGGCCGAGCTGGCCGCCCACCACATCGGCGGCGCGTCAAAGATCCTGCCCGTCACCTTCCTGGTCATCGTCGTAACGGTCGCGCTCTACGGCCTGACCGCGGTCCCAGTGGCTCGCCGGCTCGGTGTCACCCGCCCCTCCCACAGCCGTCCGCTGCTGATCGGCGGGAGCGCGTGGGTCATCGACCTGGCC
Organism: Solirubrobacteraceae bacterium; assembly: GCA_051985625.1. GTDB lineage: Bacteria > Actinomycetota > Thermoleophilia > Solirubrobacterales > Solirubrobacteraceae > Palsa-465. The sequence continues at coordinate 9,790 of JBPYFQ010000094.1, forward strand.
CTCGCCTTCCGCGCCGCCGGCGTCGAGATCCTCATCTGGGCGCCCTACAAGGACCAGCGCACCCAGATCCAACACGCGGGCCTGGAACTGGCCCAGGGCGAGCAGCTCGCCTCGTTCGTCAGCCAGAACGCCGAGCTGGACGGCATCACCGCCATCTATCTGCTCACCGACGAAGACCCCTTCAACGCCCTGGCCGCCACCACGCTGGAGGGCGACTCCAGCACCCCGGTCTACCGGCTGGCGCCGAGCCCCGACGCGGCGGCTCCCTACATCCCCGGCGACACCATTTTTGCTCCCGCCCTCGACCGCCCGACGCTCGCCGACCGCTACACCGCCGGCGCTCGCATCACCACCCAACCGTCCGACGGCGCCATCCCCCCGGCCACCGACCTGCTGTTCCTGATCAACCGGGAAGGCTCCCTGATCCCGGTGACGGCCTCCAGCTCCCCAAGACCCGGGCCGGGCGACACCCTCGTCCTCCTGGGCCCGAGCGAAAACGGGTCGCCGGAATAACGGTCGACGGCGCCGCCGCACGCCGTGTCGGCCCGTGGCGCTCCTCCGGCGAGGCTTGTTGACCCGCTCACCCGATCTGGATGATGGCGCGTCGCCGGGCGTACGTTTGGCTTTCTCGGATGGACGGAGAGCCGCGATCCCGCACCCGCGAGGCGCCGTCCTCCGACCCAGCCTTCGTGGCCATAGCGAAGTCGCCCGGATTCTGGCTGGTCATGCGTGACGCGGCGTTGTTCGGGGTCGTGCTGGCCTTTGCGGCCCTGGCGTTTCTGGGGCTGCTCAAGGGCGGCACGAAACTGTGGTTCACGCTTCCGAAGGATCCCGGCTGGTTGGACGGGCGCCTCTGGTGGGTGGGGGTGACCGCAGGAGCGGGTCTGCTCGTCGGCGTGCTGCGCCGCTGGTTGCGGGTCCCGGCCAAGCTCCCGGGCACGCTCCAGGAGCTCAAGGCCGCACGGGTCGAGCCCTCGACGACCCCGGCGGCCGTTGTCGTCTCGCTGATCTCCCTGGTGGGGGGAGCGAGCCTCGGGCCCGAGGACGCATTGGGGAAGATGGGCGGCGCCTTGGGAACCTGGTTCTCGGGCCGGCGGAAGGTCGGCGAGGACATGCAGGAGACGGACGCCCTCAGCGGGATGGCGGGATCGTACGGAGGCCTGCTGGCATCCCCGCTGCTGGCGACGACGCTCGTTGTCGAGGTGGCGCGTCCCAAGGCACGGCAGTTCACGAATACGCTGGTCGGCAGTCTGCTGGCCGCCTCGGTTGCGTTCGCGGTGTACTTCCCGATCGCCGGATCGACCTTCGTCGGCATCTTCGCCGTGCCCTCGTTCAAGTTCGAGGACTGGCAGCTGCTTGCGGCGGTTCCCCTCGGCCTGGCCGCCGGCGCGCTGGCGCTGATCACCGTCGTCGCAGTCGGCGTCATGCAGAAGCTCATTGCTCCGCTCGCCCAGCGGACGATCCTTCGCGCCACGATCGGGGGAGTCCTGTTCGGGCTGGTCGGTGTGGCACTGCCGTTGACGCTGTTCACCGGTACCGACCAACTCGTCACCGTGATCCATGACGGGACGGCCCTCGGCGCCGGCTTGCTGATCGCCGTGGTGTTCGCCAAGATTCTCACGTTCGCGCTGTGCGAGGCCACCGGTTTCATCGGCGGTCAAATCCTCGTCATGCTGTTCATCGGCGGGACGGCCGGGATCGCAACCCACCTGCTGATTCCGGGGCTGCCGGAGGGACTCGCGTTCACGACGATGTTTGCGGCCATGCTCGGGTCACTCGTCGCCGCCCCGTTCTCGCTGATCTTCTTCGCGGCCCTCTCGACCCAGGTGGGCACCCTGCAGATCGCGCCGGTGGCCATCGCCGTCATCACCGCGTATCTCGCCGTGACGGGCACCGGGACGCTCATGGCGCTGGCCAACCGCGGCCGCAAGGCCGCCGGCCCCACAGCGAAAGCGGCGAGACCGGCAGCGCATTGATCGCCGCGAGGCGGCGCGCGCCCGTCGGGTCGCGGCCCCGGGACCGCCTCATCTACGACGCGGTCGAAAATCGGGCTGGGGCGGCGCCGGTTCGCGGCGCCGCCCCAGAATGTCCGTCAGCGAAGCCGACGTCCGATGTGGCTTTCGATGCCCGGGAGCACCTGCGTGCCTTCCTCCCGGACGGCCTGCAGCTGGTTCGGGCTGAGCCCGAGCAGCTTGAGGACGGTCGGGGCCACCTGCGTGTTCTCGACCCACCGACCGGACCGGCCGGGCGCAACGTTGCTCGGCGCGTACACGACGAGCGGGACGTCCCGGTCGCCTGGGTTGGCTCCGCCGTGCTCGGCGATCTTGGAGCCGCCGGTGTAGATGGTGCCGACCTGCGAGATTCCGAACACGTCCGGGTGATGCGGGTCGGAGTTCGCGACGCCGAAGAACTTCGCCGACTGCCGGCCGGCGAAGATCTGCTTCAGCCCGGAGTGCGGCACGGTGACCGTCTGGCCCGCGTAGTTCACCGCCGGGGCGCTGTGCGTCCACAGGTAGTTCTTGACGAACTCAGTGGCCGGCTGGGACCGGTCCGATAGCCACCACAGCAGCCCGTCGTCGTCGGACTCCTGGACGACCAGCGTCGGGTTGCCGGGGTGCGCCTTGGCCCAGGCGGCGTTGACGCCGGAGATGATCGGACCGTCATCGATCCGCTGGAGCTGGCTGTTGTTCTGAGGCGACTGGCCGTGCTTGGCCGTGAGAATGATCGCCGTCGAGTTGGCCTCACCGTTGGCCTTGATCGCGTCGACCATGCGCTCCAGCTGGGCGTTGACGTAGTTGAGCGCGCTCAGGAGGAGCGGGCCCGGCACCTGGACGCCGTTCTCGTTCACGTAGCCGCCGGGCAGCGGTGGGCCCTCGGTGTACTTGCCCTGCGCGTTGGGGCCGATGAGCACCGCCGGGGAGCTCTTCAGCTTCTCGGCGGTCGAAATGGTCTGGAAGTTCATCCCGTAGATCGCGGGCGTCCCGACCTTCGGCCCGGTGCCGGAGTGGCTATGGCCGTCGATCCAGTTGATGACCGCCCGGACCTTGTAGTTGTCGTATTGCTTGGTCGCGGCGTTGTCGGCCGTCCACGCGCCGTCCACCGGGTACGGCACACCGTTCGGTTCGACCGCCTGTGCGTCGATCTCCGGCCCGAAGAAGTCGTTGATGCTCATGCCGTTCGAGCCGGGGCCGTTGAACGACGTGTAGACCGCGTGCTTCTCGGCGAACGCCGTCCGCATGCCGGCGTTGTGGATCACCTGGAAGATCGTGTTGACCCCCAGGAAGTCCCACGGCTGGATCGGCTTGCACGTCTTCGGGTCGACCGGGTACGTCGCCGGGTTGAGACCCGACTGCGGGTGCGGGGTCAGATTCATGATCTTCGCCGGGTTCTTGTCGATGCCGCCGGGGTAGATCGATCCGCCCTCATCGAAGGACGGGAAGGTGTTGCCGCTGGAGTTATTGAGCAGGTCCGGCACGGCCGGAAGCTTGTCGTCCGGCGAGTCGTAGATCACGTCGCCGCCCGGGGCCGGCCCCGAGCACTTGGTCGTGCCTGCCGGGAAGACGGCATGGCTGTACTCGACGTCGTAGTAGATGCCCGTGGATTTCGGGTTCCCGCCGGTCATCAGCGCGGTGCCGCCCGGATCCGAATCCGACGGATCCGAGGTGTGGTCGTTCGTGTACTCCTGGCCGCCCCGGGCGATCTTGGCCAGCTCCGAGTTCGGATGGTTGGCCACATACCAGTTGAGATCGGACTGGTGCATGCCGTCGGCGGAGATCAAGAGAACGTGCTGGATCCGGGCGTGGTGCGGATGCTGCGCGGCCGCCGGGCCTGCCGACAGACCTATGGGGATCGCCACCGCCGCCGCCGCCGCGGCCAGTGACGCAATCCGTGCTCGTCCTTGCATCGGACGCCTCCTTGGTCGGTTTCGTCACGTCTAAGACGTGGTGCGGCCGCACCCTACGGATGCCGATGGGCACGGTCGTGAACGGGTTGTGCCCGGCATATAAAGGTGCGGTTAAGTGACTCCGCGTTAGGAACTGACGCGTCCCGCGGCCGGCCCTGCGGAGCGGGAGTCCCCGGGGCCCGACGATCGGGACGCCGCGACGGACGAGCGGGCGCGCGTCAGAGCGGCTCCGGGAGCGAGCCGGTTCCCGGCGCCCGCAGGCCGTCCAGGATGATCTCGACAAGTCTCGGCCAGCGGCCGGCGCTCGGCGGCGGATTGCGGTGGGTCACGTGTCCCAGGCCGCACGAGATCATGGGAATGTCCTGCCACTCGATGTCCGGTCGCAGCTGGCCGGACTCCTGAGCGCGTTGGACGAGCTCCTGGGCGAGCTCCACCAGCCCCGCGGCCCGGGCGGCCTCGTCCATGAAGTCCGGGCGAGAGCCGATGACCTCACACAGGCCGACGTCGTCGGCCTGGATCTGCACCGAGAAACGGATGAAGTCGCACAGCCCGTCCCAGGCGTCGGCCGACTCCAGATCCTCCCGCGCCCGGTCGGCGAGACGGGCGAAGTGCTCACAGGCAATGGCGCCGATCAGCTGGTCCTTGGTCGGGAAGTGCCGGTACACGGTTCCCACGCCGACGTTGGCTGCCCTGGCCAGGTCCGGCATCTGGGTGTCAAGGCCCTTCTCGGCGAACAGCTGCTTCGCGGCGTCGATCACGGCCTGCCGGTTCCGGCGAGCATCGGCACGCAGGGTCCGGCCGGCCTCAAGGGGCTGAACTGCGGGGGAGGTGGCTGCGGCTCGGGTCATGAGATCTCTCTGCTCGGTCATTCTCGCGCATTTCGGCGACGAAAAGGGTTGCAACCGGAAATTCAATTCCGTATATTAGTCGAAACCGGAATCCGTTTTCCGATTGAGGATGATGTCCCGATCGACACGCTCCGTTCGTTGTAGAGGCACCAGCGACCGCAAGGGGAAGACATGAAAACGACACAGGAATATCTCGACCGCCGGTGGACCGCCCTGATCCTGCTTTGCGTGGCGCAGTTCGTGGTGGTTCTCGACGCGTCCATCGTCAACGTCGCGCTGCCGAGCATCGGGCGGGGGCTCCACTTTTCAGAGCAGAACCTTCCGTGGATCGTCAACGCCTACGTGATCGCCTTCGGTGGCTTTCTGCTGCTGGGTGGGCGCGCGGCCGACCTGCTCGGCCGGCGCCGGGTGTTCATGGCCGGCCTGGTGGTCGTCGCCGTCGCGTCACTGGCCGCGGGGTTCGCGGCCACCCAGGGCGAGCTGATCGCCGCCCGCGCCGCGCAGGGCCTCGGCGCCGCGATTATTTCGCCTTCCGCGCTGTCGATCGTCACCACGCTGTTCCGGGACGGCGCGGAGCGCAATAAGGCACTTGGCGCCTGGGGCGCGGTGGCGGGTTCCGCGGGCGCGGTCGGAGTGCTCCTGGGCGGCATCCTCACCACCACCCTGGGATGGGAATGGGTCCTCTGGGTCAACGTCCCCGTCTCGCTGATCGCCCTGGCTCTCACGCCCGGGCTCATCCCCGAGAGCCGCGCCGAGGCGACGACCCGCCACTTCGACGCCGCCGGAGCGGTCACGGTCACGGCCGGCCTCTCGCTCCTCGCCTACGCGTTCCTCGACGCCAGCAGCGCGGGCTGGGGGTCGACGAAGATCATCGCCCTGCTGGCCACCGCGGTCATCCTGCTCGGGGCCTTCGTGGTGATCGAGCAGCGCTCGGTGTCACCGCTGGTCCCCTTCCGGATCTTCCGCCTCAGGACGCTGACCGGCGCCAACGTGGTCGGGCTTCTGCTCGGCGCCTCGCTGTTCTCGATGTTCTTCTTCATCTCGCTGTACATGCAGCAGGTCCTCGGCTACAGCCCGATCCACGCCGGCCTCTCGTACCTCCCGCTGGCCCTCACGATCGTGGTGGCCGCCGGACTGGGCGGTCAGCTCGTGACCCGGTTCGGCTTCAAGCCGGTCCTCGCCGCCGGGATGCTGCTGGTGGCGCTGGGGCTCGTCTGGTTCAGCCGGGTCTCGGTCGGCGGCGGGTTCCTCGGTGACATCCTGGGCGCCTCGTTGCTGGCGGCGCTGGGCCTGGGGTTCGCATTCGTCACCTCGACGATCGCTGCGGTCTCCGGAGTCAACGCGCGCGAGCAGGGGTTGGCGAGCGGGCTGATCAACACCTCGCAGCAGATCGGCGGCGCGCTGGGTCTGGCGGTGCTGTCGACGATCGCCACGTCCCGCACGCATCATCAGCTGGCGAGTGGCTCCAACCTCCCGCACGCGCTGACGGATGGCTTCCAGGCCGCGTTCCTCGGCGGGGCCGGGCTGGCGGCGCTCGGCCTCGTCGCGACGCTGGTGCTGATCCGGACGCGTGACAGCCGCGCCCACCTGGAGATGGCGAACGCTGAGGTCGCGCCGGCGCAGGTCTGAGCCAGCGTCACGACCTGGCCCGGCCGGCTTTGAACCGCCCTCCGCACTCGGGGGGCGGTTCGGCTTTAAGGGACAGACGGATCGCTCCTTTAAGCGGGGCGCCGGGTCCCCGAGTGTCCGTCGCCGGACCGTCTGAACACCGCGTGAATCGATTGCCAAAAAGGGGCTCAACTCCGGTGGCGTTGATGCCGAAATGTTCGGCGTGGAGCGTCTGCCAAACCAACATCCGAGGCCGTCCCGTTCGCGTCATCCCCGCTTCCGTGCGGCCGCTGGCGGCCGCCGTCTGAGCGGCGCTCCTGGCCCGGTCGCACTCGACTCGGCCTACGAGCCAAGCGCGACGCCGGTCGGCGCGGGCGTGGCCTGCCCGGAGTCGCCCGCCGCCGAGGCCGCTACCGGCGATCGGCAGCTCATGCCGAGCCCGTGGCTCAATGCTGCCGCCCAGCCGCCGGCCGACCTCGCCACGGCACTCGAGAGTTTCGCCGCCACGCCCACCGCCGCTGCGTGCGCCACGCCGGCCGGTGCCTACGCGAACTGCTACGCGATCTCGATTGCCTGCGCCCGGCATCTGCGGCAGTTGGGGGTGGCCTGCGCGCTGCTGCAGGTGGAGGGGATGCGGGTGGCGCCCAGCCGGGCGGCGGGACGCTGGCCGTGGGCCGACCATACCCGCTACCAGCACTGGGCCGTGCTCGCCGGCGGGTGGGTCATCGACTGGAGCGCCCGCCAGTTCGACTCCGATGCCGCCTGGCCGCTCGTATGCCCACAGGACGCCTACACCGTTTCGTGGGTCGGCTCTCAGGTGTGGGCCTGCGAACTCTGTGTCGACGTCTGCGGGGACGAGCGCCATGCGTCGATCATCGACCTCGACGCCGTTCACCGCAGCATCGCGCTTCGGAGCGCCGGTGTGGGCCCATACCCCGACCCGCGGCACGACGGGACCACGCCGCTGGAGCGCGTGTGCCGGTGCCCGCCGACCGTGACTGAGGCGGAGAGCCTCGTCGACCGAGAATTCGCCGCGCTGCTGGCGTGAGGCCAGTCGGCGGCGGCGGTTGAGGCGCGGGCCTCAGGCGTAAACGCTCAGCTGGACCCGGCGGGCATCGTGACCGACAGCTCAAGCCCACCGCCCTGGCGAGGACGGGCGGTGATCGTGGCGTTGTGCGCGCGGGCGATCGCGGTGGCGATCGACAGGCCGAGCCCGACGCCGTCCGTAGAGTCAACCCGCTGCTCGGCCCGGGCGAAGGGCTCGAACAGCGTGGGGATCTGCTCGGCGGGAATGATGGGCCCGGTGTTAGCGACCTGGAACACCGCACCGTGGGCGTGCGGGATGGTGCGGATTCCGATCCAGCCCCCCGGCGTGTTGTGGCGGACGGCGTTCTGGACCAGGTTGGCGACCATGCGGTCGACCAGCACCCGATCGCCGCGGGCCGGTGCGGGCTCGAGGTCGCATTCGACGGTGATCTGGCGCTGATCGATCGCCGCCCGGCTGGTGTCAAGCGCGTCCTCGGCGACCGTGGCGAGATCGATCGCCTCCGTGGCGGCGGGGCCGAGCTCGCTGGTGGCGAGCGTCAGGAGCGCCTCGATGGTGGCCTCGGCCTGCTCCACCGATCGCTTGACCCGCTCCGCCATCGCCTCGAGCTGTTCGGGCGTCCGAGTCGGCTTGGAGAGCGTGACTTCGATCGCGGTGCGCATCGCGGTCAGCGGCGTGCGCAACTCGTGCGCCGCGTTGGCGACGAACCGCTTCTGGCTGGTGAACGCGGCATCGAGCCGCTCCAGCATCACGTCGAAGGTGTCGGCCAGCTGCTTGAACTCGTCATCGGGACCCTCGAGCGCGAGACGCTGGCCGAGCCGCAGCTCGGAGGCTCGCCTCGCCGCCTCGGTGATCGACCGCACCGGCCGTAACGCCCGGCCGGATGCCAGCCAGCCCAGGGCGACCGAGGCGATCACGAGCAGGCCGAGGGCGATCAGCGACGCACCCCGCAGGGCGACCAGGGCGTGCGCGCGCTGGTCGGTTCCGGGCAGGGCGCCGATCAGATGCTTGCACGCCGCCAGCAGTGACGGGGACGTGGGCAGTGGCTTGCACTGCCCCAGCAGGGCCTGTTCCTGCGGCGTGAGGTTCGGCGGTGACCCTGGGCCCGGCAGCAGCACGTTGACCACCAGCACGTAGGTCAGCGCCAGCAGAACCGTCCCGGCGAGTAGGAACAGGAGGGAATAGAAGACCGCGAGCCGGGTGCGAACCCGCCGCGGCCACAGCCGTCGCACCACGCCGGACGGCGCTACGGCCGTCATCGCACGCGGTAGCCGGCGCCGACCACCGTCTCGATCACCTCAGGCTGGCCGAGCTTGCGCCGCAGACGGGTGAGCGTGACCACGACGGTGCGCGTGAACGGGTCGGCGTTCTCGTCCCACACGCGCTCGAGCAGCTCCTCGGCGCTGACCACGCCGCCCTCGGCCGCCAGCAGCACCTCCAGCACGCCCAGCTCCTTGCGGGTCAAGGACAGCTCCTGCCCGGCCCGGGTGGCCTGCCGCCGCGCCCGGTCAAGCGTGATGTCGCCCCGGACCAGGAGCGGCGGCGCGGCCGGGGCGCGGCGGGCCAGAGCATGCACCCGCGCCACCAGTTCCTCGAACGCGAACGGCTTGGGCAGGTAATCATCGGCGCCCAGGTTCAGACCCGCCACGCGGTCACCGACGGCCGCCGCTGCGGTCAACATCAGGATCCGCGCGTCGGACCGTCCATCACGGAGCGTCACGCAGACCGTGTCACCGTGCACACCGGGCAGGTCGCGGTCCAACACGATCACGTCGTAGCGGTACACCGCACCCTTCTGCAGCGCGGACGCCCCGTCGTACGCGAGGTCGGTCGCGATCCCGCGGTCTCGCAAACCCTCCGCGATGTCACGGGCGAGCCCGACGTGATCCTCGACCACCAGCACGCGCATGCCGACATCGTGAACCACATCGCATCACAACGGGATAACAGCACGCGAACGTGTCAGCGCGCGGCGCCGGACTGTTGCACTGGTGTGACCGGTCACCGGCTATCACCTGCTCATGTTCAGAACCACGTCACGTCTTCTGGCGGCCGCGACAGCTGTCGCCGCCGCGACGGTGATCGCCGCCTGCGGCTCGGGCTCGACCACCCCATCAAGCTCCGGCGCCCGACTGACCCAGGCCCAGATCCAGCAGGGCGAGCAGGACGCCGTCCGGTTCGCCGGCTGCCTGCGCACGCATGGGGTGCCCAACTTCCCCGATCCGACGTCTCCCCAGGAGTTCAAGTCGAGCATGGCGGGCAACCAGGGCCCCGCGTTCCAGTCGGCGCAAACGGTCTGTCAGCACCTGCTGCCCAACGGCGGCCCGCCGAGCGCCAGCCCGGCGCAGACGCACGCGCACATCATCGCGCTGCTCGCGTTCGCCCGCTGCCTGCGCACCCACGGGTTCCCGAACTTCCCCGAC
>JBPYFQ010000095.1:0-5423 GCA_051985625.1 Solirubrobacteraceae bacterium
AGTACGTCCTTTCCTGGGGCTCCCACTTGGTGATGGTGACGGGCGAGTAGCTGATCTTCGGCACGTCGCCGCCGTTGACCGACACGTCGATGTGCTTGAGCCACTCGTCGTCGTTGCGCTCCGGGAAGTCGGTGCGGAACTGCGCCCCGCGGGACTCCGTGCGCTCCTGGGCGGCCACCACGGTCGCCTCGGCGCAATCGAGCATGTAGCCCAGCTCTATCGCGCCGATCACATCCTGGTTGAACACGTTGCCGTGGTCGTCGATTCCCGCCTTGGGCTCCTCCTCCTTGAGCCGGCGGATGATCTCGAGGGCCTTGTTGAGACCCTCGGCGTCGCGGAATACCGCGACGTATCGATTCATGGTGTCGCCGAGTTCGTCCTTGATCGCGGACACCCGGCGCCCGCCGCGAGGACGGTTGATGATGGCGGCGATGGCGCGCTCGGTCTCGGTGACTCGCGTCGGGGGCGTGCTCGGCATCGTGATGTTGTTGGCCATCTGGCCGGCGTGCTCGCCGGAACGGCGGCCGAAGATGAGCGTGTCCAGCAGCGAGTTGGCGCCGAGCCGGTTGCCGCCGTGGACCGAGACGCAGGCCACCTCGCCGGCGGCGTACAGCCCCGGGATCGTGGTCTGGCCGTCGCTGTCGGTCTTGACCCCGCCCATGATGTAGTGCTGGCCGGGGTGGATGTGGATCGGCTCGCGAGTGATGTCGACGCCGGCGAAGTCGCGGCCGATGTTGACGATCTCGCGCAGGGCCTCCAGCGTGCGACGGCGCGGCACCTTGGTGATGTCGAGCGCCACCGTCCCGTCCGGGAAGCCGCGGCCCTCGTTGATCTCGGTCTGCTCGGCGCGGGAGACGACGTCGCGGGAGGCGAGCTCCAGCTTGTTGGGCGCGTACTTCTCCATGAACCGCTCGCCCTTGGCGTTGAGCAGCCACGCTCCCTCGCCGCGGGCGCCCTCGGTGATGAGCAGCCCGTTGCCCGCCAGCGTGGTGGGGTGGTATTGGATCATCTCCATGTCCATGAGGCGCGCGCCGAGGCGGTAGGCCTGGGCGATGCCGTCGCCGGTGACGATCAGCCCGTTGGTCGTCGGCCGGTACATCTGCCCGGCGCCGCCGGTGGCCAGGATGACCGACTTGGCGTTGAACACCTCCAGGCGGCCGTCGCGCAGGTTGCGGCAGATGGCGCCGGAGCAGCGGCCCTCGTCGTCGATCAGCAGGTCGGTGGTGAACCACTCCTCGTACCGGTCGACGGTCGCCGAGTGCTTCATCAGCTGCTCGTAGAGGACGTGCAGGATGGCGTGGCCGGTGATGTCGGCCACGTAGTAGGTGCGGGCCGCCGAGGCGCCGCCGAAGGCGCGGGTTCCGAGGTTGCCGCGCTCGTTGCGGTGGAAGGTGACGCCGGCGTGCTCCAGCCACAGGATCTCTGCGGGGGCCTCGCGGGTCATGACCTCCACGGCGTCCTGGTCGGCCAGGTAGTCGGAGCCCTTGACGGTGTCGAACGCGTGCGACTCCCACGTGTCCTCCGGGTTGAGCGCCGCGTTGATTCCGCCGGCGGCGGCGACCGAATGGGACCGAACCGGGTGGACCTTCGAGATGATCGCCACCGTGGCGCCCGTCTGCGCCGCGGCCAGCGCCGCCCGTTGTCCCGCCAGGCCGGCGCCGATGATCAGTACGTCATGGGAAGGCACTCCCGGCAATATAAAGAGCACCGTCGTCCGGTGTCTCCAGGCTACGGGGGTGTCGTAAGACAGCGGACGGTGGGGCGGCGCGGCGTCGGTCTGGGATGTTTCCGTCACATACGGCCGGTTCATCCCGACCGCGCCCCGGGCGACGGCCCAAGGCGGCGACTAGGCCGCCGACCGGCTGAACGCCGCCTGCAGCGCTCGGCGCACCTGCTCGGCGGTGACCACTCCGCGCAGGACCCCGTCGGCATCGACGGCCATGACCGCGCCGAGCCGGCCGAGCGGCTCGGAGCCGAGCAGTTCGGTGATCGGGCGGTCCTGCTCGACCCGCCAGCGGCTGGCCTCGTCGGAGTCCAGCGAGGACTCCATCGTGAGCCAGTTCTCGCCATGGTCGACCACGGCCTGGGCGCGCTCCTGGCGGGCGATCCCCAGGAAGCGGCCCTCGGCGTCGACGACGGGGAACCAGGACCAGCCGTAGCGGAGGAAGTACTCCTCCAGCGCCTGGGCGACCGGCGTGGTCGCCGGGATCGCTACCGGGTGGGTGTCCATGATGTCGGCCACGCGGACGCCCTCGATCCGGTCGTTGAGCGCGGCTTGCATCACCGCCCCCCGCGCCGACTGCCACAGCAGGTAGGCGAGAGCCAGCAGCCACAACCCGCCGAAGCTGCGCAGCGACACCAGCCAGAACAGTCCAAAGCCGCCCAGGAGGAGCGCGAAGCCCTGACCCATGCGCGCCGCCACCTGGGTGGCCCGCCGCTTGTCGCCGGTCAACCGCCACACCGCCGAGCGGGCGACGCGCCCGCCGTCCAGCGGGAAGGCGGGGACCATGTTGAACGCCAGCAGGAGCAGGTTCATCGGCACCAGCCAGCTGAGCGACAGCAGGACCGGCGTGATGTGGATGTCTGACTCCAGGACGATCGCGTGGGTCAGCCGGTGAAAGCCGACGATGGCGACGTCCACGGCCAAAAACACTAGGATCACGAGCAGGGTGGCGGCGGGCCCGGCGATCGCGATCTTGAAATCCTCTGCTGGGGTCGCGGCGTCGCGGCTCATCTGCGTGAGCCCTCCGAACAGATACAGATCGATTTGCCTGACCTCGATCCCCTGGCGCCGGGCGACGATGGCGTGGCCGAGTTCGTGCACGATCAGCGAGGCGAACAGGAGCAGGACGCTGACCACGGTGGTCATGTAGGCCACGCCGTCGGAGCTGTGCAGCGTCTGACGAAACGGCCCGGACAGGACGAAGATCATCAGGAACAGGACGACAAACCAGCTGGCGTCCACTCCAACCCGGAAGCCGAACAGATCAAACAGCTTGATCGAGCCCGAACGGCGCAACATGGTGGAATGGTCGCATAGGCGCCACAGAGCGCACGCAACTTCAGGAGTAGCCGATGGGTGAGCGTCTCGACGCACTCAAACAACGGATGGCCCAGCTAGCCGACCTGGCCCACGCCTCGTCGCTGGCCAACTGGGATCAGCAGACGATGATGCCGCCCAACGGCGGCGCGTCACGGGCCGAGTCGCTGGCCACGTTGACCCAGATCAGCCATGAGCTGTTCATCGACGACGAGACCGGCCGCCTGCTGGAGGGCAGCGCCGCCGAGTTGGACGGCGCCGAGGAGCACGGTGGGCGGGATCCGGATTCAGACGACGTGCGAATGGTGGCGCTGGTGCGCCGGCAGTGGAACAAGGCCCGGCGCGTGCCACCGGAGCTGGCCGCCGAGATGACGCGTGCCGCCTCGATGGGCCAGGAGGCCTGGATCGCCGCCCGCGAGGCCTCCGACTTCGCGGCGTTCGCGCCGTACCTGGAGCGCAACTTCGAGCTCGCCCGGCGCTACGTCGAGTGTCACGCCGGCGCCGAGGGGTTTGAGAATCCCTATGACGTCATGCTCGACGACTACGAGCCGCAGATGGCCACGGCCGAGGTGGCGCGGCTGTTCGACGAGCTCAAGGCCGGACTGCTGCCGATGATCGCCGCGGTGACCGCGGCCGGCGGGCGGAACGGGGCCGATCTCATTCACGGCACGTTCCCGGTCGACAAGCAGCGCGCGCTGGTGCGCGACGTTGTGGGGCTGATGGGCTTCGACCCGGCCGGGTGGCGCATCGACGACACGGTGCACCCGTTCGCCAGCCGCATCGGCGTGGGCGACATCCGGATCACGGTTCGCTGGGACGAGCAGTACTTCCCCATGGGGCTGTACGGAGCGATGCACGAGTGCGGACACGGCCTGTACGAGGCGGGACTGCCGCGCTCGCTGCGCCGGTCCCCGCTCGGCGCCGTCGAGTCGCTGGGCATACACGAATCGCAGAGCCGGTTGTGGGAGAACATGGTCGGCCGCGGGCGGGCCTTTGCCGACGTGCTCGCCCCGCGGATCGCGCAGCTCGGCATCGACCGCCTGGCTCAGATCAGACCCGACGATCTGTACCGCGCGGTCAACCAGGTCCAGCCGTCGTTCATCCGGGTGGAGGCCGACGAGGCCACCTACGGACTGCACATCATCCTGCGGTTCGAACTGGAACAGGCCCTGATCGACGGAACCCTGACCGTGCGCGATCTGCCGGAGGCGTGGAACGCACGGGTGCAGGAGTACTTCGGCCTCACCGTGCCCAACGACGCCGAGGGGGTGCTGCAGGATGTGCACTGGGCCGCCGGGTTGATCGGGTACTTCCCCACCTACGCCCTGGGGAACCTGATCGCCGGGCAGCTCTGGGACCGCGCGCATGTCGAGATCCCCGATCTGGAGGACCGCATCGGCGCCGGGGAGCTGGGCCCGCTGCGCGATTTTCTCGGCATGCACGTGCACCGCCACGGGGCCAAGTTCACGACGAGCGAGCTGCTTCAACGCGAGCTGGGCGGGCCCATGGTGGTCGCGCCGTTCCTCGATTATCTGCGCAATAAGCTCGGCGACGTGTACGGGATCGACCTGACGGGCTGACGCAGTTGGGGGAGACGACGACCACAAGCTCACGATCAGAAAGGTGAGTAGTTCTTCAGCGATGAGTACGAAACCAGTCAAAGTTGCAGTCACCGGCGCGGCCGGCCAGATCGGCTACGCCCTCCTGTTCCGGATCGCCAGCGGCCAGCTGCTGGGCGACGACACCCCGGTCCATCTCTCCCTGCTGGAGATCCCGGCCGCCGTGAACGCGGCCCAGGGCACGGCCATGGAGCTGGACGACTGCGCGTTCCCCCTTCTGTCCGGCATCGACATCTACGACGATCCCAACCAGGCGTTCGACGGGGTCAACATCGCGCTGCTCGTCGGCGCTCGCCCCCGTACCAAGGGCATGGAGCGCGGAGACCTGCTGGAGGCCAACGGCGGCATCTTCAAGCCGCAGGGGCAGGCGCTCAACGACCACGCGTCCTCCGACCTGAAGGTCCTGGTCGTCGGGAACCCGGCGAATACCAACTGCCTGATCGCGCAGAGCAACGCTCCGGACATTCCCCGGGAGCGGTTCACCGCGATGATGCGGCTTGACCACAACCGTGCCATTGCGCAGGTCGCTCGTAAGACCGGTACCGCCATCAGCGACGTCACCAACATGACGATCTGGGGCAACCACTCGGCCACCCAGTACCCGGACGTGTTCCACGCCCAGGTCAATGGTCAGAGCGCCGCCGAAGCGGTCGGCGATCGCGCCTGGATTGAGAGCGAGTTCATCCCGACCGTGCAGAAGCGCGGCGCGGCGATCATCGAGGCCCGTGGCGCGTCAAGTGCCGCGTCGGCCGCCAACGCCGCCA
>JBPYFQ010000096.1:0-2934 GCA_051985625.1 Solirubrobacteraceae bacterium
TGAGCACGGCTCCCGATCAGCCGGGCGTGTCGCGCGAGTACGCGCAGATCTGGCGGGCGGCCGAGAAGATCGTGTACAGCCGGACGCTCGCGACGGTGTCCAGCGCCCGGACACAGATAGAGCACGATTTCGACCCCGGAGCGGTTCGCCGGCTCAAGGAGGCCGCAGACGCCGACATCAGCGTCGGCGGCGCCGAGCTCGCCGGGACGGCCATGGCCGCGGGCCTGGTCGACGAGGTCCAGCTGTTCCTGGCCCCGATCGTGGTCGGGGGCGGCAAGCGGGCCCTGCCTGCCGGCGTCCGCGCGCCGCTGGAGCTCGTGGACGAGCGCCGCTTTGACAGCGGCGTGGTCCACCTCCGTTACGCCGTCACTGGCCGACGGGCTTGATGCCCGCGACGTGCTCGGCCTTCTCCATCCCGCCCTTAAAGTGCGAGGCGTGGTTGGTCACGTATGCCTTGGTGGCGACCGCCGAGCCCTCAGGCCCAGCCCAGCTGCTTGAGGGTGATCCCGGAGTGCCAGATCTTCGTCATGTGGCAGATCCGGTCGTCCTCGAAGTCCATGACGTAGACGTAGTCGGCCTCTGCGCGTTTCCCGGTCGGCGCGACGGGGCCGCCGTCGCCCGTGTGGGTCCCTGAGAAGACGCCGTAGGCGACGACGTTGCCGTGTTCGTCGTCGGCCGCGAAGGACTTCAGCTCGTAGCGGCCGTCGGGCAGGATCGTCAGCAGGCCCTTCATCCAATCGGTGTACTGCTCCAGGGTGTCGACGCCCTCCAGCGGCTCGGCCTGGGCCGAGAAGCCGGCGTCGGGCGTGCAGAACTGCCGGCACACGTCCCAGCCCTTTCCAGTCTCGCAGGCATCGAAGAACGCGCGTGCGACCTCGAGGTCCGGAGCGGTCGTGACTCTGCTCATCGTGTCTCCTCGCTCGTTTCGCCGACCCTAGCCCAGGACGGCGCGCAGGTGGGAGAAAACCGCGGCGCGTGGCCCCGACTAGAGCGGGTGCTCGCTGGTCAGAGCGGCTAGCCGCCGGGCCAGGGCCCGCAGAACCTTGCGCTCGACGCGGGGGTTGGCGTCCAGCAGCCTGAGAAAGCTCTGGCGCGTCATCACGAAGCACCGCAGCGGCGTGGTGGCGGCGACCGTGGCGGTGCGCTCCACGTCGGCGATTAACGCGATCTCGCCGAAGAACTCGCCGCTGGCGAACGTCGCGACGCGCTGGCCGTGCCGGAGGGCCTCGGCCTCCCCCTCGATGATCACGAAGAACTCCTGGCCGCGGGTTCCCTCCCGGCACAGGACGCCTCCGACGCCCAGCTCCACGTCGTCGGTGACCTTGGCCAGCTCGATGAGCTCTTTGCGGGAGAGGTCCTCGAAGATCGGGGCGCGCTTGAGCACATCGAGCTTCGCATCGCGGGTGATGCGTCGCACGCGGAGAACCTAACGTCGCCGCGCGTGGGGTGCAACCGCGGCCACCGCCGAAGTCGGCGGTGGCCGGTAAACCGATGGGACGGCGGTGCGGGGCGGGCGATCAGGCCTCGCCGATCCGCCTGCCGTAGGCGATCAGTCCGTAGATCGCGAGGATGTCGATCGCGAACAGGGCCAGCGACCAGAACGGATAGGCCGGCATCATCAACAGCTGAGCGAGGGCGTTGAGCCCCAGCACGCCGACGCCCGCCCACCGGGCGAACTGGTTCTTGACGAACACGCCGAAGCCGGCGAGCAGCTGCAGCGCGCCCAGGCAGAGCGCGACCCAACCCCAGGTCTTGAGGTCGCCGAACACGTAATGGGCATTGGCGGTAAAGAAGTGCGCCCGGCCGATCGCGGCGATCCCCTCGATGACGTTCATGGTCCCGAGCAGGATCAGCAGCGCGCCGGCAAACGCGACCCACCCAGCGCCCTTATCCGGATCCTCATAGGTCGGGTACTGGGCGGAACTGGCCTGCGGTGATGATTGAACAGACACCTGCTCCTCCATTCAGTGGTGGAACCCGTGCCGAAATCTAGGTCGCGGCGCGACGCCCGAACAGCCGGTGGACGTGATTCACCAAGGTGAACGCGAAACGTCCCGTCGCTCCGCAGCCGAGTTCACGTTCACCCGGGTGAATGGGAGCGGACGGTCGTGCGGGCCGATCGACGGGACGTAGGCTCGGGCAACGTCCAAACAAGTCAGGAGAGAACGGTATGGCGACGTTGGTGGCGATTGGGTATCCGGACCAGGGGACGGCCGAGCAGGCGCGGGACACCGTCAGCCAGCTGGAGGCTGAGCTGGTCATCCAGGCCGACCAGGTGGCGGCGATCGCCCGCGACCCGGCGGGCAAGTACCACGTGCACACCTCCCACGGCGGGGCCTCCGCCGGCGGAGGCGCGTGGTGGGGAGGGTTCTGGGGGTTCCTGTTCGGGCTCCTGTTCTTCATCCCGTTCGCGGGCATGGCGCTCGGGGCCGGGATGGGGGCGCTGTTCGGGCACTTCGGCGAGAAGGGCATCGACAAGGCCTTCCAGGAGCAGGTGCGGGACCACCTGCAGCCCGGCACGTCCGCTCTGTTCATGGTGATCGAGCAGGCGACCCCGGACAAGGCGATCGCGGCGCTGCAGCAGTACGGCGGCACCGTGATCAAGACCTCGCTGTCCGAGGCGGACACCCAGAAGCTGCAAGAGGCACTCCAGCCCCCCGCAGGCGTCGGCGCCCAGTCCTAGGACGAAGCGAGATACGAGGCGCAGCCGCCGGCCGAATGGGTCGGCGGCTGTGTGGTTCATTGAGAGGAGCATCACATGGCTGTAGTCGGAGCTGAAACCCACCGGACGCTGGCGGGGCTCTCGGCCGGCGACGCCGCGATCATGGAGGAGGCGCTCGGGCTGCGGGAGCGCAACCGTGAAGGCAGCGGCTTGGATCCCCGGACGTTCGCGCTGGTGAAGATCGCCACGCTCATCGCCCTCGACGCGCCGCC
>JBPYFQ010000097.1:0-22066 GCA_051985625.1 Solirubrobacteraceae bacterium
CCCACGCCCCCGGCAGGACTCGAACCTGCGACCCACGGCTTAGAAGGCCGTCGCTCTATCCAGCTGAGCTACGGGGGCCCGGCGATCAGGGTAACGGCGCGGCTCACCGTCCGGGGCATGTCGGGCAGAATCATGCGGGTGTCCGCCCCGGAACTGAACACGACGGCCTCAGGCGAGCTCACCGCTCAGATCGGAGATCTGACGCTCTGCTACGAGACGTTCGGCTCTCCGGACGGCGAGCCCCTGCTGCTGGTGATGGGGCTCTCCACGCAGATGCTGCTCTGGGACGACGAGTTCTGCGAGATGCTGGCCGAGCGGGGGTTCCACGTGGTGCGGTTCGACAATCGGGATGTCGGCCGCTCCACGATCATGCGCGACGCCCCGGTGCCCAAGCAGTGGCAACTGGTGGTGCGCGACCCCCGAGCCGCCGCGTACTCCCTGGACGAGATGGCCGGCGACGCGGTGGGGCTGCTCGACCACCTCGGCATCGAGGCCGCCCATATCGTCGGCGCCTCGATGGGCGGCATGATCGCCCAGCTGATGGCGATTGACTACCCGGAGCGCGTCCGATCGCTGGTCTCGATCATGTCGACCACCGGGGACCGCAAGGTGGGGCGCCCCCACCCGCGGATCGCCCTGCGCCTGCTCCGCCGCCCCCACCGCGACCGGGCCGGCTACATCGAGGACCACCTCGAGACGTACCGGCAGATCGGATCGGCGGCGTTCGACTTCGAGGAGGACCACAAGCGTGAGCGGGCCGGGAGGCTCTTTGAGCGAGGCGTCCACCCGGCCGGAGGAGCCCGCCAGCTGGCCGCGGTGCTGACCGCACCGGACCGCACCGCTCGCCTGCGCCGGGTGCATGTGCCGGCGACGGTCATCCACGGTGACGCCGACCCGCTGGTCCACATCTCCGGGGGCCAGGCGACGGCGGCCGCCATCCCGGACGCTCGCCTGCTCATCCTGCCCCGGATGGGGCACGATCTTCCGCGTGAGCTGTGGCCGCAGATCATCGAGGCGATCGCTGCCAACGCCGGCCCCGCCGGCGCGTGACCTCGCCGCTCAGCGGGGCTGCTGGCGCACCCAGGCGAGAATCGCGCGCGAGTGGGTGATGACCGTGCCGTCGGGCAGCACCAGTGCCGGGAGCTTCTCGCTGCCGGTCACCTGCCTCAGCTCCTCCCGCGAGCCCTTGCGCAGGAACGGGAGCGGACTGCCGTGTGCGGCCACCACCTTGTCGTATGGGATGCCGGCCGCGCGCAGGGCCTCCTGCACACGGCGGCACGGGTGCATCTTCGGCCCGCCGTCATCGCCGTCGCAGACGTAGAGGATGGGCCGCGGCGCCCCGGCCTGTTCCGGCGCGTCGGCCGTAGCACCTGGGTCGGCGGACATCGCCATCACATCTCCTTGACCAGACCGACGATGTGCCCCTCCGGGTCGGCGAACAGCGCAATCGTCGGCCCGTCGGGAACCTCCATCGGCTCCTGGATCGTGCGCCCGCCGATCGCCGTGATCTTCGCCAGCGCCGCCGCCGGATCGTCGACTCCGATGTAGAAGATGACGTGACCGGCGCTGCCCGGCGGGGCCGCTCCGACGCCCCCGGCGATCGCCCCGTCCACACCGGTGTTCACCATGTAGTACGAGCCGCCCATGACGTCCTGCAGTTGCCAGTCGAATGCCTCGCCGTAGAAGCGCTGCAATGCCTGCGGGTCCTTGCCGAGAACCTCGAAATGGATGACCGGGTTCGCCATGTGGACTCCTCTCTTCGCGCCAGCTGTGCCCGTCGAGTGGCGGGACGCGCGCCACATCCTTGCTTAAGACGCCCGGAGCGGCAAATCCTTTCCCGGCGGGGGACCGCGATCATTTTCGCTCCGACCGGAGGTCTGACCACACATGACAATCACCTGCCACGTATCAATTTCCCTTGACGGCTTCATCGCCGGACCGAACCAGAGCCGCGAAAACCCGATTGGCGTCGGCGGGCTGCGACTCCACGACTGGCATTTCCACGCCGGCGAGCCCGGATACGAGGCGGATGCCGCCCCGCGCGACGACCTGCTGCGGCAGCGCGGCGCCTACATCATGGGCCGCAACATGTTCGGTCCGGTGCGAGGGCCGTGGGACGAGGACTGGCGTGGCTGGTGGGGCGAGGAGCCGCCGTACCACGCTCCCGTGTTCGTGCTCACCCATCACGCCCATGATCCCATCGAGATGCAGGGCGGGACGACGTTTCACTTTGTCACCGACGGCTTCGCGTCCGCACTGGAGCAGGCCAGGGCCGCGGCGGGCGACCGGGAGATCGCCGTGGCCGGCGGCGCGTCGGCCATCCGGCAGGCGCTCGCCGCTGGAGCGATCGACGAGCTCACGCTCGACATCGCCCCCGTCCTGCTCGGAACCGGTGAGCGACTGTTGGACGGCGTCGAGGATCCGGGGCTGACGCCGATCGACGTCGTCCACTCCCCGCACGCCACCCACATCCACTACCAGGTCGGCCGCCCGCCGGCGTCGTGACGCCGGGCGGCGGGCCCGGGCCGGGTAGCCTGAGGCTCATGCGAATCGCCATCGCGGGAGCGCACGGGAAGATCGGACTACGGCTGGTGCAGATCCTCGCCGCTCGCGGCGACGAGGTCGTCGGCCTGATCCGGAATCGCGATCACGCGTCCGACGTCGCCGCCGCCGGCGCACAGCCGGTCGTCTGCGATCTGGAGCGGGCCTCGGCCAGCCAGGTCAGCTCCGTAGGGGCGACGGGCGCTCAGGCCTTACAGCGGACCGGACCGCTTGGGGCCGGCGCGCCGCCCGGCTCCTGGGGCGGGGGCGCGGAGTTGATCGTCACCGGATAGGCCGGGACGACGGTCTGTTCCAGATCCTTGAGCGTCGTCGTGCCGTCCGTGGCCAGGTCCAACGGGGCGCTGGCCGCGCACGAGCTCATCGTCACCCGGCTGTCCAGCATCGACGGCTGGGGCAGCGAGGGCACCGAGGTGTTGACGCGCGCGAAGTTGAACGCCGAGGTGAGATCGCCGGTCGCCGACCGCCGCCAGTTCGACAGGTTCGGCACCTCGGCGCCGAAGCGGGTCTCCAGGAAGCGCAACGTCGAGGTGTGGTCGAACGTGTCGTGGCAGACGAACCCACCACGGCTGAACGGCGAGACGACGAGCATCGGCACCCGGAAGCCGAGACCGATGGGCCCGCTTACCCCTCCGGCGTCGGAGGGGAGCGGGTTGGCCGTGAGGTACTCGCCGGCCGTCCCCGCCGCAGGGGTCGGCGGCGGCACATGATCGAAGAAGCCGCCGTTCTCGTCGTAGGTGATGAACAGCGCCGTGTTGGCCCAGACGGCCGGGTTTGACACCAGCGCGTTGAGGACCTGAGCGGCGACCGACTCGCCGAAGATCTCCGGCGCCGGCGGGTGCTCGCTGGAGATCAGCGGGGCCAGGACCCATGACACCTGCGGCAGCGTCCCGGCGGCGACGTCGGCCTGAAAGCCAGCGGGGTACTGAGGCGTCAGGGCGTTGGCGCCGAGCACCGGGTTGGTCCAGTACTGCTTGAAGTACGGCAGCACGTTGTCGCCGTAGTCGCCATCGGCGCTGCCGTACACCTTCCAGCTGATCCCGCGGGCCTGAAGTTGCTCGGGCATCGTTGTCCACGACAGGGTCTGGTAGCGCTCGACGCGCGTGCTGCTCGTCGACAGGATCGGCCCGCCCTGGGTGCCGGCCGGATCCAACCAGGCCGACATCGTGTACAGCCGGTTCGGATCGGTGGGTCCGAGCACCGAGCAGTAATAGCCGTCGCAGATCGTGAACGCGTCGGCGAGCGCGTAGTAGAACTGGAGGTCGGAGCGGTTGTAGTACCCCATCGCCAACGGTCCGTTGGCCGCTCCGTCGGCGGCGAGGTGGCCGGTGACGAAGCCGTCGACCTTGCCCCCGTCCCAGTAAGCGTGCTGGGGCGCCCAGCTGTGGTCGATGTCGTTGGTGCACTCGCCGTTGCTGTACGAGTTCAGGTGAAACGGGTACAGGTGGTCGCCCCGGTAGCCGCCGGAGTAGCCGGGCTGGGCGAACACGGTCAGGCCGCTGCCGTCGGTCAGCTTGAGGGCCCGCGGGTCGGCGAAGCCGCGGACGCCGCGGTACGAGCCGAAGTAGTGGTCAAACGAGCGGTTCTCCTGAACCAGGATGACGACGTGCTGTATGTCGCTCAGGCTCCCGCAGGACGCCGACGCCGCCACGGCGCGGTTGATCAGCGCCTCCCAGCCAAGAGTCAGCGCCCCAGCCGCTGCGCCGGTCTTGAGCAACTGACGCCGCGTGACTGCGTGATTCATCGAAGTCTCCTGTGTCGCTCGGGCGCGGCCGATTCGCCGCTACCTCGCGTTCTACCCCGGGAGGCCCACCCCGAGCGCCCGGTCACACGACGTTGACACGCGCGTCGCGTGAAACCTGGCCGCGATCATCGCTGTCAAGCGTCCTTGACAAGCCGGGACTGTCAAGCTAACTTGACAGAGAAGCCAGATGATGTCGATGACAGGGCGCTCAACCCGGCCGGCGCGACGCTGACTCGACCCGGGCCACCGGATGCGCAATCACGTGCGACAGCAACGCACCGAGCGGGGCATGTCCCAGGGACAGCTGGCAACGGCGATGGGGGTATCCCGCCAGACGATCAACTCGATCGAGCAGGACCGCTACACGCCGTCGCTGCCGCTGGCCCTGGCGCTGGCCCGTTTCTTTGAGACCTCGGTGGAGGCGATGTTCGATGCAGACGACTAAGTGGTTCATGCCGCTGTTCTCGGTGGCGCTGGGGCTGGTCATCCTGGCCGCCCAGTGGGTGGGCGGAGATCCGGGCGGCGGCCTGGTGTCGATCGACATCCAGGCCACCGCTCTGGCGGGACTGGCCGTGATCGCCGCGGTCATCGTCCTGCGGATCCGCGGCTGAGGCCTAGCGCCGCCTGAGCGCCATGACCCCGAGCACCCCCGCAGCGGCCACCAGCGCCGCCACGATCGCGACCAGCGGCAGGGGCAGGAACGCGCCGTGAGCGTCGATCGCGCCGCTCGCGCCCCGGTGATGGCGGGTGTCGACGATGGCGGTCTGCACTACGTCGGGGCAGCTCGTGTATTGGCTGACCGTCGCCGGCATAACGCTCAGCGCCTGTTGCAGTTGCCCCACGGTGTAGCTGCCGGAGAGATGGCCGCTGGCGCACTGATCGAAGATCTGCTGCACCGGGGACGCCGTCCGGACGGCGCCGAGCGCGACGCCGGGCGTCGCCGCCGCGACGATGCAGAGGAGAACCGCCGGCAGCGCCCGGCGGAGCCGACCCGAGTGCAACCCGCGAAAGCCTGTCCTGCGCTTCATCCATCGCCAGAACGAGGACGTGGTCACGAAGTTGCGCACGTGCCCTCCACGGCGATCTCCGGGGCGGACCGGGCCCATCAGTCGGCCAGCAGCTGGTCCAGGAAGCGATCCGGCGCCGAGAGAAATCCCCGGGTGAGCCGCACCGGCTCGGCGTCGTCGTAATCGATCCGCTCCAGCCCGTCGGCGGTGCACCGGTAGATCGCGGCGTCCGGATAGGCCAGGATGATCGGCGAATGGGTGCTGATCACGAACTGCGAGCCCTCCTGCACCAGTTCGTGGATGCGGCGCAGGCACGTGAGGCAGTTCTGGGTGGACAGCGCTGCCTCGGGCTCGTCGAGCAAATAGAACCCGTCGGGCCCGAAGCGATTGATCATGATCGCCAGGAACCCCTCGCCGTGGGACTGCTCGTGCAACGACGTTCCCCCGTAGGCGCGCAGCGGATGATCGTCGAGACCCTCGAGATAGGTGGCCGCCACGAACAGGCTCTCCGCCCTGAGGAAGAAGTCGGTCCGCGGCCGGCGTCCGCCGCGCACCAGTCGCATGGCATCGCCCAGCGCGGAGTGCGACCGACGGCCGGACAGCGCGTAGGCGCTGTCGCCGGATGGGAACGCGAAATTGGACGAGCCGCCCTCGGCGCTCATCCCGGCCGCGACGGCCAGGCCGGCCAGCAGGGTCGATTTGCCGCTGCCGTTCTCGCCGATGAGGTAGGTGACCTTGGAGTGCAGGTCAACGCCCTCGGCCAGCGCCGTGACCGCCGGCAGGCCCCAGGGGTAGCCGCCCTGAGGCTCGATGGAACTCGCGGCCACGTGCACGGTTCTGACAAACCCGTCGCTCATGTGGCCGGGGCCTCTACCGGCCGTCGAGCAGGATCGTCCACGGCTCGATCGATGTGATCGTCAGCATGCCGTTCTGCGCCCAGTTGTCCTGGGCCAGGCGCTCTCGGACCGCCTCCTCTGAGCGCGCGGACACGGCGTGCAGAACATCACGGCCGCCACCGAGCGGCCCTCCGAGCAGGATGAAGCCGTCCTCGACGAGGGAGTCCATGAAGCGAGCGTGGTCATCCCACCCATCCTGCTGACGCAGGTCACGCGACCAGTCCCAGGGACCGCCACGCTCGAGGCGAACCGCGAAGAACATCTCCGCAACCATACGGGCTCAGCGCCCGTGATCCACCGGGTTTAGGGCAACTGGCGCGTCGGGTACCGCTACGCACTGCAGTCGGGGCCCGCTGGGCGGGCCCCGGCGCCAAGCCTCCCTCCCCCTCCGCTGCTGCGCGCCACAACTTCAGTCGAGCGATGTCGCTTCGAGACGACGACAGGACCGGTTCATTCCCATGCTGAGACGGGCCCGGGTGATCCTCGGCTGTCTGGTAGCGGCGGGCGTCGCCTCGTCGTTGACAGCGGCGGCCGATGCCGCCAGCCACCGGCGCGCGCCTGGCGCCCCGGTCATCACCAGGCGGCCCATGCTGGCCGGTAGAGCGCGGCGCGGCCATCAGCTGGCGGTGTCGATCGGCTTCTGGTCAGGCGCGCCGACGTCGTACTCATACGCCTGGCGCCGGTGCCGGCGCTCGACGTGCCGAACCGTGAGGCACGCGCACAGGCCGACGTACGCCGTGGGTGGAGCCGACATCGGGTATCGCCTCGTCGCGGTCGTGACGGCTCACAACGCAGCCGGATCGGCCAGCGCCGCCAGCGCGGCCTCGAAGGTCGTGGCGGCCGGTCACCCGGTGGGGCAGCCAGCAAGCCAGGCGCCGACCGAGGTTCCGATCGCCATCGTCGCGAGCGCGCCGGCCGGCTGACGCCCGCCGCCGTGGCAGGGCTTGAACCCTCCGCGTTGGGGTAGACATCAGTGACGCCGGCGGTCAACGCGCCTCATGAGGCTCCTCTCATGCGCCACTTCGTGTCGCGCAGCTAGGATCGCCCGCGACTGCATCCTGACCGGGCGGCCGTATCCCAGACCTCGACCAACGTGATCGCATGCTCGCGTGCGGTCGGCAGTCGATTTTCTCCGAGACGACCACAAGGAGCACATGACTTCCCGCCCCTCCCGCCCGGCCTGGCGCGACACGCTCGCGCCCTTCGCGAGGCCCTGTCCGCGCCGCGGCCTGCTCGCTGTCGCAACCTCCGTCGTTCCCTACCTCGCGCTGAGCGGCGCGATCTACGCGACGCTCGGCGTCTCGCTTCCGCTGACGGCCGCGCTGACGGTGGTTGCCGCGGGATTCCTCGTCCGCGTGTTCGTCGTCTTCCACGATTGCGCGCACGGCTCGCTCCTGCCGTCCCGCCGCGCCAACACCGTGCTGGGTACCGCGCTGGGACTCTTCGTCCTCTCCCCGTTCGTGCGGTGGCGCCACGACCACGCCGTGCATCACGCCACCGCCGGCGATCTCGACCGCCGTGGCGTCGGGGACATCGTCACGCTGACCGTCGACGAGTACGCCGCTCGCTCGTGGCGGGGCCGGTTGGGCTACCGGCTGCTCCGCAACCCCTTCGTGATGTTCGGGCTTGGGCCGATCATCGCGATGGTGATCGGCCCGCGGATCGTCGCGCGGGCGGCACGGCCCCGTATGCGCAACAGCGTGCTGGCCACCGACGCCGCCCTCGTCGTGCTCGTGAGCGCCGTGTGCTGGCTGATCGGCTGGCGGGACTTCCTGCTGGTCTGGGCCCCAGCGGCGCTGCTCGCCGGCTCGGTCGGAATCTGGCTGTTCTACGTCCAACACCAGTTCGAGGACACCTACTGGCAGAGAAACGAGGCGTGGACATATGCCGACGCGGCGCTGCGCGGCAGCTCATACCTGAAGCTTCCGCCCGTGCTGCGGTTTCTCACCGGGAACATCGGGCTGCATCACATCCACCACCTCAACGCGCGCATCCCCAATTACCACCTCAAGCGGGCGCACGAATCGAGTCCGCTGTTCGCCACCGTTCCGACCTTGACGCTGTGGGACGGCCTGCGCGCCGTTCGTCTCAAGCTCTGGGACCAGCGCTCGGGCAGGCTGGTCACCTTCGCGCAGGCCCGCCGGGCGGCCGCCGGCCTGATCTAAGCGCTACTTCGCTGCACGCCGCTCGCGGCGTGGGTCAGGAGTGACCGGACCACGCGCTGGTGGCGGGGTGTGATCGCTGCCCAGAGTGCCCGGGCGGCTGGATTGGTCTGTTGCACGAACGTCGCGAACAAGAGGCCATCCGGTTGGCTGCGGAACAGCAACTGGCCGCGGAGCCCGAGCCAGGAGTCGGCGGAGAGGAGAACGGAGGCGGGGTCGCTGTGCTTGACCTCCCAGCCGAGCACGCGGTGCGAGGACCACGGCGGCCCAAGCCTGAGGCCGAGCGCCGTCCAGCCCAGCCACAGACGCCGGCGCACGCTCGCCGGAGCATCGTTCAGCACCGCATCGACCCACTGCTCGGCCGTGTGCTGCGCCTCAGCGGTGACGACGAAGGCGTCCGCATAGTCGATCCGGGACAGAGTGCTGAGCCCCTGTGCCGCTTCGGGCAGCGAAATCTGGCTCACCGTGTGCGCTCGATCGCGGGTTCGTGTTGCCGTCATCACAGTCGCCTCCATATGTACAGTACTGTATATATTGAAGGCTAGGCATTATCGACAGCCGTGTCAACCTCGCTGCCGTTCCGATAGAGGCGATGGCGCCTCCCACCAAGACCCCGCGCGCCGCCTGGATCGAAGGCGGGCTGCGCGCACTGGCAGCCGGCGGCGGGCCTGACGCCGTACGCGTCGAGACGCTGGCCAAGTCCCTGGGTGTCACGCGCGGGGGTTTCTACGGGCAGTTCCAGGACCGCGGCGCCCTCCTCGAGGCGATGCTCGACGCCTGGGAGCGAGCCGCCACGGACGAGGTCCAGGAACAGGTGGAGCGGTCTGGTGGCGACGCCCGCTCGAAAATCCGTCGGGCGGGCGCGCTCACGTTCAGTCGCGAGCTCCTCCCGATCGACCTGGCGATCCGCGACTGGGCCCGGCACGACCCCGCCGTCGCCGCGCGCCTGCAACGAGTCGACAACCGGCGCATGGACTACCTGCGACAGCTGTTCGGATCATTCTGCACCGACGAAGAAGAGATCGAAGGGCGCGCGGTGCTCGCCTTCTCGCTCGCGATCGGCTACCACTTCATCGCCGCCGATCCCGGCGCACGCAACCGCAGCGATACCCTTGAGCTCGCCGTGCGCCGGCTCCTCACCTGAGCCCATCGTCGGGGTCCCGCATCTAGCAGCGGCGGTCCGCTTTGCGGCCCCAGACGACGAGCACCCCGCGGACTGGGGCCGCTACCGCTCTTCCATCTCGTCGATGCACGCTGCGACCGCCAGGACCAGGGCATCGTCTTGGCCCGGAGCGATCTCGATCCCGTACGTATCGCGGACGCGGAACCAGCGCTTGGAGACCTCGGCCACCGTGTCGCCGTCGCGCTCGATCTTGTACTCGTGATCGACGATGTTGCCCTTGGCTGTCAGTTCCCTGCCGTCGGCCAGCTCGATGGAGAAGCGGTCGCGAAGCGGCGTGATGAGCGCCTTCTTGATCGTGGCCACCGTGTCCCCGTCGCGCTCGATCTCCATCGTGTCGCGCACGTGAAGCTTCTTCGCCTGGGCCTTGAACAGGTCCTCGCCGCCGTCGTCTTTGAGGATGAACGTGTCGCGGACCCGCATCGCCTTGCCGTCGACCTTGAACGCCCGGTCCCCGCCCTCGGTCTCGATCCAGAAGTCGTCGCCGATCGCGAACATCTTCTCGCGCATCCGGTAGCGGGTCGCGCCACTGTCGTCGTGTCTGTGGAGGAATCCCACCGCTGCTCCCTTCGGATCGGACTCGGCTCGCATCTGACCAGCTCGGGTACGGATTGCCATCACCCGAACCAGGTGAACGGCGTCACGCCTAGGCTGGAGGCGGCCCGCTTAGCCGGGAGTCGTCGGGGAAGTCCCGATCGTGCCCAGCGCGTTGAACGGATCGTCGCTGGTCACGCCGCTGGGCAGCGCATTGATCGCTGCCGTGAAGCCTGACCAGGCGCTGGCAGTCTGATTTCCGGTCACCTGGCCGTAGAGTTGCGCGAGCGTCCCGCTGTCGCCGAGGGCGACCATGGCCTGTGCCACCTCGGCAAGGCTGTGCCCCTGACTGAGGACCCAGGACAGAAAGGCCATGCCGCAGCCGGTGCTGTCCGCGTCCTGGTCGGTCGGCTCGGTCTGATCGACCCAGTTAGCCATGCCGTCCTGGGCCCACGTCGGCGCGGTGGCGAAATCGCTCAGCGCGTTGGCGCCCACGACCGCCGCGCACCACCGAGACAACGCCTCGCCGGTGCTTTCGCCGCACAGCTGCCCGTTCATCGCGCACTCGCTCAACTCGGCCTCGAACAGCGCACTGACCCGGGCCGAGTCTCCGAACGAGGCATCGACCTCGATCGCGTTGCCGTTGGTGAACGTGCAGCCCCCATGGTCGGCGCCTCCGGTGCCATCCGTCTTCCCACCCAGAGCGAAGACGATGACGTCGACCGGCCCACCCGCGGTGTTGAAGATCGTGTTGTTGGCCTGCACAACCCGGTCAGCGTCCGCCAACAGATCTTGCGCGTTTTGCAGCGCGGCCTGGCCGAGCGACGGGTCGACATAGACGCTCACGCCGCTGGTGCTCGTGCCGACGAGTTGCGCGCTACCGGTGTAGGTCGGCCACGCGGGCCCAGCGGCGGCCCGCGCTGCGGGCGCCGGGGCGGGAGTGGCCGCCGCCGGAACGAGCGGGTGTCGAGAAGGTGTAGACCCAGCGGACATGACGGCCTCGTGTCAGAACACCCGTGTACCCGTGCCCCGCCACGACGAACCATGGACCACCGCAGCCCGTCCGACCGTGATCGCCGCGCGGACAGCAGCCACATTGGGCGCACCGGTGAGCGGGACCGGTGCCGACCAGGGTGATCACGGGCGCGAAGCGCACGAGGGGCGAGCAGGCTTGGTGCTGTCCCGCAAATCGAGGAGGGCCAGATGTCGGTCACGACCGAGAAGTCCGGCGGTACGGCGATTCGTCCGTTCCGGGTTGAGATTCCTGAGGTGGAGTTGAAGGATCTGCGCCGCCGCATCGCCGCGACGCGACTGCCCAGCCAGGAGCTGGTTGGTGATCGCTCGCAGGGCGTACAGCTGGCAACGATCCAGGCGCTCGCTCGGTACTGGGCGAGCGACTACGACTGGCGCAGGTGCGAGGCCAGACTGAATGCCCTGCCGCAGTTCAAGACCGAAATCGACGGGATCGACGTCCACTTCATCCACGTGACGTCGCCGCATCAGAACGCGTTGCCGCTGGTCATGACCCACGGCTGGCCGGGCTCCGTGGTCGAACTGCTGGAAACCGTCGGCCCGCTCACGGACCCCACCGCGCACGGCGGACGCGCGGAGGACGCTTTCCACCTGGTGCTGCCGTCCGTCCCCGGATACGGCTTCTCGGCCGAGCCAGCCGAGCTCGGCTGGTACGCCGGCCGCGTCGCGGAGGCATGGGGGAAGCTGATGCCGCGGCTCGGCTACACCCGCTACGTCGCCCAGGGCGGTGATGTCGGCGCCGCCGTCACCGACGCGATGGGCCGCCAGGCGCCCGAAGGGCTGATCGGAATCCATACCAACCTGTTCGTTCCGGGGCTGGCCGGGGGCTCCTTCCCGACCGAAACCGAGGAGGAGCGCGCGGCCGCCGCGGCGGGGGCCGCGTTCAGAGCAACCGGCTTCGGCTACTTCCTGGAGCAAACGACACGGCCACAGACGATCGGCTACGCCCTGCTGGATTCACCGGTCGCGCTGGCGGCGTGGATGCTCGACCACGACACCGACAGCTACTACAAGATCGCCCGCGCGTTTGTCGATGGCCGGCCGTCAGGCAATCTCACCCAAGACCACATCCTCGACAACATCACGACCTATTGGCTGACCGGCACCGGCGCCTCGGCGGCCCGCTCGTACTGGGAGAGCGGACAGGCCGCGGCCCGCGCGGCGGGCCAGGCTCCCCCGCCGGTCTCCGTCCCGGTCGGGTACACGACGTTCCCCGGCGAGATCGTCGCGACGCCGCGCAGCTGGGTCGAGCAGGCCTACCCCACCCTCATCTACTTCAACAAGGTCGACAAGGGCGGCCACTTCGCCGCCTGGGAAGAGCCCGAGCTGTTCACCAGCGAGATCCGCGCTGCGTTCAAGTCCTTGCGCTGAGGCCCGGACCTCACGCGCCGGCACCGTCGGCCCCCGTGGAGGGCGATCCGTCGCGGGGGGCGGGCCCGATCTCACCAACCGCAACGTTATGGAGTTGACATGAGTACCACCGTTCAGCAGGCACCCGGACTCTGGCGGACCGATCTCCAAGAGCACGATCTCAGCATTCCCGGGCGCAGGGTGATCCAGAACCGCGTCGAGATCGGCCCGGAGGCCCCGCCGGTTCGGCACAAGCATCCGGGCGAGGAGATCATCTACGTCCTCGAAGGCACGCTGGAGTACACGATCGACGGCGAGGGGGCCAGCACATACAACGCGGGCGAGGCATTGATGGTTCCGGCCGAGACGATCCATTCCGTGAGGAACGTCGGCACCGGTCCCGCGTCGGAGCTCGCCACTTACGTCGTCGAGGCGGGCAAACCGTTCCTCGTCGTCGTCGAGTAGGTGACGCAACCCTCGAAACCTGTTTGCTTGTGGTCTGGCGCGGGCTGGTCTAGCTTCTGCCGATGGCGACCGCATTGTCGTGGCTGCTCGGCAGCGTCCTCATGTTCATCGAGTTCGGGGTGCTGGGGTGCTCGGCGCTGGGGCGCAGCAGGCGGCCGGGGTTCTCGATCCGACTTGGTTGCGCGAGCTTTGCGATGTCGGCCTTGGCGGTTGGACTCGCATTCGCGATGAGCTTTGCGGCATTGCCGCAGCGGGTCTTCGGGCTTCTGTGGTTGGGGCTGTTGCTCGCCGCGGTGGCCATCGCGCCCGTGCTCTGCTACCACGCGTCCGGAGCGGCCGAGGGCTGGTCCGATGACGACGGTGACGGTGGGCCGGGTTCCGATCCGTCGCCGCCGGCTGGCCCGCCCCGTGGGGGCGTTCCGCTCCCGGATGCCGACCAGGCGTCGACGCGCAGGCGCGATCACAACCGGCCGAGCCTGCGCGACCGCAGCCGACAGCGGCGGGCACCAGAGCCCGTGCGGCGCCGGGCACCGGCACGCCCAGGCCACCGCTAGCTGAACGTCGGGTCAGACGCGGCCACCTACCAGTAGACGTGGCCCGCCGGCGCGCCCGCAGCGCCGGTCACAACCCGCAGATCAAGTCGCGCACGGCGCTCGGCTGAGAGAGGAACGGGTGGTGGCCGGCGTCGATTTCCACGACGTTCCCCGCCCGATCAGCGAACTCGCGTTGCCGATCGGCGGGGGTGCCCCGATCCTTGACGCAGACGAGGTAGGTCGAGGCGATGTGCTGCCATGCCGATGATTGCACCGGCTGCTCGATGACCGCCAGGCTCTGCCGGGCAGTCTTGTTGATGGCCTCTCGCTGGA
The DNA here is from genome assembly GCA_051985625.1 of Solirubrobacteraceae bacterium. Taxonomy (GTDB): domain Bacteria; phylum Actinomycetota; class Thermoleophilia; order Solirubrobacterales; family Solirubrobacteraceae; genus Palsa-465. Next base: position 13,796 of record JBPYFQ010000097.1, read on the forward strand.
TTACCGCATCGCAGTCATGCAGGAACGTCCCGGCCAGCGCGTCCACACGAACGGTGAACGTCCCGTCCTCAGGATCGATGTCGAGGAACGGCGCAGGCTCCTCAGCAGCGAACGAGGACAGGCTCTGCCCGGCCTCGGGCAGGTAGCTGGACACGAGCAGCAGATGGCGCACGGTGTCGAGAGCCGCCGCTGCTTCGGCGGTGACGATCCCCCCGTAGCTATGAGCAACGACCACGGTCTGCTCGTCGCTCGCGGTCAGAACCTGCCGGACGGCGGCGACATCATCGGGCAGCCCAGGCCCTCCCCCGCCCGCCGGCTCGCCCGTCTCACCACAGCTCGGCAGCGCCGGCGCCTCGCTGGCGATGCCCCGCTCGGCCAACAGCTCACCGGTTCGGTGCCACCACCATGGTCCGTCCTTCACACACGCGCCGTGCACGAAAACGACCCGCATCCCGTCCTCCTCATCTCGTTGAGATCCGCCGCAGAAGCCATAGTAGACGTACCGTCCGTTACGTGAAAAAATGACGCGATGGGCAGGCACCGGCAACCGCAGATCCGGCAGCGGATCCTCGAGGCGTGCACCGACTACGCGCTCCAGCACGGCCTCCCCGACCGACTCGAGCCGTTGGCTGTCGCCGCGGACACCTCGAACCGGATGCTGATCTACCACTTCGGCACCCGTGACGGACTCCTCCGCGAGGTCCTGCGGCAGGCCCGGCGTCGTCAGGTCGAGACCTTCACCGGCCTCATACGCCTACGACCGGACGAGCCCTATACGGTGACCCTGGCCCGCGCATGGTCGGCGATCTCCGGGCCAGAGGGCGAGCCCTACCTGCGCATATTCACCCGGCTTCACGACGCCGCAGGAGAACCGCTGTGGCCCGGCTTCCGACGAACCGCGACCACCGACTGGCTCGCACCCCTCGAAGACGGGATGCGCAGCCTCGGCCGCCCAGAGCTCGCGACCGTCGTGCTCGCTGTGATCCGTGGCCTGCTGATGGATCTCGCGGCGACCGGCGACACAGCCCGCACCCACCAGGCCTTTCATGACTTCCTCGCCACGATCGACAACGCGTAACGACGATTGCCCTCGCGCTCGCCGCGGCGCGAGAGGTGCACTGCCGGTCTGACTCTCGATCTGCGGCTTGCCGCCGGCCGCGTACGACGCCGGACGCGACGGATCGGCAAACAGCCGCTCCTTGACCATCGGCGCGGCGATCGTGCTGCAACCCACGGGCCGCCACTACGGCCGAGATCGGTCCGGCCGGCCAGCGTTGGATGTCACAGCCGCGCGGCGGGCGGTGTCTCATGCACGGACGCAACGAGACAAGGAGACCATCCATGGCCCTACGCATTCCCAAGGCGGAGCTAGCCCCCGAGATCGCCGAGCCGATAACTGCGCAGTTCGGCGCCGTGCCCGAACCGCTTGAGGTGGTGTCGCACAACCGGAAGGTCGCCGAGAGCGCCCTGCAGTTCTCAGTGCTGGTCGGTGGATGGGACACCGTCGCCGAGGATCTGAAGACGTTCTCCCACATGGCCGTCGCCGCTCAGGTCGGCTGCAGCTGGTGCCTGGACATCAACTACTTCCAGGCGCAGAACCACAACCTCGACATGGCCAAGGCCAGCCAGGTGCCACGCTGGCGGGAGGCTGACGTGTTCACCGAGCTGGAGCGCGACGTGCTGGAGTACTCCGAGGCCATGACGAACACGCCGCCGACGGTCACCGACGAGATGTTCGCGCACCTGCTCGCTCAGCTCGGCCCGGCCGCGATGGTGGAGCTGACCAGCTTCATCGCCTTCGCGAACATGGCGACCCGGGGCAATGTGGCCCAGGGGATCGAGTCACAGGGGTTCTCGGCGGCCTGCACGGTCCCGCTGGCCCCCACGACGGCCCGGGCGGCACTCGCATGATGGCGGCGGTATGACCGACGACCCATTCGTCACCCACCGCAGCCTGCTGTTCACGGTCGCCTATGAGATGCTCGGCTCCGCCGCCGACGCGGATGACGTGCTCCAGGAGTCGTGGCTGCGGTGGGCCGGGGTCGACCAGGCGCAGGTGCTCGACCCGCGTGCGTACCTCGTCCGCATCGTCACCCGCCAGGCTCTCAATCGGCTGCGCACCGTGTCGCGCCGACGCGAGGACTACGTCGGTGCGTGGCTGCCCGAGCCGTTGCTGACCAGCCCCGACATCGCCGACGATGTCGAGCTCGCCGAGAGCGTGTCGATCGCGATGCTCACGGTGCTGGAGACACTCGGGCCGACCGAGCGCGCGGTGTTCGTGCTGCGGGACGTGTTCGACACGCCCTACGAAGAGATCGCGGAGGCGATCAGGAAGTCGCCCGACGCGGTGCGGCAGATCGCGCGGCGGGCCCGTGATCACGTGGCCGACCGGCGACCGCGGATGCCGGTGAGCCAGGCTGAGCAGCTGGCGGTGGTGGACCGGTTTCTGGTCGCGGTCCGCACCGGCCACGTGCAGGAACTGCTTGAGGTCATGGCGCCAGACGTCGTGCTGATCGCCGACGGCGGCGGGGTCGTGCCGGCCGCGCGCGCTCCGATCCACGGCGCCGACCGGGTGGCCCGGCTCCTGGCCCGCGTCAGCCGGGCGCAGACGCCGGTCACGAGCGGCATGTGGCTGAACGGCTCCCCGGCGGCCCGGGTTGAGATCGGCGGCCAGATGGCGGTGGTCAGCCTGGTGATCGAAGACGGCCGGTTAACCCGGATCTACGCCATGGCCAACCCGGGGAAGCTCACCCGCCTGGACGCGCCGGCCGAGCTCACGCGATAGGTCGCGGGTCACAGGATTGCCCGGCCGATGGCCGTCGGGTGACCGTCGATGGTCGGAGCGGCTTCCGAGAAGAACGGCGAGCGACACGAGACGGCCCAGTGAGGCCTCCCGAATCGGTCGCTGGCTCTTGCTGGTGGTCGACGTCGTATGGTTCTGGCGATGCGCCGCTGGCTGGTCTGCGCGTTCGCCGTAGCCGTTGTGCCCGTCGCCGTGGTGCCGTGGTCTGGGTCTGGGCCGCGCCCCGGTCCACCGGCACGGCATCCGATCATGGTCGCGCCTGAGGCGTGGGTAGCGGCCCAGCGCGTGGCGCGGGCCCCCCGGGCGGCAGGTAGCGCCGCGCACGCGGACAGGAGCACCGCTCGCATTGCCGTTCATCCGGCCCGACCCAAGGCGTTGGCGTCCCGCTGCAGCGCCCCGCCGCCGGAGCCAGCCCACCCGATCAGCCATCGGAAGTGGCTGTCCGGCGTGGTCATCACCGAGTACTACCCAGCCCCCGAGCGGTGGTTCAACGGCCGGCGGGTGATCGCCCCCGGGCTGTCGGGGCGGCATCCGGTCGACTGGCTCTACTCGGCGCACGGGCTGGCTATGGAGGGCTCCGGAATCACGCTCAGCGGACGGCCCGCGCACATCCAGGATCTCGGGGCAACGTATTGGGTCAACGCCGCCGGGCGTAAGACGGTGCCCGTGTGTCTCGGCCAGTGGACCCACGGCCCGCCCGCCTGGCTGCGGGGTGGCTGGCGCAACCGCTTCGGCGCAGTGACCTACCCGCTCGCCGGCGGTGGATGGTCCAACGGGCGGGGCGGGCGGCCTCGGGGCTACGGGGGCGTGACCTTCGCCCGCGGAGAATCACTGCCACTGCGCTATTACCACTCGATCGCAGTTGACCCGAAGCTGATCCCGGAGGGCAGTCGCGTGTACGTCCCGGCCTACCGGTCCATCAACGGCGGCTGGTTCACCGCTCAGGACACCGGCGGCGCGATCAAAGGCCGGCACATCGACATATTCCGCCCCCCGCCCGCGAGCCCGTCCGACCTCGGTCGCTACCTGACCCACCAGCGGATCTACGTCGTTCCGCACCGCTAACTGCCCCAGCCACCAGCAAGGGCCATCGCGTCCGACTTCGAACGGCGAGGTCGTTGCGAGTAGCGAGACGGACCACGATCCGAAGAGTCCTCGGCGTTTTCGCTGTGGCAGTTGCGGCATCCCCCGATGTGCCCGCTCTTCGCAATGGCAATCCTCCCAGGATGACCGTCGCCCTTGTGGTCTATGCGAGCCGGCACGGAGCCACTGAAGGCATCGCTGCCCGCATCGCCGGGGATCTCGCCAGATTCGGCGCCGCCGCCGAGTTGCGCCGGGTTGACGAAGTCCGGAATCTCGATCGATATGACGTGCTCCTGTTCGGCGCCCCCGTCTATGACCAGTCGTGGCCGTCCGATGGAGTACCGCGTCTTCCAGGGTGTCATTCACAAGCACCAGTGGCCGTTCTGGTCACGCGTGTTCTTCCATGGCCTCGGTGGGCGCTTCGGCGACCACCGCGGTTGGGCGGCGATCGATGCCTGGGCCCAGCGCATCGCCCTGGCGCTGCCGATCGCCGGGGTCGAACGCGCCGAGGTGGTGCCACATCGAGCGTCGCGTACTGCGATCGGGCGCGGACGAATCCCCCACGCGCCGACGAATCGGGGGGGCGCCGACGCGCCGGGAGCCCGGTCATGAGGGTGTGCATCGTCGGAGCGTCCGGGAAGCTGGGTACCTACATGGTCCAGCACGCGCTCGATCGCGGCGATGACGTCGTCGGGGTCTGTCGCGAGCAGAGCATCGGCAAGCTCAACGCCTACCGCGGGCGGATCGAGATCGTGCCGGGGGCGACGGACGACCGCCAAGTGATCGCCCGCGCCGTCGCCGGCTGCGACGGGGTACTCGTCGTGCTCGCGCCGGTGGGAATGCATCACTACGCGTCGGGCACGGCGCGCGCGGTCTTGGACCACGCCCGCCCAGGCGCTCGCCTGGTGTTCTCCTGCGGCTGGTGGCCGCCTCGCGACGGCAGGGACGTCTACTACCGCAGGACTCAGAGCGCGATAAAACCACTCGACTCGACCTGTCCGGCCGGGCGACACTCGTCGCCGCCGCCGACAGCAGCATGGGCAAGGAGACCGCCCGCATGGGGCGCCGACGTGCATCCCTGCAGGCCATGCCGGAGCGTGTTGAAATAGCCCGCATGAGCGACTCTCTCGCCCCGGATCGTTCCCAGATCGAACCGCGGCACGGGAGTGCGTGGCAACGGCTGTGGGCAGCGAGCGGCGTACTCACCGTCGTGCTGTTCGCCTGCGGGCTGCTGTTCGGCGACCTGCTTGGGACCAGCAACTTCCCGCCGCTCGACGCGACTGGCTCCCACGTCAGGGCCTACTTCCTTCAAAACGCCCCCGAGGTACGGGCTCTGAGCTTCTTCCATGTGCTCTCAGCGATCGCATTGGTCGCGTTTGCCGCCTACGTCCATGCCTGGCTGAGCGACGAAAGCCGCGTGCCGGCTGGTCTGGCCGCGCTCGCGCTGGCAGGCGGCGCCGTCGCGGCCGCCTTCCTGCTGCTATCGGCGCTGTTCTACCGCACGCTGGCCGAGCCAACGGTCGCCCGGGATGCGCCGCTCGCGCACGCGCTCGTCGTGCTCTCCTATCTCGCGGGTGGTCCGGCCATCGGGGTGCCGCTTGTCCCCATGGTCGGCGTCGTTGCCGCGGCGACGCTGCGAGAGCGGATCCTGGCGCGTTGGACCGGCTGGCTCGGAGTCGTCACCGCCCTGTGTGGCGCGGCTGGTGCGAGCACCTTCCTCGGCCCGACGAACAACCGCTCGGCTACGTATGCGGTTCTCCTGCTGGGCGCCGTGCTGATGTTTGCCTGGCTGGTCGTCACCAGCATCGCGCTCGTCGCGCGACAGGCGGCTGGAGGGTCCCGCGCGGATTGAAGCCAGCCGCGAGCCCCGAGACCGGCCGAGGTCACTCAGCAGCCGACCGGGTGCCGCTCGCGGTCACCCCGCGCAGCATAGGCGGCCACCTGCCGCTCAAACTCTGGCCACCACGGCGGTTCGTCACCCCCACCGCCGTTCGGAGCCTCGGGACCGTGGATTGGTGCCCCACCCCCTCCGTCGTCGGGGCGGTCCTCCTCCTCATACGTGGCGAGATGAATCGCAACACCCATCGCCACGCTGCTCACAGCCAACACCGAAGTGGTGAGGGCCATCATCGACACCGGGCCATGGACCACGATGACGAGAACCCACGCTCCCCAGGCGCCCGACACGCCAGAGCACGCAACCAACGGGCGTGCCACGCGACAGATGCTCACGCGGAGCGCAATCCACAGCAGCAGCAGGTTCAGCGCCTCGACGGCCACGACGCACAGGACGATCGGGTAGCTCATGGATGGGCGGTGCAGGCGAGCGGCTGCGCGCATCGTCTCACGTTTCGCTCGCTGCGACTAGTCCCTATTGGTGCGCGTGGTGTTTGCCGGTGGTGGCCCGTTAGTCCTTGCGGCCGGTCACGGCGACGCCGACTCCGAGCCCGATCATCACCAGTTCGTTGCCCAGGACATTCAACAGCGCTGTCCGCCGTCCTCCGGTCAGCGCCCGGCTGATCGTAAACAGCACGCTCGGCCCCGCCGGTACCTCTCAGGCGCCCCGGGGGGCGGTGTCCTCGACGACGACCTGCACTAAGTCGCGCATCGAGAGGACCCCCACCACGTCATCACCGTCGACCACGGGCAGGTGGCGATAGCCCCCGTGAATCATCAAGACGGCCGCGTGCTCGATCGTGTCGTTGGGGGCGATCGTCTCGGGGTGCGGGGTCATGCAATCCCCCACGACTGCATCGTCCCGCAAGCCACGCGCGTAGGCGCGCATCAGGTCGCGCTCGGTCATGATCCCGGCAAGTCGCCCGCCCTCCATCACGAGGACCGCTCCGACATTGCGCTCCGCCATCCGCTGGACCACCCCGAGGAGCGGCAGCCCGGCCTCCACACCCAGTAGGTCGCGCGACATGTGACGGTGAACCGGGGGCACGGGCTCCTAGTCTAAGCGGCCGCGCGTGAACTGGCAGTTCCCCGAGGCCATCGGCAAGGATGCGCAGCCTGACACAGCCCTCCATAGCGCCTGGTCGACCACCTCGATCTGCTCCTCGTACGCGGCGACGATGTCATGTGACGCGTGGGCTGAGGCCGGTGACGTCCAGCGGGACGAGCCGACCCCATTCGCCCATCCGGGAGGGCTTCAGAGCTTCGAGCCAATGCTCCGCGTACCGGCGGTCGTTAAATGGCGCGACGTCACGGTTTGCGCCCGGCATCCCTGCCGGCGAGCGACCCTCACACACAGCCACCCCGCCCCACCACAAGCGGTCGTGCCGGTAGAAGTGGTGTAACGCGCGCCGCGTAGTGGTTCCGACCACCGTGGCGTCAGGCGATCGTCGCGGTGGTGCTGGAGGCGTGTGTCAATGGCGTCTCGACCCGGAAGGTGGATCGGCTGGTGGAGCAGCTGGGATCGAGGGGATGACCAAGGACCGCGTCTCGGCGATCTGCCGGGGGCTAGATGAGCAGGTCGAGCTGTTTCGCCAGCCCCCGGTGGCCGGGGCGTATCCATATCAGCGGCCTGAACGCCTCGATGAGCGATTCGCTGGCACCGTGGTCGCCGGCCTGCGCGGCGAGCACCAGGCCGCGTTCGCACGACGCCGAGCAGCACTGAGCGCAGCGGTTGCGCCCTCGCGCCGCAGGCCTACTGCGGCCACCATGGTCCCGCACATCGAGCTGCCGTCCGGCGAGCCCGTCCCGGTGCTCGGGCAGGGCTCCCGAGGCCTGGGGGAGGTGCGGCGGCCCGCGGTCGAGCAGTTGGTGGCGGCGCTCGAGCGCCTTCGCGAGCGCCGGCTGATCTCGCACTGGGGAGTCGCAGGCCTTTGGGTGAGCCACCCCGGCGTGGTCGCGCGCGTGCGCCCGACCTTGCCCTGCAGCCCCGGCGGCCGACTGTAGGTCTCATGGCCGCATCGCCGATCACGCCCGCACCCACACCCGGCGAGCTCGTCGCGCGCGCGGTCGCGTTCGGCATGCTCGTGATCGCCGGCATCGCTGCGATCGTGATCGCGGGCGCCTGGTGGGCAGCGTGCATCGCTGCCGCCGGGCTGCTGCTCGCGGTCGCCGGGCTGATCGACGTCGTGTTCATGCTGTTCAGTGATGCGGCTACGCCGCCCTGGGCGAGCCGACAGGTCGCGCTTGCGCTGGGCGCGCTGGCGGTCGCGGCGTACGTCGTCGCGCTGGTGGCGGCCTGATGCGCCGCGCTGCAGACGCTGTCGGACCGGATCACGCCCGGCGAGGTTGCCGACCTCGCTGAGCGAACAGCACCAGCCGGACCCCGGCAGGAGGCTTCGCGCGCTGATGGATTGCTCGCGCGCGCTCGGGTGCCCATCCGCTCGGCGCCTTGCGCACCCGGGCCGCAGGCACGCGCTCGGCGAAGCCCC